>CAZNFQ010000048.1:0-15670 GCA_964571965.1 uncultured bacterium | reverse complement strand
GGCCCATCCCCCCCATCTTAACGGTGAGACCATCGGTCTATGGGCCTCCAGATCACCCAACAGACCGAATCCCATTGGTCTGGACACCGCCCGTATTCTGAAGATAGAAGGAAACCGGGTCTTTACCACCGGGCTCAGCGCTCTGGACGGGACCCCTCTGCTGGATATCAAACCGGTGATCAGTTCCGACTTTGCAGTATCGGACTAAGCTGGGTTCTCAGAGCGGAATTCAGGGAAACGGCCTTTTCAGCAGCGTAAAGGGCACCCTCTCTGTAACCGTTGTTCCAGAGGAATGCCGCCATGTTCTTCCAGGCAGTTGGTGACTCAGGGGCCAGTTCCAGAGCCCTGGAAAATTCTTCTGCGGCATCTCTGAACTCGCCACCGGAAGAGGCGATACATGCACCTTTTATGTTGTGCAGATCCGCTCCTTCATAACCCCTTGCCTCTGCTTCTTCAAGGTACTCCATTGCCTCTGTATACAGGCCCTGCTCAAGCAGGTTCTGGGATTGCTGCACCTGTGTAAGACCCGGGCGTACCCCACCGGGGTACCGAAGAAAAAAAGAGAAGAAAGCAACGGCGGCCATTGCGGGTATTGCCGGTTTCCACCTTAGTCTCGAAGCCATGAGAACCAGCGCAGGCATATAGACTGCACGGTGCCTGACAGAGGGAAAGAAAACGAAGGCAGCCAGAATACCGGACATGAAGAGTGCAGAGGCATGATCCCTTTTCCATCCGGCCAGAGCCAGAGCCAAAAGCACTGCCGTGGCTGGAAGCATGAAAACAAGAATACTGCCCCTTATGAGAACAGGTGTTTCAAGATTCCTGCCGGGACCCGGTACCGAAAGAAAAGCTGCAGCTTTCGTTAAGCCCATGACCATCCATTTCCCGGGAGAAGACAGTATTGCTTCCAGGGCTTGCTCCTTGAAATCATCACCTCCCACAAGTTCCTCGTATTCAATTCCCGGCGGTGTCGACAGCAGTTCCCACGATGTTCCCAGCCAGAGATTCAAAGGTCCGTTCTCCCCTGCTGCGAATGGTCCCCCGGACAGAAGGTTCAGAAACATGAGAGGAAGAACTGCAGCTGTGAATCCCGCAGATGACCTGAGCCAGTTCCTGAAAGGTCTGATAAAAAACAGTGACACCGGAAGAAGAATTAGAAGCTCGCCTCTGAAAAGTGCGGCGCAGCCTGCAAGCCATCCCCTGAGAATCGGCTTTTCCGAGCATAGGGACAGGGCAATAAAAGCCGCAGCAGGTGCGGAAGGAAGAACCTGCAGTCCGGAAAAAGCCAGGGTCGGCTCCAGGGCAAGCACACCGGCAATGACGGAGTTACGGGTGTTTTTCTTCCTGAAGATATAGAACGCAGCAGCCGGGACAAGGGAGATTGCGCTGAAAAGAGTTCTAAGCTTCATGGTATCGTCTGAAATGGAAGCCGGAAGATAGGTGCCGGGAGGCCTTTCGAATGGTGGCGTATCCCCCTGTGAATATGTTATCTCGTCAACATGAAGGGCGGAGCCCAGGAACCAGTTCAGCTGATTCATGGCAATTACACGGAGGACTATGCCTGCCAGGAGCATGGCCAGGAAAAGAAGTCCGCTCTTTTTCATTGAATTACGAGACCGTTCGAAAGCCTTGATGTTTCGTAGATCCTGTCCACCGTTCCAGATCTGTTCCAGTTAAGGGAAGGAGCCCTCTCCACCCAGGTTCCCCTTGAACCTGCCATGATACCGGATGCGGTCATTGATGCCTGTTCGGTAAGATCATAGAAATCTGACAGGCTGACTGAATCGGGATAGAAATAGATTCCAGAAGCCCTGAACCACTCTGAAGCCCTGAGCAGAAGCTCATGGTTTTCCAGACCGGCAAGGCGTCTTCTCAGCTCTCTGTCGAATCCCCCCTCAGCGGTAACCTCCAGGGCAAATCTGCCCTGATCCGGGAAGAAGGACCAAGTTTCGCTGCAGTGTTCGGATTCCACACGCGGGGGCAGTTCGGCAAGAATTCCTCCGGGAAGAAGAAGCCAGAGGGTGTCCCTTGTGTCTATCCAACCTGCAGGCGACAGGTACTCCGATGGCTCCTCAAGCGTTCCCTCCGCAAGCACGAAAGCCCTGTAAAAACCAAGGGGGGAAGGAATTGGAGGGAGTATATCGGTTGCAGTGACAACAGGGGCATCTATTCCCATGACCCTGCACATGGATGAGAGCAGTGTTGCGGCTTCCATCGGTGTTGCCCTTCTGGTATCCAGTATTTCCTGTATGGGCCGAACGGCGAAACCTGCATCACCTCCCGGGAAAGGAAGCAGCTGCATGGATTCAGTGATAAGTACCCTTCCACGGGATATGCGCATTCTGGGAAGTGCTCCTGCAGCTCCGGCTTCTATGGAAGCCTCCCTCAGGTCAGGGGGAGTTTCCAGGGCGGACTCCCTGGAAGAACCAAGCAGAATGGATTCAACTGCCGCCCAGTCAGGTGCAGTGGATAGCCAGAGTTCCCTGTAATCCTCGTTCATGGACTTGAATACCATTATGTCGTTCTCCATTGACTCCTCGAAGCCTATGCAGAAAGACGAAAGCCCTTCCTGGTTTTCGCATCTCACTATAATTGTATCGGGTTCTGCTCCTGCGATATAGGTGTAGAAAAGTCCCCGGCTGGAAAACACGCCATGGTCTCTTATCCTCCAGGTCCATCTTATCTCCATACCGGGCCTGAGACCGGGAAAAGCCGCCACCTTGGCCCTTGGCCACCCTACGCTTCCTGTAAGCGTATCCACGGCCCATTCCGGTACTTCACGCAGGGAACCGGGAAAGCCGTAAACCGCCTCCAGGAGTTCGACCTCCATGTATTCAGGATCATAGTCCCTGGTTACTCTGAGGAATCTGCCGTCGTCGCCGGCGGTTGCCGCGTAGCTTACCATCGTCTCCTTTTCGTAACCGTTCCATTCAATGTTCACTTCCACGGATGTGTACCTGGAAGTCTCCGAGATCACCGAAAGGGAGAGAAGGAAAAACAGGGTGTTCACTGGAGAATCACCGTCCTCTGGGAGGAACCGGCCCTGAGCAGAAGAGATTCGAGAATATTGCCGTTACTGTCCGTTACATCCGCTGTTTCCCTGAGAATGAGGGTACCGTTCTCGAAATGGGTTGCACAGGTGTAGCCACTGGTTTCCACAGGCTGGGGAAGAACAGGGGCCGCCCCTTCAATAAAGACCCTGAGGTTAAGTATTTCCACCACAGGTGCATCCACCCTGAATGAATCGGGAGGTGCGGGAAGGAGCATGGAAGCAATCCTGGTTCCTCCATGGGAAATTTCCCTGAGTCCGGGAAGAAGCAGGTATTCTTCCGATGAGGTTGCTTTCCAGCTTCCGTTCATAGTAAGAACACCGCCGGTGAATTGAACGGAATCGCAGCTCATGGCTCCGAAGAATCTTCTGAACATCTCTTCCACGAGAGCGGGATCGGACTGGGTGTAGAGC
The DNA here is from genome assembly GCA_964571965.1 of uncultured bacterium. Classification (GTDB taxonomy): domain Bacteria; phylum Fermentibacterota; class Fermentibacteria; order Fermentibacterales; family JCC-6; genus Sabulitectum. The sequence goes on along the minus strand of CAZNFQ010000048.1, from coordinate 12,207 downwards.
TTGGTTACAAGCTCAAGGGAAACTCCGCTGGCCATTGCTTCAAGCCTGCCGTTTATCAGATGCTCTGCAGCGTCGAACTCTCCCTGCAGATTCATTTCCAGTGTATCGTTCCAGCCTTCGGATGGTATCTGAATAAGACCGGAGCCTTCGGGTACCATGGGAAGATAAGTACACCCCCTGAGACCGAAGCTGTATCCGGTGCCCGAAGGCAGACCTTTAGGTGTGGGGTCGAGAAGTTTCCATTCCTCGCCCTCATTATTTCTGTACACGGTTATCATGTGGTCGAAGTACCTTGCATCCACAACGGGAGGAGTGCTTCCGCCGGTGGTTGCCAGAGCCGGATAGGCCTGATAGCCAGCCTTTCTTAAAAGCCATGTAAGGAGCAGCGCCCTGTCCCTGCAGACACCTGATCCGTCCTGGAGGGTTTCTTCCGGGGAACGGGGAGACCAGCCCGGCCAGACCCCTGAGTCTGATCCCGTGTAGTTAATGTTATCGGCAACCCATGCTCTCAGTGCTTCAGGGGAGGTACCTGCATGATCAATGACTTCATCCAGGGCAGAGCACATTCCGTATTCCGGAAGGTCAAGGGCTGCAGAAGCTTCACGGGAAAGCTGGGCAGGTGAACCTGTGGAAAATGAAATTCGTCTGTCTTCGGATGCCGCCAGCGGATGACTGGAAGCCGGAGAAACATTGTCAAAGGAGAAATAGTTTCCGGAATGGCTGGAAAAAAGCGAAACTCCAGATTCGTTCACGATCTGAAAAGATGAATGAGCAACGCTGTCATCCATCACCGGTGAAAAGGAGTAGCTGTATACGGAAGAGAGAGGGAGCTGGTGTATCCTTCTTTCAATGGTTATTCGAACGGTATCACCCACTTCCACGCCGGGCATGATAACCAGCGATTCTCTCAGCGACGACTCGAGTCTGTTGGTGGAGGTGAGAATGCTGTGGGGCCCTGTGCTGATCTCCCCTTCAGATGAGCCTCTTCCCCCTCGCCAGTGACCAACGGAAGCTTCCAGAACTTCTATTTCCTCCATGCCCTCCCTGTATGATACACTCATGGAGGAGTACCGCTGAACACCCCTTCCGTTGAGGGGGATAACTGAAATACCCGTTCTTTCGATAAAGGAGCCGTCTGCCTTGAGTTCAACGGTTACCCTGTAATCCAGATGAACCGCGTCCGGAGAGGCTGTAAGTCCCAGAAGGATCAGAGCTGTCTGGAGCACCATGAGGATATTTCACCGGGGTTGGAAGGGTGATGTCTTGCAGATGAAAGCAGAGATATGCTTACGAATCCATCCTGAATGGCGTGAACGTCGGTTCCAGTTTCCTCTCTCACAGGCTGCATTTCATACGGGCCGTATCTGAAAACCGGATCCTGTCCCACCCTGGTGAAGGGTATTTCCCGGGCAAAGTGACCTATTCTTGTGAACCTGTATCCCCGCGGAGAGCTTGAGGGGATATTAACATTCAGGAACGTTCCCGGTTCCATCGATCTGTGAAGCCCTTCATCCACCAGCTTTCTGGTAACCCGTGCTGCTTCGGAAAAGTCTGGAGACTTCCTGTACTCCTGACTCACGGCTATTGCAGGCACCAGCCAGAATGCTGCCTCGGTGGCTGCTGCCACCGTTCCCGAATACCATGTGTTGTTAGCCACGTTGGCCCCGGGGTTTATTCCCGAAATGACCAGCTCCGGCGGTTTGCCGCCGCAAAGCTCGCTGAGAGCCAGCTTCAGGCAGTCCACAGGTGTTCCCTCCACGGAGAATCTGCTGTTTCCATAATCCCTTACAACCAGAGGAGAATACAGGTTTAGGGACATTCCGGCACCGCTGTGATGAAAATGGGGAGCCACGGTGAAGGTATCGTGATCGCTGAAAATTTCTTCCAGGGCAGTAAGGCCGGGTTCCCCGAACCCGTCGTCGTTCACAAGGAGTATTCTCATGGATCAGAAAGATCTGGACAGCGTGAACCTGTGAGCGGTTCCCAGGGACCAGCTTCCCGGAACGAAGGCATAGTCGAAGGTCCACCCCGAAGCAGAAAGACCTGCGCCTGCGGTGAGGTCCGAGCTGTTGTCGTTAAGCTTCCATCCTCCTCTGAGCGCAGCCCAGTCCACAACTCTGTACTCAAGACCGAAACCTGCTCTGGTCTGGTTATCCAGGGGACGCATCACCTGACCGGAAAGAGAAGCGTTTCCAACGGGCAGAGAAAAATCCCACCGGGAACCGAAGACCCATGTTCTCGGAAAACGGAAGCTGTCCTCTGCCATGTTAACTTCAGGTCCGGAATGCAGATAAGCTCCGGTGAACAGCAGATTATCCCGTACTTTGTAGCCGAAACCAAAGTCCAGAGCCCAGCCGTTGGAAGACTGCAGCCAGATCTTTTCGTGTATGACCTTCATGCCGGCTCCGAGGTAGAACCTACCCATCCGGGCGGCAATGGCTCCGTTGAAAGAAAAATCCATTGCATTGAATGTGTCTACAGGGTCGGATGTGGGGTTTTCTCTGTACTCAAGGTCCATTGTGGTTACCGAACGGAATCCCAGGGATCCTTTGAATTTGTTCCCGAGGTTTCCGGTTATGGCAATGAAGTTCTGTGTGGTAGAGCCGTACCACTGATTGTGACCAACTGAGACAGAAGGTTCAGTTGCTGCTATCAGAGCCGGATTGGAGAAAATGGAGAGTTCTTCCCCGTTGACCGAACCGGTTCCTCCAAGGGCAGCTGACCTGGCACCAACATCCATTTTAAGGAAAGGATAAAGCCCCAGACCTGCGTCTCTGTAAACACCGGCCGTTGAAAGCGCAGCCAGGATCAGAAGTGTTTTAAGTGTATTCTTCATAACAACCCCTATACACGAAATCACAGACAAGGTTCCAGAAGAGCGATTATATTACCCTCTCCGCATGAAAGGGAAAGATAATGAAAACACTTGCCATTCGCGACTGGGCGAGGAACGGATTCTATAACATGGCGGCTGATGTCTGCTCCATGAAACTGGTGGAAACCGGTTATGCCGAATCGGTTTTCAGAACCTATACATGGGAACCCCATTGTCTTTCCATAGGCCGTTTTCAGAGACCTTCCAGGGAAGCTGACGTGAACCGAATTCTTTCCGACGGCTATCACATCGTCAGGAGACCCACCGGAGGCAGGGCCGTGTGGCACGGAGATGAACTTACCTATTCCCTTGTCGCCCGGGAAGATCATCCTCTGGTTGCAGGGGGGATCGGTGAAAGTCTGAAGAAGGTTGCCGGTATCCTTATTGCCGCCCTGGAAAGTGTGGGTATTGCCGCCAGGTTGAACCTGAACAAAAGAGAACTCTCAGGGGCAGGGCGCATTCATAATCCCTGTTTCACCTCTCACGGCATTCATGAAGTGGTAACCTCCGACGGCAGAAAACTCGTGGGAAGCGCTCAGGCGAGAAGCCGGGGTGTATTTCTCGAGCACGGCTCCATTCTCTTTTCCAATGATCAGACGAAGGCGGCTGATTATCTTCCAGCAGGAGCAGGAAGGGTTCGCAGGGAACAGATGCAGAAAATCCTGGCAGAGGGGGTGGGAACGGTGAGGGAATTCAACGTAAAAGTAACGAAGGAGGAGCTTGCAGAAGCCCTGCATGCTGAGTTTGCAAAGGCAGCAGAGACAGAACCGGTTCCATTCTCTTCCAGTGACCTTCCGGATCTGACCCGGGAAACCCGTGAAAGGCGTGAACTCATTGAGACATCAAAGGAAGCCTGAATGGCTCAAGATCTCCACCATTGGAGACAGCTCGGCGGGAGAAGTCAGGAAAATTCTTGCCAGTCTTGAACTTAATACGGTATGTGCAGAGGCCAAATGCCCCAATCGCGGCCACTGCTACCAGAGGGGAACCGCCACATTCCTCATCCTGGGATCCGTATGCACCAGGAACTGCTCCTATTGTGCTATTCAGAGGAATGTGGCCAGACCGCCCCTTCCGGACCCTGAAGAGCCTGAACGTATTGCCGAGGCTGCAAAGCGAATGAATCTCCGCTATGCGGTTCTTACCTCTGTTACCAGGGACGATCTTGAAGACGGCGGAGCCAGGCACTTTGCCGAAACGGTGAACGCCATTAAGAAAGCCGTGCACGGGATAAGAGTTGAAGTGCTCACTCCTGACTTCAAGGGCTCACGCAAGTCTCTGGAGATCATTGCGGAATCTGAACCGCATGTGTTCAATCACAACCTGGAGACCGTGGAGAGGCTGTTCAGCATGCTGAGACCGGTTGCCTCCTACAGGCAGTCGCTGAAACTGCTCAGTTCCTTTGGGAAGATGCGTCCTGAAATCCCGACCAAGAGCGGAATTATGGTGGGTCTTGGTGAGAACAGGAGTGATGTGGAAAAGACAATGACGGACCTTCTGGAAAGCGGAGTGAAGCTTCTTACCATAGGCCAGTACCTTCAGCCCACCTCCGAACACATGCCCGTTGACAGGTACGTAACCCCTGAAGAATTTGCTGATTACGGTAAAACAGCTGAAGAAATGGGTTTCTCAGCGGTTGCCAGTGGTCCCATGGTAAGAAGTTCCTACCATGCCGACCTGCTTCAGGAGAGTACATGAACCCCGTTCCCTTCTACTCATCCGGAATAACCATGGCACCCATGGCCGGAGTAACCGATTCACCCTTCAGAAGGATCTGCAGAAGGCTGGGCGCCACATGTCTGGTAACGGAAATGGTAACCGCTGCAGGTCTTTCCAGAAAGAGTGTAAAGTCAAAGACAATGCTGCGCTACCATCCGGAGGAACAACCCCTTGGAGTTCAGCTTTTCGGTGCCAAACCCCGGGATTTCGCCAGATCTGCAGCACTTGTGTCTCCCCTTGGATTCAGTTTCATAGACATCAACGCCGGCTGTCCTGTTAAAAGGGTTCTGAAGAGCAGCAGCGGAAGTGCCCTCCTTGGTGACATACCAAGACTTATGGAGATCATAAGAGCAACTAAAGAGAACACCCACCTTCCCGTTACTCTGAAGATCCGTCTGGGCCTTACACCAGAAGAACCGGTTCCGGTGAACATAGGAGAGATGGCCTCAGATGCCGGAGCCTGTGCCCTGGCAGTTCACGGTCGATACAGAACCGACTTCTTCAGCGGTGAAGTGCGTATTGCTGAAATGAGAGCCATAACCGAAGCTTCGCCTCTTCCTGTAATAGCCAATGGAGATTCCACATCTGTGGAGGCTGCCCTGAGAATGCGCGATGAAACAGGTGCATCCGGTCTTCTTATAGGAAGGGGTGCCTGGGGTAATCCCTGGATATTCAGAGGCATAGCAGGCGGGAATCCGGAACCGGAACCCGGGGAGCTGCACAGAACCGTAATGGATCAGCTTTCCATGATGATGGAATCTGTTCCTGAACCGCAGGTATACCATATCTTCAGGGGACACCTGGTTCAGTACTTCAGAGGTTTCAGAGGAGCCGCTGAGATACGGAAGCGTGCGGTTTCAAGCGAAAGTTTTCATGAGGTGGACATGCTTGCCGGGCAGGCAGATATTGCTCTTCAGGAGGCAATGCATGGGGATAGTGAGTAAAATGACCCGCAAACTTGCAATTTCCGTCACAGCAGTTCTCGCATGTTTTTCCTGCACGAGCAGCACTGTGGTTCATTCCCGGTATGTGATCAACACACCCGGAGAAACCGCTCAATGTCCATACACATGGCAAACAGGTGACTACTGGGAGTTTCTTGCCTGGGCCATACTGGACGATCCCGGGGCGGCTTCAGCCCTTGCCATTACAGCAGGTTACACACCGGAAGTTTACCCGTCTCCCGGAACGGAGATCACCCTTCCACTTTCATCGGACTATGAAGAAGCGGCAGAGAACAGAATGGAAGCCGCCAGACTTGTCAGGGAAGCAACTGAGATCAGGCTCACCGACAGAAACAGCTGCATGGAACTTCTCAGACAGGCAGTACGGAAGGATCCTGCCTGGTCCGTTCCCGTTACCGACATTACGGTACTCCTCCTTGAAGACGGCAGAACAGAAGAAGCTCTTGAACTTCTGGCACCTTTAGCCTACAAGAACACCCCTGCACTGGTTCTTGCGGGAATTGCCTGGAGGCAGGGAGATACACAGAGTGCTCTGCAGCATCTGGCGGAGGCTCTGGCAGCGGACAATCCCCGTCCCGAGGTTCTGGCAGCAGCGGGGATCGCGTGGTCTGTAACAGGTGATCTGCAGAGGGCCGGAGCCGTTCTCAGAAGGCTTCTGGAAAACCCGGATGCACCGTCAGACCTGCGGATTCAGGCCCTTCACTATGCAATTATGCTTGGAGAGCGATAATCAAGCTGTTATCTGCTGTCCAGAGATGCTCTTACTGCTTTGGACAGCTCGCCTAGGGTAAATGGTTTCTGAAGGAATGGAATGGACTTTCCCGTTTCGTCTGAATCGAAAATAACATCTCCTGAGTACCCCGACATGTAGATCACCCTCAGCCCCGGAACAATTTCACATGCTTTTCTTCTGAACTCTCCAACTGCTATTCCAGGCATTATTACGTCTGTTATCAGCAGAGACGGTTTGATATTGCCATGGCTCAGCATTTCAAGTGCGTCATCACCGGAAACCGCGGAAACGGTTTTGTAACCCAGGTTATCCAGCGCTGTTTCCGTGAACTCCCTTGCTGCAACGCTGTCTTCCACCACCATTATCAGTTCCCCTGCTGGTTCTCCGGAAGACCCCTCTGCCGCGGATGGGGAAACAGGCAATTCATGGGAAAGGGGAAGAATTACCCTGAAGGTGGTTCCAACTCCTTTTTTGCTTGTGACTTGAACGGTTCCGCCATGCTGCTTTACTATTCCGTAGACAGTGGAAAGCCCTAGTCCGGTTCCTGAATCACCCTTGGTGGTATAGAAGGGGTCGAAAATTCGTTCCACCTCCTGCCGGCTCAGGCCAGTTCCTGTATCAGCAACATAAAGAACGGCGCATTCCCCTGACAGCTCCTCTGCGGATTCGTCGCCTGCAAACTCCAGAATTCCGGTTTCAACGAGAAGCTCACCGCCTCCGGGCATGGCTTCGCCGGCATTCACCACCAGATTCATCAGAACCTGTTCCAGTTTGCTCTCGTCTCCCTGAACAGGCACCGGCTTGTCACTCAGCTTTACGTCAAGTACTATGTTTTCCCTTACAGCACTTCTTAACAGTGCAGAGTGATCGATAAGTATGCTGTTGAGATCTATGGTTTTCAGCTCCAGGTACTGCCTTCGCCCGAAAGCAAGAAGCTGGTTAACTAGTCTTCTTGCGCTTTTCCCTGCTTTAAGTATTTCCTTCAGGGGTGATTTTCGGTTTTCATGTTCTTCAGTGTCCATGAGCATTTCGGAATATCCCAGGATCGGTGTAAGAAGGTTGTTAAGATCATGGGCCACACCACCGGCCAGTTTTCCTATGGAATCCAGCCGGCGTGATTTGTTTATCTGTTCCTGGAGCCTCTGCTGGTTCGCTTCTGCGTTCTTCCTCATTGTGATATCCACATGGGTACCGGCCACTCGAACAGGTTTGCCCTCTTCATCTCTCTCCATTACCATTCCCATGTCAAGAACCCATATCCACCTGCCGTCCTTGTGCTTCATCCGGAACTGAGCCTGGTAATAGGGAGATTTTCCCGAGAAATGATCTTCCAGAATGGAGTATGCCTTTCTGAAATCTTCCGGATGGGTGTACCGGCTCCATACGGAACCTGTTACAGGTGTTACCTCATCCAGTTCGTACCCAAGCATCTCCGCCCATCTGGCATTCACTTTTATGCTGTCCGATGCCAGATCCCAGTCCCATGTGGCGGCACCGGTTCCCCTAAGGGCCAGTTCCATTCTTTCTTCACTGTTGAAGAGGGCAATCTCCGCTGCCTTCCTCTCCTGTATCTCTTCTCTGAGTTCATCGTTGGACCTGTTCAGTTTACCGGTGAGTTCAGCAATGGATGAAGACAGTTCGTTGAGCTCGGTTATTCTGAAACTTCTGAACTCACCCGGCTCCCCCCTTGAAAGTGAAGTGGCTGCATGGTGAAGTTGAAGGATGGGTTTCGTTATCAGGTGAGCCGCTGCAAGTCCCAGAAGCGCCGCGACCAACAGTATTACACCCAGCAGAATGAATGAACCGTTATTTCCCGGTGTGATAAGCTCCATGAAATCTGAATGGGGTAACACTACTGCTATGTAGTAAGAGTTACCGGTTGCGTCTTTGAATGACTGTATGGAACAGTGAAAAAGACAGTCAGAGGAACGGATGTCGAAATCAGTTATCTGGTCCACCCCCGGAAAACCTCCAGTCAGGGAATCAAGCTCCCTGGACAAGTCCATGAGGATTGGATCGCCGGTATCCTCCAGGGCAACAGGACCTGTGAGATTCAGAGAAAGGGGGTCCCTTGATTCTGCGATTATTCTCCCCGATGAATCGGTTATGAAGGCGAAACCTGTTTTTCCTATAATAATATCGTTCAGGAACTGTCCGATGTTTGAAATGAACACGTCGCATGAGACAACACCGAGAAAATCACCAGATTTGCTGTAGACCGCCTGGCTTGTGGCCACTGAAATGTTGTCTCCGGTGAATATCTGATAGGGCTGGCCGCTTACAGAAACTCCGGCGGCTTCCACAGCCTGTGTATACCATTCCCTTGATCGTGAATCGAAATCAGGTATCACGGTGTCCGGTTCAGCAGCGGGATTACAGTTATCATCAATACTGAATTTTGTGAACGTACCTGCTTCGAAGTTTTCCGTTGAGATAACGTAGTAACTGTGGTTTGAAAAATCTCTCCCAACGTCGGCAAGCCCTCCTCTGTTGTTTCCGAAGTATATGCTGCTCACCTGTGGAAAGCGTTTGATCTGGGGCAGGAAAATGCATTGAAGCTGCCGTGGATCATCGCAGTCGATGTGGCCTTCCCGGATCATCTCGGCATTGATGTTGCAGATGATTTCAGGCACGCTCAGATAGCTCTGAAGTCTGAATCTTATGTTTCCGGTAATTTCAGCGCGAAGGCTCTCAGCTACATCCTCAACGGCCCTCTCCCCTCTCTTTACGGTTAGCAAACCGGAAAGAAGGGCAGCGGCGGTAACAAGGACAACAATGGGAAGAACAACTACCCTGCGCAGTGACACGTCCTTGTATACAATGTCTTTTATCTTCAAATTTTCTCCCTATCAATTAACTAGGATAAAGAAGAATCGTACTCCGGGCAATAGCCTCTGAAATCAGTTTACTTCTGCAGGGTAAAAGCAACGGAACATGGCCTTGAAAGGCTTCTCTCCGGGGCATCGGCCTGAACCGGTTCATGAAAATCCGTTACCATGAAACCCGCAGAAGTGAAGGCTTTCCAGTAACGCGATAGGGGTCTGTGAAATCTTATGAAATCTCGTTTGAAGTGCCCCCAGGGCGGATCGATCCTCTTTTTCTCCACAAAGTAAGGGTAAGGCCACATAATGCCCATGGATTCACCGTCCGGCGAGTCGAAGGCATCGGAGAGCGGGAAACAGGGGTGGGAAAACACAAGAACAGCTCTACCCCCTTTTCTGAGAACCCTGAAGAATGAAGCAAGGGCTCCGTCCAGATCCGGAAGATCCATGAGAACGTAGTTGGAGATCAAAAGATCAAAGGACTGGTCAGAAACGGTATCAAGCCTGCAGCATGAATCAACCCTGAAATCAAGTTCAGGTGCCCTTCTTCTTGCCAGCTCTATCATCTCAGGAGAGAAATCAACTCCCACGGCCCTTGCGCCCTTATCCACAAGTTTAACCGTAAGGTAACCTGTTCCGCATCCGGCATCGAGAACGTCCAGACCGGAAACACTGCCAGCCATTCGCCATAGAACTGGGTCTGAATTCAGCCTGCGGTTCTTGTCTCCCTCGCTTCCCACCTGCTGTTCCCAGTCCAGGGCTGTACCGTCCCAGAATTCACGGGTTTCCTCGTCACTCATGAAACGATTCCGCTATTTCTTCTTTTTCAGGTCGAAGATGAGAATGGTAAGGAACATCGAGGCAACGGCTCCTCCGGCCAGAATGCCCTGTATTTCTTCATATGCTCCGGTACCTTTCAGCTTAAGGGAACAGCCGATTATCACAGCTCCCCATACCAGGGCATTGAGTACCGGATACATTGCTCTTTTCATTATTCTTCCTTTCCTCCAGCGGATTCCCACCTTGCTGTTCCTCTGCAGGAGGGACAGAGACTTCTGCAGTTCCAACACTGCTTAATAACGAAACCCTTTTCGTTCCTGCAAACAGAAAGCGGCCTGCACAGGGCCTGATCCGTAGATTCTCCTCCAAGTGCTGATACCGGACATGATTCAATGCATATGTAGCAATCGGGTGGACATACCCGATAATCAGCCAGGGGATCGGTATCCAAAACTCTGTCAAGAAGAATTGCGCCTATCTGTATCATGCTTCCAAGATCACGATTGATCAGAAGACCGTTTTTCCCAAGTTTTCCAAGCCCGGCCAGGTAGCCTGCATGACGCAGTGACAGAATAGCCTCTCCTCTGGATATATTGGGGTTCCAGGTTTCATAGGGATCATCAGAGGGTATGATGACATTACCGATCCCAAGAAGGTCCAGCTTCGCGGAGATGTCAAGAGACATTCTGTCCACCACACCGGCCATCATCCCGTTTACCAGTGTGTATGGAACCCTGCTTTCTGCCTTTTCGGAACTTCCTGGAACCCTTACGGCAAAAACCAGCACGCTGGCTGTTTCAGACCAGATGTCACATGGGTGAAACCCCTCCGGAGCTTCAGAAAAGCTCTGAGCTGAAGAAATGCCGCAGAGATCTGCCCCGGAGCCATAAGCAATCTTCTTAACGTCTTTGGCGGGAGACTTCATTTTCCTCCTCAGGCAAGGTATCTTAAATACGCAACCATTATTGCAAGGTCAACGAAGAGATGGGTCACGACGGGAAGGAGCAGAGAACCTGTTTTCATACGGACCGTACCCCAGAGAACACCTGCGGCGAATATGGAAACAGTGGATACAACAGCATAGGAAAGAGAGAAAAGCACCCCTGTAGTGATAGTATGGTAAGAAGCGTAAAAGGCCGCCGAAAGAAGAATTACCGTTCTTCTTCCCACTCTGCTGGATAGTTTGTAAACAACATATCCCCTCCAGAAGAACTCCTCCAGAAATGCATTTCCCAGTACCATCATGGAAAAGAAGATAACCGGATTCATCCGTTGGATTCCCCAGCTGGAGATTACACCGGAGATACCAGTTGAATCCCAGATAGCCCTGTGAAACAAAGCGAAGAAGAGGTAAACCACAGCGAAGGCAGAGAGTCCCCATAGTAAAGAGGAAAGCAATCTACCGCGATCTGATCGGAGTCCGCAGTTCCTGAGGAATTGAGAGAGCGAAATACGGTGCAGTGCCATGTCGATCAGTGGTACCAGAAGACAAACACCGCCGTGAAAAAGAACAAAGGTCCAAGTCACGCTTTTGAAGAGGATCAGTCCTGCTGCCACGGCTGCAGGTGCAAGAAACATAAGAGCGATAATGCCGGCCACGGTTTATTCGACACCTGTCTTAATATCTTTATAGAGTGTTGTCATATATGGGACAAACCCCATCTTCTCCCAGAAAGCAGTGGAAACGGGATTCGTGTTCAGCAAGCGCATTTCCATTCTTGTAAGACCCTTTTCCCTGAACCAGTGGGCGGCAGCTGCAACCAGAGCTTCCCCTATCCCCTGGCGTCTGAAGGAGGCGGTTACAGCGGCATCGGATATTGCTCCGTACCTTTCCTGAACGAATACAGGAGGGTATTTGCTTACATTTGCCATAACGTAACCCACCAGTTTACCGGAAACCTCTGCCACGAAAAGCTCAGAATCATCGGCATCCATGTTCTCTCCCAGGTATTTCAGAAAGTTGTCAGCGGCTTCTGCAGAGCGTGTGAAGAGGGGATCGATGTCTCTGTGAAAGTCCATGAGCTCCGTCCAGAGATCAATAACCGCCGGCAGGTCTTCAGAAACAGCTTTTCTTATCACAGCTTTATCCATGAATCCTCCTGTCATCGAAGCACATTAGTTCCACAGGCATTCCGTTGACTTCAATGAATGCAACCGTAAGCCCTTCTGAAGGTGAGTTGGGAGGTATTATCACATTTTTGCCATCCATAGCCTCTTCAAGATCATCAACTTCGAATGCCAGGTGGGGTTTCGTCTTGACCAGATCGGGATAGTCAGCGTCTTCATGGAAATTCATCAACTGGATCCCATAGA
>CAZNFQ010000047.1:0-16144 GCA_964571965.1 uncultured bacterium | reverse complement strand
GCTTCATATTTCCCTTTTCCATCCGCGCGAAAACCAGTCAATCCCCTGTAAGAAACATAAGAGCGGGTTTCAGGTCACTACTGGAAAGAAGAATAGGGAACAGCCGGGCAAGAGGGCTTGCAGGAGGGCTTCTCATGGGTCTGCGCGGCATGATAACCAGAGAAACCTCAGACGCCTTCAGGAACTCGGGCACATCACATCTGCTTGCTCTGTCAGGCCTCCATACTGCCGCCGCGGCAGCTCTGATGATGCTTATAAGCGGTTTTCTCTTCGGAAAAAGAACTATCTCCTACGTACTGGCAGTCATGGGCATAGCCGTTTTCGTGGTTGTATCCGGTGCAAGACCATCAACTGTGAGGGCTGGAATAATGTCCATATGCGCCCTTCTCTGGATGAGTCGCAGAGGCGGCAGAATCCACATACTCTCTTTCTGGTGGCTGGCCCTCATACTGTCTATCCTGATATTACCGGATACCCTTACCGATGGCGGTGCCTGGATGTCATACGGTGCTGTGCTTTCTCTTATTCTTCTTGGAAAGAACTTCAGTGGAAAAGCCGGTTTTCTCCTGTCTCCGTTAATGGCAGGAGTAACGGTTACAACTGCCCTGGCACCTCTTATCACCAGTATGTACGGAGGGTTCGCCTGGCTTGGACCCGCGGCAACCGTTCTTTCGCTGCCATTAATGACCGCAGTTATGCTTCTCGGTGTATTGGCTGCGGTTGGAGTTCCCGCCGCAGAACAGCTCCTCACAGCTGTTTCCACCTTCTGGCACGGAATGCTGGGGTTCTTTTATCATGAACCTGTTACGGTTCCTCATGATCTCATGTGGTTTCTTTGGGTTCCCGCACTGACAGCTCTAAGGGTTTTCTCCAGGTGGAACGGTTTCCACAGAAGGTTCAGGTAGAGATATGGTATCATGCTGGAGTATTACCGTATCCTCGATCACACCAATCTCCATTACGGAATCCGAAGGGATCTGGTATATGTCCGTGAGAACCGGAAGTGTGTCCTCCTGTACAGTTTCCACCGTGTCTTCAAGCAGGGATGTCTCCTCCTGGGGAACAAGTACCGGAGAAGCGCTCTCATCCCTGAGGAATCTTATGAATATGGAACCGGAATTGTCCAGGGCACCCTCTAGATTATCCAGAGCTACTGCCTCGAATTCAGCTCCAAGTGGAAGGTCTATGGCCATGCTGTCCCCGGGGAACAGCGGCCAGGCATCACGAACACCGCCCGGGAAATGGCCTATAAGTATCGTGAGACCATCATATCCTGACAGGCCGTCATCTTCCACTCTAATGGTATAGCTTCCCGCAGGAAGGGAAAGCGAACGGGTTCTCTCAAGAATAGCCAGGTGATAAGCGCTGGAAACGGTGATCGTCGGTGTAACCTCCAGTATAACGGGAAGGAACCGGACAGAATCGGTTGCAGAAGGGGTTCTGACAACAACTGTAACACTGTCTATGAAGCCCGGGGAAGCCTGCCAGGTAACGCTTCTGCCGAATGCTGCGGTGGAGTCTGTATCAGTAAACCTTCCGGAGCTGCAGGTCCATACTGCCTGTGCGCCGTCGGGGAGAATGGTGGAGAGGTATGCGGTTCCATCTCCCGAGGGATCGATAGACGCAAGGATCTGCACCGGATCGTTCAGCTGCCCGAGACTCTCTCTTACAAGGTAGACCAGAAGAAGTACCACCGGAAGAAGAATGGGCAGCAATACAGGAAGCAGTTGTTTGAGTTTTCCTTTTCTTGCCATAGCGGAGGTGAATATAATCGGAGTAACAGAGGAAAGGATAACAATGCAGAACACAATGGAATTCTTCATGCAGCTTCTCAGAACAAGGAGCGTGACAGGTAATACCTACCTGGCAGTGGAAATAGTGAGATCCAAGCTTGAATCCATCGGTCTTCACGTGAAGCAGACCAACAAGGGTTCCATTATTGCCACCCTGGAGGGCACCACAGATGACTCCGCGGTAATCAGCGCCCATTTAGATACCCTTGGAGCCGTTGTTTCCAGGATAGACAGCAGTGGAACACTGAGATACAAGTGTGTAGGCGGTTTCACCCCTGGAAGCATCGAGGGAGAGTACTGCCTGGTGGAAACATTTACCGGGAAAATCATTCCGGGCACCATTCTCTTCAAAAACACATCGGTTCATGCATACGGCAGGGAGAAGAGCGAGGCGAAAAGGTCCCACGAAGACATGTATATAAGGCTTGACCATAACATCGCATCCCGGGATGACGTGAAAGAACTGGGCATCAGCGTAGGCAACTACATTCATTTCGATCCCAGGGCCCAGCTTCTCGAATCAGGCTATGTAAAGAGCCGTCATATAGACGATAAGGCCGGTGTAACCGTTCTTGTGGGTGTTGCGGACAATCTGGTGAGACAGAAGGTCAAACCCCAGCGAAACATACATTTCCTCTTCACTGTCCATGAAGAGGTGGGGCACGGGGCGGCGGGATGGCTTCCGGAAAAGGTGTCCGATTTCCTGGCGGTTGATATGGGAGTATGCGGACCTGACCAGACCTCAGATGAGAAAAAAGTTACCATATGTGCCGCAGACAGTTCCGGTCCCTACAACTACGAACTGACAAAACACCTGATCAATCTTGCGGAGATAAACGACATACCACACGTGGTGGATACTTTCCCCTTCTACGGTTCCGATGCAGGGGCGGCACTCAGAATGGGACTCGATGCGAGACACGCCCTGGTGGGGCCCGGAGTGGACACCTCCCATGCCATCGAAAGAACCCATGAAGACGGCATAAAAGCCACCATGGACCTGGTCACCCTCTTTACTATGGAGTAGAAAGAATAATGTCCACGGCGGAGACCAGGGACTCTGTGATGTAGTCCGGTTCCGGCCCTTTCCCGGCCCTTATCTTCTCAAGCTGGGAAACACCCCTGCCCGTTAGAACCAGTATGGTGGACAGGCCTGAGCGTCTGCCCAGTTCCATGTCGCTGTCTGCGTCACCCACCATCCAGCCGCCTTCGGGAAGTTCTTTCTCCCTTCGAGCCTTATCTATCATTCCGGTTTCCGGTTTCCTGCATCCGCATCCCTCAGAAGGGTGGTGGGGGCAGAAATACACACCATCCACACGGGCACCTGCTGTTACGAATGCGGTGGACATCAGCGAATGAATGGCTTCCACGTCATGCTCGGTATAGTAACCACGTGCGATACCGGACTGATTGGTAACCACAACAACAGGGTGACCTGCCCTGTGAAGCCTTGCCACAGATTCCACGGCACCCGGGAAAGGCACCCACTGGTCAGGTTTCCGTACATAGGTGGAACGGTTCTCGTTTATCACCCCGTCCCGGTCGAGATATACCGGAGGTTTCATTCAGCAATTCGCTTCCTGTGGTATTCAACAAGATCGGAAAGACCTTTTTCGAAGGGAATTGATGCTTCCCACCCCAGAATGGAGTTTGCCTTCGAGGGGTCCAGAGAAACCCTCAGAATTTCCTCCGCTAGTTCCGGACCGAATGAAGGTACGAGATCGGTACCGGTAAAACCCCTTATTATTTCGTCAAGCTCCAGAACTGAGCGGCCCTTTCCCCAGCCTATGTTGAATATGTCTCCTGAGGCTGCGGTATTTGTAAGGTCCATTGCTGCGGCGTTTGCCCTGGCAATGTCAAGAACGTGCACATAGTCGCGCAGCTGCATGCCGTCGCCGTTTATCACCGGTGCTTCCCCCTTGAGGTACTTCACCGTGAATATTGCTGTAACCCCTGCCTCGCCGTAGGGGTTCTGCCTGGGACCGTATACGTTAGGGTAACGGAGAACGGTGTAGTCAAGCCCGTATAGATTCCTGTAGAGGAAAAGGTAGTGCTCCACCGTATGCTTGCTGATACCGTAATGGCAGATGGGGTTTATGGGGTGATCTTCCCGTACTGGAATGTATTGGGGTTCTCCGTAGACAGCTCCTCCCGTGGAAGCATAAACCACCCTCTTCACAGAGCCTTTAACAGCTGCCTCGAGGAGATTGAGAGTTCCCTTGATGTTCACGTCGGCGTCGAACTGTGGCTCCCTCACGGAGCGGCGGACGTCCATTTGAGCCGCATGATGGCAGAGGATGTCATAGCCGCCTTCAGCAACAAGGGAAAAGGCTTCAGGGCTCCTTATGTCCATCTCATGGAGAATTACAGATGGGGAGACATTCCTTCTGAAACCTGTGGAGAGGTCATCGAGAACGTGAACCGTATGCCCTCTGGAAACAAGGAAGTCCGCGATGTTGGAACCTATGAATCCCGCTCCGCCGGTTATTAGAATCCTCAAGATAAACCTCCATGGGAAAATGGTGATGTTTCACGATCAGGAAATATACAAAGATAGACCCTCACTGCCCCTGTGGCTTATAATCTGACATATCTGAACCCTGGAGGTTTCCATGAAGGTTGTTGTTCTGGCAGGAGGCAGATCTGCAGAGTACGAGATAAGCCTCATCTCTGCTGAATGGGTAGCGGAAAGGCTCACAGCTGCAGGTCACGAAGTAACGGAGATCATCATAGAGCGGGATGGAAGCTGGTCGGTGAAAAACTCACCGGATCTTCTTGAAATCCGCACAGGTTCAATCCCATGGAGCATACAGGCAGCAGGAAAACCCATCGCGTTCGATGCTGTATTCCCCGTGCTGCATGGATCCTTCGGTGAAGACGGCACCGTACAGGGTTTCTGTGCCACAGCAGGCTGGCCCTGCGCAGGAGTTCCCGTGATGGGTTCGGCCATAGCCATGGAGAAACACACCATGAAGTCCCTTGCAAAAAACGCAGGGATACCCGTTGTGCCCTGGGTTCTTTTAGACGAAGATCCCGCGGCCTGTTTCGACTGTCTGAAGGAAAAGATAAAGTCCATGGGGCTTCCCCTTTTCGTAAAGCCTTCCAGGCTGGGCTCCAGCGTTGGAATATCCCGGGTCGACTCACTTGAGGAACTGCCAGTGGCAGTTGCAAAAGCTGCTGAATACGACACCAGGATACTGATCGAAAAAGCGGTGGAGCAGCCCAGAGAGATCGAGGTAAGCGTAATGGGAAACGGAGCTGAAGTCATTAGCTCCATCCCGGGTGAAATACTTCCGGGAAGGGAGTGGTACGATTTCAAGGCAAAGTACCACTGCGAAGAATCAAAACTGTCCATACCCGCAGGAATCAAAGCCTCAGACACCGAAAACATAAGAATGATCGCTGAAAAGGTCTTCCGTCTATTGGGAGGCATGGGTTTCGCCAGGGTGGACTTCCTGATGAACCACCGGGGGACCTGGCTCAACGAGGTTAACACCATTCCGGGGTTCACAGAGATCAGCATGTTCCCAAAACTCTGGGAGGCTTCAGGTCTGGACTCTGCTGAAATACTTGACTACATACTTGAAGAAACAGTGAACCGAAGGGAGCACGGGCTCTGGGCGGAGGAGAAATGATCGAACTACTGGATCTGAGAAGCGATACTTTTTCAGTTCCCTGCGCAGGAATGAGAAAGGCCATAGCTCAAGCTGCCGTGGGCGACGACGTTTTCGGTGAAGATCCCACCGTGAACGCCCTTGAAAACGAAACCGCGTCCATGCTGGGAAAAGAGGCGGGTCTTTTCGTTCCCTCCGGCACAATGGGCAACGGTCTTGGGATCAGGGTACTCACTGAACCCGGAGACCAGGTCATCTGCGGTTCTAAAAGCCACGTTTACAATTACGAAGGAGGCCAGTTCTCCCTTAACTGCGCCCTTCAGATGCACAGGATCGACGAGGATCCGGACGGCATGATACCCATGGAAGAGATCACAGATGCACTCTCGGTGAAGGAAGACATACACAGGGCTCCCAGAACCCTGTTAGCCCTGGAGAATACGCACAATCTGCTGGGGGGAAGAATACTTCCGCAGAACAAGGTAGCTGACGCCTGCAGTCTTGCTTACCACAGGGGCCTTTACACATACCTCGACGGCGCAAGGCTCTGGCACGCTTCCGTTGCCTCGAACAAACCCCTGGACGAACTGACGAAACCCTTCAGCATGGTTTCGGTTTGCTTTTCCAAGGCCATGGGCGCCCCGGTGGGTTCGGTTCTTGCAGGAACAGAACCAATGATAGAAATGGCCAGATGGTACAGGAAGAGAATGGGCGGGGGAATGCGTCAGGCTGGAATACTTGCCGCCGCCTGCAGGTATGCCGTGGAGCACAATCTTCCTGTTCTGGACAGAACCCACGAATACGCAAAGAGGCTTGCTGAGGCCTTCACAGCAACTGGAAGGTTCCATACCAGCCTGGAAAACGTTCAGACCAACATGGTCTTCCTGCAGACTGAAAAGAACAAAGCCGATGAAGCGGTTGAGCTGCTGGGCGGAATTGGCATAAAGGTACTTGCCCTGGATCACAGTTCCGTGAGAATCGTTACCCACCTCTCGCTTGACCCGGAAAAACTTGATAAGGCCATTGAAAGAATCGCAAAGGAGTTGTGAATGAAGGCTGGAATAGCCGGAGTAGGACACCTGGGATACCACCATGCAAGAATAATGAAAACCCTGGCAGACCATGTGATGATACATGACACCGACCCTGAAAGGCTTGAAGAAGTCTCCCGGGAGCTGGGGATAGAACCTGCAGGTTCCCTGGAGGAACTCATAGACTGGTCCGATGCCCTTGATGTTTCCTGTACCACTTCGGCCCATTACGAGGTGGTTATGAAGGCTCTTGAAAGAAGAGTTCCGGTGCTGGTGGAAAAGCCCATAGCAGCAACCGTTGCCCAGGGTGAGGAAATGGTTGAAACCGCCGGGGAAAACGGTACTCTGATAGCTGTCGGTCACATTGAAAGGTTCAATCCTGCAATCGCAGCTGTCAAAGACGTGATAGACAGACCGATATTCATAGAGGGTCACAGAATGGCCGGCTTCAGCCCCAGATGCACCGATGTTTCAGTGGTAATGGACCTGATGATTCACGATATCGACCTGGTGCTCTGGAAATCCCTGTCTCCCGTGGCGGAAATCCATGCATCAGGAGTTCCTGTCCTGACCGATACCGTAGACATTTGCAATGCACGAATACTGTTCGAGAACGGTGCAGTTGCAAACCTCACAGCAAGCAGAATTTCCGCGGAACCCAAAAGGAAACTCCGCTTTTTCCAGAAGCACGGTTACATATCGGTTGATTTCGGTGAACGAAAGGTAAACGCTCTGAAGCTCCAGGGCGGAACAATTCTGCCCGTTCCGGTAACCGTCGAGAATTATGATGCCCTAACAGCGGAACTGAACAGTTTCCTTAAGGCCGTTTCACACAAAAGTGAACCGGCTGTTACCGGGAAAGAGGGTCTCCGGGCTCTGGAGGCGGCGGCGGCCATACTGGAAAAGTCCGAACAGAGCATTCGCTTCCTGCAATGAAGATATTCGTCTCCGCCGGTGAACCCTCCGGAGACCAGCGGGGGGCGGAAGTGCTTGAAAAGCTCCATGAGGCAACCGGGGGAACTCTTCAGTCCTTCGGCCTCGGCGGCAGGCAGCTCCGGGAAGCGGGCATGGATGTAACCAGGGATATGTCGGAATACGCCGTGATGGGATTTACGGAAATAGCGTTGTCCCTGCGAAAATTCCTGACCCTTGAGCATGATCTGGCAGAACAGGTGAGAACAAGAAAACCTGACATCGCGCTTCTAGTGGATTACCCGGGGTTCAACATGCGGCTGGGAAGAAGGCTCAGGAGAATGGGTATCCCTGTGGTGCATTACGTTGCTCCCCAGATGTGGGCCTGGGGAAGCTGGCGGGTGGGAAAGCTGAGAAAGAGCTGTGACCTCCTTTTGACCCTGTTCCGGTTCGAAGAGGATTTCTTCAGAAAAAGGGGTGTAAATGCAGTGTTCACAGGCCACCCCCTTAAGGATAGAATAAAGGCAAACACAGAAGAGGGAGAATGTCTGGGTCTTCTTCCCGGAAGCAGGGCTCAGGAGGTGAAGTGCCTGCTGCCCCCAATGCTCAGGGCGTTCGAAACGCTGAGAGACAATGGCCTCGTGAATAAAGCGATCCTTGCCCTCTCCGATCATTTGAACCACGAGATCTACCATGAGGCAGAAGGTGTCACCGGTCTCGAGTTTGCTTCGGGTTCCGGGGACGCGCTGAAAGCTTCCAGAGCCGCACTGGTCTGCTCAGGTACCGCAACCCTGGAAACAGCTCTCCATGAAGTTCCCTTCGTGGTCTGCTACAAAACCGGAAAACTCACGTTCACCCTTGCCAAACTCCTGGTAAGGGGGGTGGAGCGAATTGGAATGGCCAATATCGTTGCAGGGTTCGACGTCGCTCCGGAGCTCATTCAGAAAGAAGTCACACCGGAGAACATCATAAAAGGGATCACCCCTCTGCTTCAGAAGGGAAAAACAAGGGAAGAAACTCTGAGCAAACTAAAAAAAATCAGACGGAATCTGGGAGAGGGAGATCCAGCGGGCAATGCCGCAGGGGAAATTCTCGTTTTCGCAAGGGAAAGAAATGAATCCCGATAGGGCGGGAACTCTGGGAAGGGTGGCAGTAACACTTCTTGGAAAAAGCTGGAGGATCAGAAGGCTCAGGGCTGACACTGTTGTAAGAAACAATTCGGTGCTCTACGCGATCTGGCACGGTTCACAGCTCCCCTTCATCTACACTCACAGAAACATGGGCATTCGCATAATGATAAGCAGGAGCCGTGATGGCGCACTGGTCTCGTCCCTCTGTGAAAAAATGGGTTTCAGCCCTGTAAGGGGATCGTCATCCAGGGGAGGAGTAACCGCCGCAAGGGAACTGGTAAGTTCTTTGAGAACGGGAACACCTGGGGGAATAACCCCCGACGGTCCCAGGGGTCCTGCACACATTGCGAAGAGAGGGGTCTCACATATCCCGGAAAAAGCCGGTGTTCCCGTGATTCCCTGCGGAGCCGCCGCCTTTCCTGAAGTCACCCTTAAAAGCTGGGACAGTTTTTCCATACCTTTTCCCTTCGCGGCCCTTGCGGTGGCAGAGGGAAGGCCGGTCTCTCCGAAACACTGCACCCCTGAAACTCTCACGGCTGCCATCGATCAGCAGCATGCCAGAGCCAGGCTTGCGGTGAATCCTGTATCAAACCTTTTGATAACCCTTATAAAATTGTCAGGGCATCTTCTTACACCGGCGGCAAAGCTGGTTCTTCTAACCAGGTGCAGCCGTGAAAGAACCGAAAGAATGGGTAAGGTTCCCGTTCAGCGTCACAGGCCGGTGTGGCTCCATGGAGCAAGTCTTGGCGAGCTCAAGGGTCTGCTGCCCGTTCTGGAGAAACTGAAACATGCAGATGTTCCATTCTTCGTAACTTGCACCACCTCCGCAGGAAGGGACTTTTTAAACAGAAACCGTATCCCCGGATCATTCCTTCCTCTGGACCTTCCTGTACCGGTGAACAGGTTTCTGGACAGGATCTCGCCCGGAGCTCTCATACTTGCTGAAACCGAGTTCTGGCCGGTGCTTCTGCATGAAACGGTTCAAAGGGGAATTCCCGCTGGAATGGTTAACGGAAGGCTCTCGAGGAAAAGTCTGCGGGGCTACAGAATTATCTCGCCGCTATTCACCGGAATACTGGAAAATTTCAGAAGCATCCTCACCAGAAGTTCCAGGGACACGGAACGGTTCGGAAAACTTGGTCTGAAGGCAAAATCCGCAGGTGACGGCAAAACCCGGGTAACCCCTCCCGTCCCTGAAGACCACTGGAAAAAAAGAATAGAACCGGGTAAATGCGGAATTCTGGTTGCAGGTTCCACCAGGAAGGGTGAAGAAGCGATCATTCTGGAAACCGCAAAACTTGCCGGAATGACCCCTGTAATAGTACCCAGGCATGACAAGAGGATAGATGAGATACAGGATGCATGCAGGGAAGCCGGGTATGCCCCTGACCTGTGGACGGATGAACCTGAAAACTCCAGCTGCCTGATAGTGAACGCAAAGGGAATCCTGGCAGCCCTCTACAGTCTGGCTGACGCCGCCTTCGTGGGAGGAACCCTGGTGCCCGTTGGCGGACACAACATTCTGGAACCCCTTGCCCACAATGTGCCTGTCATTGTGGGTCCCGAACACTACCATTTCACCGATCTTGTTGAAAAAGCCGGGGATATGGGTATGTGCATGGTTTTCACCAATGCAGAAACAGGCGCAGATGCCTTGAAGAAACTAGCGGGGAAAAAGGGCACCGACTGCAGGGAGTTGTTTGAAAGTGATTTCTCGGCAATGGTTGGGAAAATGCTGAAACTTCTGGAAGTGACCAATGAGAATAACTGAGATCCACGAAAAGATCACCCGCAGGGAAGGTACATGGCTCTGGGCAGCCTGGCTGCTTCTGCCCGCATCCTACATCTATATGTTCACTGCATGGCTGAACAGGTTCCGCTACACGAGAAACCTGTTTCCCCGCAGGGAATTCAACGCTGTAATAGTAAGCATAGGCAACATAGAAGTGGGAGGGGTGGGCAAGACTCCCGTAACGGTCAGGATTGCTTCGAAACTGGCGGACATGGGGTTAAGAACCGCTGTAATTGCCAGGAATCTTGCCGGAAAGAAACATCCCCCGGTTGCCGTAAGGCCCGGACACTCATCCGGAGGTGTACCCCTCAGTGATGAACCTGTGTTTCTGGGAAGAGCCCTGGGCAGGAAATGCCATGTTTACGCAGGCCCGGACAAAACCGAAGCGGTGGAACGGGCAATCAGGGAAATGAAACCTGAAATCATAATAGTCGACGACGGATTCCAGCACCACAAGCTGAAAAGGGACATTGACGTGGTGGTATTGAACGCGGACCACCCCTTCGGCCAGGGGGGTGTTCTTCCCACCGGCACTCTGAGAGAATCCCCGGGATCCCTGGCAGGAGCAGACTACCTTTGGATCAACGGGGTAACATCAAAGGCCCAGCTGTCCCTGGCAAAAAGGCTGATCGCTTCCAGAAACTGGAAGGCCCCCTTCATTTCAAGCAGTGTGGTACCTGAAAAACCCGTCCGACCGGATGGAACAAGGGATAGAATAGGGAAAGTGGTTGGATTCTGCGGCATTGGCAAACCACAGGGGTTCAGGCACACACTGGAGAAAACGGGGTTCAAGGTATTAAAATTCCATATATATCCCGACCACTGGAACTACCGCCCGGAAGACCTGGAGAAGCTCAGTGAGAGCCTAAGCAAATCGGGAGCCGACTATCTTATAACCACAGAGAAGGACGCGGCCCGGTTGGGAGAAAACCTAATGAAGAAAATGGACATCAGAGTTTTACCGATAACTCTCACCGTAACCGAATCTCTGGCAGAGGAGGAGCTTCTGGGGCAGATACTGGAACTGGCAGGTGAAAGACAATGACCCGGAGCACCGACATACTGATAATTGGCGGGGGCATGGCTGGACTCAGCTGCGCCCTGGAGCTGCCTGAAAAGTACCGGGTAACCATTCTTAGCAAAACAGCTCTTCCCACGGGAAGCACCTATCTTGCCCAGGGAGGTATGGCCGCTGTAACCTCATCGGAAGACAGCTTCCAGAAACACCTGGAAGACACGCAGAAGGCCGGTGCCGGCATGGTGGACGAGAAAGTTGCCAGAGAAATAATCTCCATGGGTCCCAAGCTGGTCAAAAAGTTGTCCCGATGGGGTATTACACTTGAGGGATCCGACGGAGACGGCGGGGGGATGGAAGGAGGGCACTCTTTCAGAAGGGTTCTCCACTACTTCGATCAGACTGGCAGATTCATCTCTGAACACCTTGCGGATCAGTGCAGGCAGCGAAACAACATAACCCTGCTGGAAAATGCCTTCGCCATTAACCTGATCACCGCTTCCAGGGAAGCTCCGGAACTTGTTCACCCCAGAAGCGACAGGTGTCTGGGCGCATACGTCCTCATGGAGAATGATGTAATAACCTTCCTTGCAAGGGAAACGGTAATTGCCACCGGTGGAGCCGGAAAGGTGTACAGATATACCTCCAATCAGGACTCGGCAACGGGGGACGGCATTGCCATGGCCTACAGGGCCGGGCTTACGGTGAGGAACATGGAGTTCTACCAGTTCCATCCCACCTGCCTGTACCATCCGGAAAAAAGGAATTTCCTCATAACGGAAGCCCTGCGCGGCGAAGGGGCAAAGCTCATCAACGACGCCGGCAAAAGATTCATGAAGTATTACGATGAGGAACGCATGGAGCTTGCACCAAGGGATGTTGTGGCAAGGGCAATAGACAGCGAAATGAAACGCTACGGTACGGATCACATGCTTCTTGACGCAACCAACCTTGAAAAACACTTCCTGGAAGAGCATTTTCCCGAGGTAACCTCAGGGGTTCTCAGTGTGGGAATTGAACCGTGGAACGAGCCCATACCAATAGTCCCCGCTGCCCACTACTGCGTGGGTGGAGTTGTTTCAAATACCCACGGAGAAACCGAGATGGCAGGGCTGAGGGTAATTGGCGAAGCAGCCTCCACAGGTTTCCACGGAGCTAACCGCCTTGGCAGCAACAGTCTCCTGGAAGCAGGCGTAATGGGACTCCTGGCGGCAGATGCAATGAAGAAGGATCTTCCCGAGCACATAGATTCCGACAAGGTACGCGACTGGTCCTTCGGCAGGGCAGAACCGCTCCAGGAAAGCGTTCTTGTGGACCACTCCTGGGCAAGCCTAAGAAGCACCATGTGGGACTACGTGGGAATAGTAAGAACCGATAAGAGACTGAGAAGAGCCCTGAAACTCCTGGACGTACTTTCGGAAGAGGTGGAGGAAGACTACTGGACACTGCTTCCCACAGTCGAGCAGCTTGAACTGAGGAATCTTACAACGGTAGCCCGCATTATAGTAAGAAGTGCTCTGAAGCGCCGTGAGAGCATTGGTCTCCACTATCTGCTGGACTGTCCGGAACCATCGCACATTAAGACGGATACTCTGTTAAAGAAGGACAAGTAACCGGGAGGCATCTATTAAAAGAGCCGCTTTTCTCCTGACCATAGCGATCATCCTCACGGCAGGATGCAGCTCTGCACCTGTCTACAGAGGCAATGGCGTAAACTGCCGCGGTCCCATGCCTGCAACCACTGGAACAGGCAGCGGAACCGGAGCAGATGGCGGAGGTCAGACCGCAACAGGTCCACCCAGTCCGTCAACTTCAGTTGAACACAGAATGCAGACTGAGATAGACAGCTGGATGGGAACACCCTACGTATACGGAGGAACAACTAAGCATGGGGTAGACTGCAGCGCCTTCACCCAGGCCGTATACAGGTCCGTGGGCATTGATATCCCCAGAAGAGCCTCAAGACAGGCGGCAGCGGCGCAAACGGTTTCCAGAGGCAATCTCCGCTACGGGGATCTTGTTTTCTTCAACACCTCGGGCTCCGGCATTTCCCACTGCGGAATCTATCTTGGCAACGGTGAGTTCGTTCATGCTTCAAGCAGCAGGGGAGTGGTCAGGGACCTTCTGAGCCACCCGTATTACGCAACGAGATTCGTTCAGGGCGGCAGGTTCCTCTAACCATGAAGGGTAAAAAGTGAGAATTCTCGATATTAACAACCTTTACTCTCCAACAGGCGGAGGGATAAGGGTATACCACCATGAAAAAATGAAGTGGTGCCATGCGAATGGAATAGAGAACTTCCTTGCTTATCCTGCTCCCGGTAACACAAGAACTCCCATTAACGGCGGAATTGCAATTGGAATCAGATCTCCCAAACTGGCCAACAGCGGTTACAATTTCTTCACCAGGGGAGAGCCTCTCCGGGAACTCATCAGGGAGATCAAACCCCACGTGATCGAAATCGGAAGCGGCATCGTCGTACCCCGAATGGTCAAACGGGAAATTGAAGATATACCATCATTTGCCTTCTACCACTCAAACTGGCCTGAAGCCCTGCCCCTGAGTGTGCTGGGGATACAGAATGGTCCCATACAGACAGTTTTCAAGAGGTTTGCCTCACCAAGGATGGGGAAGGGATACAAACCCCTGAAAGCTGTAATTGCAGCCAGCGAGTATTCCATGAAAAGACTCAGAGAAGCAGGTCTTAAAAACCTGAGAAAAGTGCAGCTTGGAGCCGACCCGGATATTTTTCACCCCGGAAGAAGATCTCAGCAGCTCAGGGAAAGCCTGGGGGCAACCGGTGATAGAAAAATGGCCCTTTACATGGGAAGGCTTGCTCCGGAAAAAGGAATACACGTCCTCCTCGACGCCTTCAAAACACTCTTCCTTGAAGAGAACATCATAACCGTAGCAGCAGGGGGAGGGCACTACTCCAAACAGCTCGAAAAAGCAGCTGCGGAAAACCCTGAAAAGCTGAAACTCATTCACCGCGTATCCAGCCGCCACAGGGCCGCAGAACTCATGGCCAGCGCCGACGCCTTCATTTCAGCAGGCCCCTGTGAAACATTCTCCCTTGTAACCCTGGAAGCCCTGGACTGCGGTACCCCTGTGGCCGCATGCGGTGAAGCCGCCGCCGCGGAACTGGTAACACAAGCCGGAGGAAACACGGTCTACAGCCCCTGGAATAACGGTGAGGAACTGGCAAAGGCCATCATCAAAGCAACAAAAATCACCGAAGTAAAAAGAACGGAATTCAGGCATTTCGCCGAGGGGTTCACCTGGGATCTCTGTTTCAGGAGAATTACCGGAATTTACAAAGAATATCTTTAAGAGCACACCCGGATCCACCGTTCCCGATGTCAATGGCCCGTCTTGATCCTGAAAGCACATGTATCACAACCGGTATCTTCAACTGTGATATTCCGATATCACAAGGGCTTTCCACTACTATCTCGATAACCTGAATAACGGTCGTCCTATCATTCTTGCCTGTCACAGTCATGGATCCATGGTTCTGATTCAGCAGATCGATCGTCGTCAATAAGAACCCGTATTCAAGTATGGACGAAATGCCATGAGACATTCGTAAAATGTACCAGGATACAATTGAGATGATGGCTTATAATTCATTAACCGTTTGACGTTTGAACTTTGTGGAGGAAACATGAAAACTGCCAAACTCGGAGAACAGGGCCTTCAGGTTCCCGCTGTTGGACTTGGCTGCATGGGCATGTCTGATTTCTATGGGCAATCCGACTATGCCGGAAACCTGAAATTACTTGATGAAGCCCTGGAAATGGGCTGCAATTTCTGGGATACAGCTGACATGTACGGCCCTTTTACCAATGAGGAACTCCTGGGCAAGGCACTGGTGAATCGCCGTGAAAAGGTTTCTGTTGCCACAAAGTTCGGCATCAGACGGGGAGAGGATGGCTCCTGGCTGGGTATCAGCGGCTCACCTGAATATGTAAAAACCTGCTGTGACGCTTCACTGAAGAGGCTGAACACCGACTATATAGACCTATACTATCAGCATCGTCCGGATCCCAGCATTCCGATAGAAGAAACAGTGGGTATGATGGCTGAACTGGTTCAGGCTGGAAAAGTACGCTATATAGGCCTGTCAGAAGCAAGTGCTGAAGACCTTGAGAAGGCGCACCGCACCCACCCGGTTTCCGCACTGCAAACAGAGCTTTCACTCTGGTCGCGGGATGTTGAAGAAACCATTCTGCCGAAAGCACGTGAACTTGGAATTGGCTTCGTGGCATACAGCCCCCTTGGTCGAGGCTTCTTAACAGGCGCCATTAAAAGCCGCGATGATCTTGTGGATGGAGACTGGCGGTTAAGCAACCCTCGTTTCAGTGAAGAAGCTATTGCAAAGAATCTGGAACTTGTGGAGTTAGTCAGGGAAATAGCCGCCAACAGGACAGTAACACCATCACAAATAGCCCTGGCGTGGGTGCTTGCCAAAGGCGAAGATGTAGCTGCAATACCGGGAACTCGACACTCCGAGTACTTGAAATTGAACTGGACTGCTCAGGATGTTACTCTGAATGAAGAAGAGATAGAAAAGTTGGATTCTTTTTCCCGGAGTTTCAGAATTGTCGGTGAAAGGTATTAGTGAAATACTTCCTTTAGACCCGGGAGGAGTGCCATGAAAGCAGTTCTGTATGAGAAGTACGGGTCGCCGGATGTTCTTCAACTGAAAGATATTGAAAAACCGATACCCACGGATGACGAAGTTTTAATTAAGATTCATGCGGCATCTGTTAATGCTTACGACTGGCACTTCCTCACAGCCGACATTTTTCTGATCCGTTTTATGGGCGGGGGACTTTTCAAACCCAAAGACACAA
>CAZNFQ010000046.1:0-16297 GCA_964571965.1 uncultured bacterium | reverse complement strand
TGAGTGTTCACGAACCTCGGTTACCGTGGTTCGCTCTGAAACCGCCATCTCCCTTCCAGGGGGAAGGATCGGCATTCTCCTGGAAGGGAAACATGACCTGGCGGAGCTTTGGGCGCTTTACAATCATGCCCCTGAACTGGTTTTCTTCAGGGAATTCAACCTTGAAAAACTGTGGAATCTCGATATTCTGGAACTGGGCTGACAGAATTCAGAAAGAACTCTTAACGCCTCCCCATGTCTGCTGCTGAAGAGACTGATCGATCTGGTAGGAAAACTCGGAGATGAAGTATTCCCCGGAGGTTGTTTTGTAACTCCAGAAGATTGTTTCAAGGTTATTGCTGCAGGCCAGTCCGTAGGACGCCTGGCAGTCTGCGGGACATGGCGCTGAATCCAGGAACTGGAGATCCGAACCATCCCAGAGATAAAACCAGATGTTATGATCTGAATAGGTGGTGACCGCAATACCGGTACCGCCTTCGAAGGGAAAAACCGTCAGACCGCTTAACTGATCATAGATCTCAGGCAGCACAAGGTTCTGGGTGGGCGGATATCCCGGGGAGAACTGGAACAGACCGGAGTAACCGTTGGTGGTCCAGTAGTATTCCCCGTCGAAGTCAAGACCTCTTCCGGCGTTACCCGAAGGATCCTGAACCGTGCTCCATGTGCTTCCCATGTCATCAGAACAAAACAGATCGGTCTGTTCCCAGTCATTTGTATGGAGAATCGATTCCTCAAGATCGAATACCACCCCGAAACAGCTGCCGTTAAGTGGATCCAGCGGCATGGTGTTCGTTACCATGCCGGAAACGGTATAGAAATACACGGCGTCGTCGGTGTTGTTGGTTCCCATAATGGTGACCTCAGACCCTGACGGGTTTTCTATAACGTCCAGGCCCATGGCCTTCCCCTGGGCGGGAAATGTGTTCTCCAGAGTGAGAGAGATGCCTGAAAAACATGTACCAAGAACAACCGTAAGGAAAATTATCGCCGTTTTCATCCCTATGCCTTTCTCTTTACTGGAAGTATAGGGAATATATGCAGTAGATACTCAGGGGAATACCTCCGAACTCATCTTCCGGCGCCCCGGTTCCATCACTGAAACCCGCTTCCAGAGAGCCATTGTCCGAAAGACTGTACTCACCGGAAAGATCGATTCTCATGGAGAGGTCAGAGGTGTTGAGAAGGGTATTTGCCGAAAGGGTAAGAAGAGGGCTTGCTGTGATTGAAACCCCTGCAGCCGCATAGTGTCTCCCCAGAAGATACACGGTTCCATTCCTGTAGGGTTCGGTGGCTGTTTCCGAAGGGTACATGCGGGGGTCGCCGGTTCCCGGGGAGTTGAAATGGTATTCTGTATATCCATACAGTCTGCTCTGCAGGAAGCTCCTCTCCACCCCTGAAGACAGGTTCCACCAGCTGGTACCGGATTCATGCCTGCTCCAGGCGCCTTCCGCCCACACCACAGCTCCTCCCAGGGTTCTGTTAAGGCTTCCGCCTGCAAGGGAAGTACCCTTGAAAAAAGCGCCAACCGCAGTGAGATCGGTTTCCAGGGCATAGAACCTTCCCCTGACCCAGAGCCCGTTGTTCTTCAGTCCCCTGCCGAACACCGCCCCTGATTCAACTTCGGAAAGCATTCCCACCGGATATACGGCTCTCACCGCGTCAACTCCCACCCGGTAATCAGTGTCGATGGTGCCATAGGGAAAAGGAGCAATGAAGTCAGTGGGGCTTACCGTCTTTGAAACGCCCCAGTAGATTGCCTGTCTTCCAACTATTACCTTCAGGTTCCCCGGTCTGAACCGGAGGCTCAGTCTGTCAAGGTTCTGCAGAAGGCTGAATTTCGTATCTTCATCCCAGTTTTCAGGAGTTATTCTAGGGTCGAAATCGGCTATCCGGTAGCTGCTGAAATTGTCATCAGGCCCCTTCAGAGCCGGGTCGCCAAAGGACGGATTGAATGCCCAGGAGAGATCGAGCTCAGCAAAACCCGGGTTTCTTCTCTCTGTAAGCCTTACATTCAAGTTTGTGTTCCATGAACTCTCTTCAGCATTGAACGAGCCTTTGAAGACCCCTGAGACCGACAGGGCGGAAGAGACAAGAAGAATTGCGGCATAGAAAGAATTCATTCCTTTTCAGTCACTCCGTCCAGCTTCCCGTCTCTTATCACAACTACCTTCCTGGCCCGTTCCATGACTATTTCATCGTGGGTGCTGAAGAGGAATGTCATTCCCGTCTCTTCATTGAGTTTCCTCATCATGTCCAGAAGGTCCCCGCTGGTTTTTGAGTCCAGGTTAGCCGTGGGTTCGTCCGCTATGACCAGAGAAGGCCTGGAAACCATTGCCCTTGCCACTGCAACCCGCTGCTGCTGGCCCCCGGAGAGTTTGGAAGGAAGTCTGTCAGCCTTGTCCGAAAGCTCAACCTGTTCCAGAATGCTCATCACCCTTCTGTGCCTTTCCTTTCTGCCAGTACCCTGGAGGAGCATTATGTATTCGATGTTCTCCTCCACGGTGAGCACAGGAAATAGATTGTAGGCCTGAAAGATGAAACCGATATGATCCCTGCGGTAGTCCGTCAGCTCACGGCCGGTCATGTTTGAGATGAGTCTGCCCGACAGCCACACCTCTCCTTCGGAAGGAGTATCCAGCCCTGAAACAAGGTTGAGAAATGTGGTTTTTCCGGAACCCGAAGGACCGATGATGGCAGTGAATTCTCCCTTCATCAGGGTGAAATCGATACCCCTGACAGCTTCCACTGGAACGCCGTTGTCGCTGTATGTCTTTTTCAGGTTCCGCGTTTCGATTACAGGTTTTTCCGTCATTTCCGCTCCTGTTCCTATAGACTTTTTCTGATTGCCCTGGATGGATTCAGACCTCCGGCGTGAATACCGGGATAAATACCTGCCAGTACCGTAAATAACAGGGTGAATACAGGATAGATCCATAACCTGGACAGGCTGAAAACAGGATAGATCGGCTTATCCAGCATAACTCCTGTAACTTCCATTTCTCCGAAGCTGAGTCCCGCTCCTGCAAAGTAATCTATCACTGCCCATCCAAGAAGGGACCCGAGGATCACCGCAGACAATCCAAGCCAGAAAGCCTCCATTAGAACCAGGCAGGTCACGACCGATGATCCCGTGCCCACAGCCTTCATCACACCGAATTCGTACATTCTCTCATACACCGACATGAAAAGTGAGTTTATTATGCCGAAGAGAACCAGACTGAAAAGGATCAGCGCCATCACGGCAACGCTGATGTCAACCATCTGAACCATGGAGTGAATCTGAGGGGCAAGAACCGCCCAGCTTTCAGCTGTGTTTCCGTCTTTGCTGAAGGCGCCCCAGAAGGGCAGACCTTCATTTTCAGCTATCATGGGCGAGGGGAAGAGTATTGCATACTCGTGAACCCTGCCCTGCAATCCCAGGAGTTCTCCGGCTGCATCAAGGTTGATAAAGGCGGTATACCTGTCCAGCTCTTCAGAACCGAACCTGCATATCCCGGATATGAAGAACATTCCTCCGGCAAAGCCGCTGTCAGCAGTGGCAGCGGTCACTACGGCCACATCTCCAAGTTCCAGCTGCATGTCCCGGGCCAGTCTCTCACCGATTATCATCTCCGTGCTGTCTCCCGTGAGGTATTCCCCTTCCACTATGGAAGCTGAAAGAGCTGTTACCGAGCTGTCCGTCGTGAAGTCCACCCCTGTGAGCGTAACCGGTTTCAGCTCCCGGGAAGACTCCAGGGAAGCAGGGGCAATGATCCTGGAAGTGAAACCTGTTACCAGTGAATCTGCAAGAAGCCCTTCCCGGACTCTCTCGGGCTGATTAACCGTAAGTCTTAAACGGGAGGTTTCCCGGAATCCCTCTCTGTGAATCTGGGCGTGCCCCATCCAGGTTTCGGTGGCGGACTCTACCATGTAGTCCACCATCCCCTGAAAAAGGGCATCGGTGAACAGAAGGGCGGCCAAACCCAGGCCGACCGCAGAACCTGTTATGAATGTCCGGCGTTTGTTCTTCAAAACGGACCGCCATGAGATCAGGAACATTCTTCCCAGCATTTCACACCGTCCTTAATGATTTTGCAGGATCAGTATGTGATGCACGAAGAGCCGGCAGAAGACTCACAACTGAAGCGGTGACCATTATGCTCAATGCGGGTATCCAGAAGCACTCGAAGGAAATTGCCGCCATCATCTCCCTGAATATGAAACCACCGTAATCCAGGGGCTGATCAAGGACGATTCCGTGTCTGGAAAGGTACGTTAGTCCTGCAAGGCTCAAAACACTGCCCAGAACAACACTGAGAAGAGCCAGGAGATTCGCCTCCAGCACTATCATCCTTACTATCCTACCAGCTGGAGTGCCTACGGCCTTCATCACTCCGAATTCGCGTCTTCTCTCCAGAACCATCATCAGTATGGTGTTAAGGACTCCCAGTGCAGCCATGGCCAGAATGATACCCAGTGTGATCTTCAGGCTTGCTTCATCGGCTTTCATGCCGTTGTAGAATTCCTTTGCGAAGACCTGCCATGATTCAACGGCAACCGTTGTGTCGTTCACCGCTGCCTGTATCTCTTCAACTGCGGCGTCTACCTTATCCAGGGAGCCTGTGATCACAGCTATCTCGTGCACCCTGTTATCCATGGCAAAGAGAAGCTGTGCGTCTGCCAGGGTAATGTATGCCGTGGACCTGTCCAGATCGCTGTTGCCGGTGGAAACTATTCCCTTAACTGCATATCTTCTGTCCGCGCTGCTTCCGTCGGTTGCCTGGGAAAACAGAACAAGGGAATCTCCGGCTTCAGCATTCAGAACCATGGCCAGTTCTTTTCCCAGCAGGATCTCACCGGCGGCATAGAGTACTGAGTCGGCCCGTGAAGCCCCCAGCATTGTTCCGGAAATTATCTGACTGGAGAAGGAAGTTGCGTTCTCTTCCATCACAGGGTCGATGCCGATGATGGAGGCCCCTGCCGAATTGGAGAAGAGACCAGCCGGGGCTCCCGGGGATCTGGATGCCAGAAGAGCTCCAGCATATATCCTTGGAGACCACGCTTCAACATCTTCCACGCCGGAAAGTTCCAGAGAAACTTCACCGTAGTTTTCTATGGAATCGTATATGGACCGGTCATTCAGATAGTTTTCAGCGTGCAGCTGTATCTGCCCCGTTCTGTGGCTGGTGAAGAACAGGATCATGTTGCTGTAGGAGCCGTTCATCCAGCCGATGGACAGGCTGGAAAGAACGAAGCCCCCCGTCATGGTCATAACCGTAAGGATCGATCTCCTCTTCTGGCGGAAAATGTTTCTCCATGCAAGCTTCGCGGAAAGGCTCATTACCTGCTTCCCCCGGCCTGAAGGTTCGCAAGGCTGAAAACATCGTCACTGACTCCCCTGTTGAACGATGCGTCCGACCAGGTTATAGTGGTGCTCTGACCCGGTTTGTCCGCAGGCTGGATGGTCATGGTGGAGGGTATTGTCCTTCCATCCATCTCCTGCACATCGGAGAAAGTGATCGTTTTTATCAGCTGGTCATGCCTGTCATAATAGCGTTCCCAGACTGGAAGAAGGGGGGTTTCACCCACGGCGCATTCAATGTAGGCCCAGACCACTGCAGTGGACGCCTTGGGAGTGAGTTTCAGGTAAAGAACGCCGCTGGCTGCATCACCGCTGGATGGAGCGTCAAGGTATTCAGCGGTGTAGTCTTCCGCATAGGTGATCTCTTTCACGATGTCGTTATTGGTAAGGTCCGAGCCCATCCATGAACCGGTCATCATGGATGGGGGGATCCTTACCGTGCTGTTTGTATTCGGTGAATAGTTCCACATCTCGGTACCGACCCTCAGGGTTGCAGACCCGGCTTCTCTAGCGGGGGAATGAACCACGATGAATGTTTTGTCTTCCCCCTTTGACCAGGACTCCATGGAAAGGGTTCTTTCCCAGTGTTCGGTCACGATGTGCATTTCAATGGTTGCATGGCTGTCATCGCTTCTGTAAAGCTGGTCCAGGCTGTGCATGACATCTTCCACCCGGGGCTGCGCAAGAACCGCGGCAGCTAGAAGAACTGCTATCATTTCCCATCTCCCTCCGGCAGTATGCCTCTGCAGAACTGCCCTATCATCCCTGCAATAAGTGCTTTCGTATCATCCATGGTGGTGCGCTCATCGAAGGTGTACCAGAAAATACCTCCGAAAACGAGGCTGTAGATCCCAAAGGCAACGGTGTCAGAATCTGTCTCGGTCTTCACTTTTCCAGCTTCTCTGAGTCGACCAATGATACCGCTCAGACATTGAAGGAACCTTTCGTCCTGCCTTGCAAGACCGCTTGCCAGACTGCTTCTGTTGTTATCCATGGTTGCAGCTATCAGCTCCCTGATAAGTTCCCTTGGATACCCTTCCAGCGCCGAAAGCATTTGAGAAACCACTTCCCAGAGAATATCCTCCACTGAGGTATTCTCCAGATCAAGTTCTTCCAGTTCGGAAATGGCTATCCCAGTCTCACCGGAGTTCAGTTCAACCATGACTTCCGCCTTCGAATTGAAGTAGTTGTATATGGTTCCCACGGCAACATTGGAAGCTTCAGCTATCATCTCCACGGAAGTCGATCTGTAACCCTTTTCCAGGAAAAGTTTACGTGCTTCAGCAAGTATCGCCTCTCTGGTGTCTTTCTTTTTTCTCTCTCTGAGACCCATGTCCTCTCCCTGTAATAATGAATACGTTCATATTTATAATCGGTTCATTTTAAATGTCAACTGCATCGGGTATGATACGCTGCATCATTTCAACTTCAATAAGTTATTCAAAAAAACCTGATGATGGCCTTACGCGTTGAAATACTTTTCGAGGCTGGAACCTTTTTTCCTGAGCCTTTTCTCAAGCCCCGCGAGAAAAACGATTACCGGAACCACTCCGGATGCAGCAACAAGTGACCAGCTCACACCCGGATTCACCGTGAAGTCTACGCATATCATCAGAAGCCCTGCACCTGCAAGGCCGGAAGAGAGGGTTCCCAGAAAGGACATACGGAAGATCATGACCACGGCGGTGACCAGGATCGAAATGAAAGCGACGGAAAAAAGTATGGGAAGAACGATCTCTGAAAACCAGCCGCCGGCTCCGGAGGTGAAACCACTGAGGAAGAAGAGGAACAGCCCTGTGGTAACTGCTGCGGTGGGCACCGGAAAATACTTTCTGCCCCTGAGGCAGGAGAGAAGAAAGAAGGTAAGCCATACATATCCCAGTGAGAGCAGCGGTATCCGTGACCAGTCAAGCGAACCGCCGTAGGCGAAATCGGTTATGAAAACGATGAGACCGGTTGAGAATGCCGAAAAGGTAAGTACTTCCCTGAAATGCTTCAGGGACTTCCCCCCCCGTGGCTTCTCTTCCGCTGGTTCAGCCTTCCTCTGGCGGCATAAGGGGCAGCTGCCGAAGCTTTCC
This sequence comes from uncultured bacterium, assembly GCA_964571965.1. Taxonomy (GTDB): domain Bacteria; phylum Fermentibacterota; class Fermentibacteria; order Fermentibacterales; family JCC-6; genus Sabulitectum. Next base: position 8,878 of record CAZNFQ010000046.1, on the reverse strand, counting down.
TCGTATCTTACTCCGCATTTGCCGCAAACCGGTGTCATTGAAGCTCTCGTACTGTCACATCTGCTCCCTTTTCAGCCAGGGTGGAGAAAAAGAGTCTTTCCAGTTCTGTTTCCTCTGTGACCCCTGCAAAGGTAATATTGAGCATCCCCCGGTAAGAAAGAACCGCACAGCTTTTTTTCATCACCCGGTTGGGAGTGATATGGACATTGAAGGCCAGGATGTTATCCTCCAGGATGTCCGGAACATCTACTCTGCCCAGGTTGGAGAGAACGCCTGAATGCAGACCCTCGCCAAGACGGGAGTAAAATGCTGAAAGAACTGCATCCTTAACGAACAGGGGTAGAAACTTCACCAGGGGATTCATCTCTGCACCCACATTTCTGTGCAGCTGCCTGCTCAGCTGCTTTCTGCTCTTCAGAAGGCCTATTCTGTGGTGAAGCTCGCAGGCGATCTCCTGGAAGGTCCACTCGCCGTATTTCAGGTTTATCTCCGGTGAAAGGTAAAGTGAAAAATTGCGAAGGGTTCGGGAAGGAAAGAAATTCCGCATGTCCACCGGTATCTCCAGCCTGATGATCTTTCTTTTTTCACCTGAGTGAAGTTGTGCAAGACAGTGAATGTGGAGGGCACTAAGGTATTCTGTAAGGCTTATCCCCTTCTCTCTGGCGAGAAAAAGCACTTCTTTCACAGGCATTATTCCTGTTATCAGCCGATATTGTCCATTCTTCAGCAGGGTTCCGGAAAGATGCCAGGCGGGTTTCATTCTTTCCGGAGAAATCGCATCCTTCGTAAAATACTTTCTGTGGGCGTCCTCGAATTCCTCATGGGAAGGCTTCTCGTCAGGGCTCATCACCCCTGGAACCGTACCCTGGATCATACCGGCCTGTCTCAGGTATTCAGCTGCCAGAGCAACGAGGAATTTCAATCCTCCATGACCGTCTGTAAGTATGTGTGAAAAATCCACTGCAACAGTGCAGCTCCCGGCGCTTATCCTCAGCAGGGGTGAATTCTTTCCGGGTGAGGGAACGATCCCTATGGGAATGTTCTGAAGAGGCTGGATTACCGGCAGGAACGGTTTGCGCTGCAGATAGTACCAGAAAAACCCCCTTTTAAGGTAGACCTGAAAGCAGGGAAACCTGGGCATTATCCGCTGAACGGCTTTCTGAAGCCATAGAAGCCTTACGGGTTCCCTCAGGGTGAAAGCCAGACGGAATTCAGCAGGGGATTTCAGGGACGCGGTGGCGGGATAGATCTTTGCGGCATTGTCCAGTGGAAGCCAGTCTTCCTCCCTTCCGCAAGACGTCAAAACAACCCGTTCAGTTCGGAAGCCGCGCTGCAGCCTGAGACAGAACCGCCTTTATCTCTTCCAGGGAAAACCCATCTTCGATCAGGGCACTGACGGCCATGGGTATGTAGGCATCACCGGCAAGTATGGACTCTGCTGGCTCCATTTCCAAAGACTGGTTTTCATGAATGGCAAGTGAAGAACGAAGAAGCCTGTCTGCCTCGTTTTCGAACTCACCGGGGAGAAGAGCTTTGATCAGTACCTCGCGCCATCGCAGCGGGAGATCCCCGGTGGATTCCCTTATTCTTTCCATGGTTCGTTCCCTCATTTTTCTTCCCTCTTCTTCCCCATGTTCATTAGACTGTAGAGTTTCTCACGAAGGCTTTCCTCGGGGTAGGGTCCTGTTATCTTTCCTCCGTGGGCCAGCCGGATATTACCGGTTTCCTCACTGACCACAACCACCACCGCATCGGACTTCTCCGCAAGCCCCTTTGCAGCCCGGTGCCTGGTTCCAAGCCACATTGTGTCCCTTCCGGGAAGAGTAAGAGGGAGAATGGCCCTGGCAGCTGTAATTCGGTCGCCCCTGAGAACGATGGCCCCGTCGTGATAAGGTCCGGGGGGTGTGAGGAAAGACTCCAGAAGCATTGCCTCCACAGGAACATCCTTGATCTCATAGGCGTCGCGGCAGAGTTCTGACGTATTCTCCTCCCGCTCGATCACTATAAGTCCGCCATACCCTTTCTTTCGAAGGTAGGAACAGGTTTCCACAACTGCCTCAAGGGATGAATGAACCTCCTGTTCCGTGCGATGATACCTGAAATCCAGAAATCCTATCCTGCTCAGATATCTTCCGAACCTTGCCAGGAGATCCTTCACCTCCTGACTGAAAATCACGATCAGGGCGAAAATCATTATTGATGCCAGCTTCTCGGTTATCAGGCCGATGGAATAGAATCCTATTGCGTTGAGGAAAAGGCTTACACCCCAAACGAGGACCACGGCCACCACAACACGCATTGCGGGTTTGTCCCAGATGGCCCGGAGAAGAAGCCATACCAGATAGGAGATAAGGGCAATGTCAAGGATCTGAACGAGCCAGAACCACGACAGAACAGGCTGACCAAGAAGGTTCACTGGAACACTCCCATCTTCTCTGCCAGTCTGAAAGACGCTTCAGTACCCGGAACATCATGGACCCTTACGATATCCGCTCCCCTCTGAAGAACCGAAACCACATGCGTCAGGGAATCCCTCTCAACCGGGTCCTCGATTCCGCTGATCGAACCCAGAAAACTTTTCCTGGAATGACCCAGAAGAACGCGGCATCCCGTATGCACCTTGAGCCACTCAAGGGAACGAAGCAGTTCCAGGTTGTCCTCCAGCCTTTTCCCGAAGCCGATACCCGGGTCAACAAGGATATTTTCCTTTTTCACTCCGGTACCGGTAAGCGCATCTACCCTGTCAAGAAGATAATTCCCAATCTCCAGGGATGCATCCCCGTAGCCTGGATTCTCCTGCATGGTTACCGGTGTCCCCCTCATGTGCATAACACAGACGGGAACGCCGAGCTCCGCTGCCGTTTCAGCCATGCCGGGGGTTTCCATGCCGTTCACAGAATTGATCATGGAAGCTCCGGCGGAAACCGCCGCACTGGCCACCCTTGGAAGGCAGGTATCGATGCTCACCGGAACTGAACTGGTTTTTCTGATGGTCTCTATTACGGGAACCACCCTTGCTGTCTGAACCCGGGCTGAAACCGCAAGGGACCCCGGCCGGGTGGATTCACCTCCCACATCGATAATGGAAGCACCTTCGTTTGCCATCCTGATTGCCTTCGAAGCGGCTTCTTCAGGCGAAGCGTAAGACCCGCCGTCGCTGAATGAGTCGGGAGTAATGTTGAGAATGCCCATTATCAAAGGTCTGCCGCCGTAGGTAAGACGAACCCCGCCAATGTCCAGGAAGTCCGGCAGCTGTTCTCCCAGTAGAAGTTTACGTATTTCTGCCCCGGTTTCCCCCAGGGAGAAGGGCTGACCGGTGAGGGAATCACACCCGCGGAGGATAGTGGAAGGTGTTCCATAAACCACTGCTCTGGAAGATTCCACGCGGCAGGTGAGAACCTCTCTGTGCACAAGGGCATCAGCACCGCCGGACAGCATACACTGTTTCAGAATTGAAGCGGCAGGAGAGGGAAGCTCCCCCAGAAGGATAACGGCTATGCGATCCCTCATGCGCAATCTTGCAAGAGAGCCGGGATCCGCTCCGGTAATTTCCAGCAGATTAGCCCAGTTGACCGGGTCTCCCGATTTGAGCAGTCTGACAGACATCACCTTCCTGTAATGGTCCTTCCAATGAGAGCCAGGGCTTCACTCCTGGTTTCAGGGCGTTTCAGGTAACCGCGCATGGCGCTGGTTACTATTCTGCTGTCTCGCTTCTTGACTCCCCGCATTGCCAGACACATGTGCTCAGCTTCCATGACCACCATTACACCCTTGGCCTGAAGCTCGTCCATAAGGGTGTTCGCTATCTCCGTTGTGAGTCTTTCCTGAATGGTGGGACGGGCAGCCAGGGTTTCAACAAGTTCCACTATTGCGCTCAGACCTGCAATGCGGTCTTCGGCGGGAAGGTAAACTATATCGCACCGACCCAGATAGGGCAGAAGATGGTGTTCACACATGGAAGAGAAGCTGATGTCCTTAACGATGATCATCTCGTTCTGATCTTCCTCGCTCATGACGGAAAGAGGGCTTCGGGAAGCGGGGTCAAGCCCTCTGCAGAGCTCAGCCATGGACGATGCAACCCGTTCGGGGGTTCTCTGCAGTCCGGAACGGTGAAGGTCCTCACCGATTCCTTCCAGCATCAGTCTTACTCCCTGCTCAATTTTCTTCAGATCCACCGGTACTCTCCTCTTCTTCGGCAACCTCATCCAGGGCGTCAAGGCCGGGAAACTCCTCTCCGGGTCTCAGTTCCGCCAGCATATTCCTTATCTCCGTACTGGATACGGTTTCCTTCTCCAGAAGAACTTCCGTGAGTCTGTCCACTATATCCCTGTTCGATTCAAGGATCTCCAGAGCTCCCCTGTAGGACTCTCCTATTATCCTTCTTACCTCGTCGTCTATGACCCTGGCGGTGTGTTCGCTGTAGTTCCTGGTTCTTGCCATGTCCCTGCCTATGAACACAGGGCCATGGTCATCAGAGAAGGACACAGGGCCTATCTCAGGACTCATTCCCCAGTTGCAGACCATTTTCCTTGCAAGGTCAGTTGCCCTCTCGAGGTCATTCCCTGCACCTGTACTCATGGTATCGAGAAAAAGCGATTCAGCTGCCCTTCCGCCTAAAAGCCTTGCGAGAACGCTGCTGCAGTATTCCTTGGAATAGTTGTGCCTTTCAGCTCTGGGAAGAAAACTGGTTACACCGAGGGCCCTGCCCCTGGGAACTATGGTAACCTTGTGGAACGGGTCGGACTGGGGGCTGAAAACATTAACTATGGCATGGCCGCTCTCATGAACGGCTGTGAGTTTCTTCTCTTCGTCGGACATCACCATGCTTCTTCGCTCTATTCCCATGATGATCCTGTCCACGGCACTCTCGAAATCACGCATTTCTATGGATTTCACATTCCTGCGCGCCGCGTGAAGGGCCGCCTCATTGGCCAGGGATTCAAGGTCTGCACCGCTGAAACCGGGTGTGCGCCTGGCTATAACAGAAAGCTCCACCTCTTCCGATAGGGGCATCTTTGCCGTATGAACCTTCAGAATGGCCTCACGTCCCTGAACGTCGGGCATGCCCACGGTTATGCTTCTGTCGAACCGGCCCGGCCGCAGAAGCGCAGCATCGAGAACATCGGGCCTGTTGGTGGCGGCAATTACGATAACTCCCTGATTTGCGGCAAAACCGTCCATTTCCACAAGCAGTGCGTTCAGGGTCTGTTCCCTCTCGTCGTGCCCGCCTCCGAGACCGGTTCCCCGCTGCCGTCCAACTGCATCGATCTCGTCGATGAAAATGATACTTGGGGATTTGGCCTTTGCCTGTATGAACAGGTCACGGACCCTGCTTGCCCCTACTCCTACGAACATCTCCACGAAATCTGAACCGCTCATGGAGAAAAATGGCACCTTTGCCTCTCCTGCCACTGCCCTGGCAAGAAGTGTCTTACCAGTTCCGGGAGGGCCGATGAGAAGTACGCCTTTGGGTATCTTACCGCCCAGTTTCCTGAATTTACCCGGTTCCCTGAGAAACTCTATGACCTCTTCAAGCTCCTGTTTAGCCTCATCACAGCCGGCAACATCCTCAAATGTGTTCTTGGGTCTGTCGCCGGTTATCAGCCTGTGCTTGCTCTTGCCGAAACTGAATGCCTGTCCGCCGCCTGACATTCTTCTCATTATGAATATCCACAGAACTATGAACAGGAGGATGGGACCAACATTTATGAGTATTGCCAGAAGACCATTGGGGCCTCTTCCGGAAACATCCACCTGATAATTGCGAAGAATGTCCACGGAGTTAACGTCTTCGAAGGGAACGAAACTTGAATATTTAAGGTAATCCTGAGAGGTTTCTCCGTCGTTTATGGTCTGGGGAGAGCGGAACTCGCCCTCTACATCTCCTCCGGAGGAAAGAACCGCTGTTCTCACCTTGCCGTTCTCAGCATAGTTCAGAAGCTCTGAATAGGTTATGGAAGCCCTGTCCGAGCCTTCACCGAGGAATATCACAAGCACATAAGCCAGAAGACCAAGCATAACCCACATTGTTATGGTTCTGAAGCTGCACCCTCCAAGACCAGGCGGAGTGCCGGGAAGCTGTTTTTTATCTTTCTCGGGAGGAGGCGTATTGTTCTCAGTCAATTTCGTTTTTCTCCGTTCCATCCCTCAGTGCAACGATCTGCGGCATGTTTCTCCAGAGACCGCCGGGGCCATCGAGCCCGTACCCGACAACGAATCTGTCGGGTATGGTAAAAAGGGTTTTATAAAGATCCGTCTTAACCGTTCTCCGTGACGGCTTGTCAAGAAGCACAACAGTACGGATTGATCTCGGGTTCCGCGACTTGATCAGCTTTTGAATATAGCTCAGCGTAAGCCCGGTGTCTACAATATCTTCCACTATAAGTACATGCTTGTCATGAAGGGGAAAAGATGTGTCCAGGGTAAGTCTTACCTCTCCGGATGACACCGTTTCAGCTCCGTAACTTGCAGCTCCTATGAACTCTACCCTCACAGGAAGGTTCATTGCCCTGATCAGGTCAGCGGCGAAGACGAAAGCACCCCTGAGCAGGGGGATCACCACCACCTCTTCACCGTCGTACAAGTCGGAAAGCTCCCGGCCCAGGTTTTCAACGCTGGCCTGTATCTCTGAAGCTTCAACGAGAACATCGTATTCCAAATCCATCAGAACCTCCCCGAGCCTCTTTCTTCAACCCTCAATTCTTCATCTTCCGCCACCAGACGCTTTCCTCCGGGAAGGATGTGTTCTCCCTTTCCTCCATCGTGGAGCCAGCGGAACACCTTGGTGAATTCCTCGAATCCGCTTCTGGGCCTTCCTGAAATGTTCCACAGAACAAGACATGCAATAACCTCAGGCAGAGACAGGAATACCTTCCTCTCAATCTCATGGGATGGGAACATAACCGTTATCTGGTCCTGAAGGTCCCTCCAGGCGCTGAGAATGGAACCCGATCGGCATATTCCCTTCACCGCCTCGGGAAAGTTTTCTTCCAGAACAGGAAGGACATTCATCCTTATCCGGTTCCGGGCCATCCCGGTGTCCATGTTGGTGCTGTCCTCCACCCAGGGAATATTTCCATGGGCAAGCCACTCCCTTATGCTTCTTCTGCTAAGGTCCAGCAATGGCCTTCTCACAGGCCCTCTGCCCCGGTAATCCATTCCGCCAAGTCCCCTGAGACCGGCTCCTTCCACCATCCGCAGAAGCAGCGTTTCAGCCCTGTCGGAGGCATTGTGCGCCACAGCGACCAGATCCTGCTGGCTGGCATACACCGCCTGTCTTGCAGCACTCCACTGGCTCTCCATGGAACCGCCGTTCCCAACATCGGGGGTGACTGCCATGAATGGCAGGGAAAGACTTCGGGCCAGGTCTTCAACGAACTCCTGGTCCTCATCCGCCTCGGGTCTCAGTCCGTGATTTATGTGAAGGATCCGAACCTGAAATCCCTTTTTTCCTGAGTATCTGCTCAGAAGATGGGCCATGGCTACTGAATCCGCCCCGCCTGAAACAGCGGCGCAGACAGACGAACCCCGGGGGAAAAGACCCTCACGGGAAATCGTGTTCAGGAATACCCTTTCCAGTTCGTCCATGTTTTCTAATATAATCCCTGCAGAGGAAAAGCCGTGAAACATCCGGAGGTATGTGATGCCGCTCCATGAAGGTCCGGTTCAACTTGACGCAAATGTGGTTTACAAAGAAAAACCCCCTGTAGAACCGAAAAGGAAAAAAAGATCCGGCGTTTTGATAGTTGCGGCGGTGGGAGCGATCCTTGTCATCGCCCTGCTTCTGTATCAGCCGGAGAATTCAGGATTCATCCACTCGCCTCCACCCCCGGAACAGGAAGAACGGGATTCAGTTGCCTCGGTGGCATCAAGGATAATCTCTTTCCGGGACCAGAACGATTCTCTGCCCCTGGCCCGGGATATAGATCTGCCTCCGGGCTTCCGTTACCAGGTGGAAGACAGCCTGGTCTGGTCCCTGGAAACCCCTGGAGGCCTCTACTACACGTCAGACATGGACATTCATGAATTTCAGGGGGGAACATTATGAAAGACAGCCATGGGTTCACCCTTATAGAACTGATGATGGTGGTGGTTGTAATAGGAATTCTGGCGGCAATTGCCATTCCCAAGTATTCAGATGTTACCGAAAGCGCCAGAAATGCAGCCTGCAGATCGAACCTGAGGAATATTGTAACGGCTCTGGAACTCTACAGTGCCGATAACGACGGTTACCCTCCAGGTAACGGCTGGAAAAAACTCTCCACCATATCCGACTACGTGCATGCCGAGATGACCTGTCCAACCACCGGAGCCCAGTACCGCTACCGGATAATGGGCGGAGACAGGGATACGTTCAGGATCAGAGGCTGGAACGCAAACTGCAAAAGGAACCACGGCTGGTACAAAGACGGCATTTTCGTGATCTAGTTACCGTACCATTCCTATCTCAGGAACACCGTCCTCTGAACGGAATCGGCCTCAGGGGTCTTCAAAACTATTAAGTACTGTCCCGCGGGCACATCTGCTCCCGGAACCCAGTTGTATGCATGCTCACCATGGGTCAGGCTGCCGGAAGCCAGAACTTCCACAAGTCTTCCGCGAAGGTCATATACCGAAAGATCCGCCGGACCGGTTTCTGAAAGCAGGAACCGTATCCCAAGGGAACCGGAGAAGGGATTGGCGCTGACCACTGGAGAATTGCCCTGAGCGGGATGGTCCGGTTCGGCGATCCCCGTTTCATCATCATAGGCATACATCAGCGTTAGATCTGACTCGAAGGCGATGTGGGGACGGTTCGCAGCATCCAGCGCAATGTCGGGGTCCAATGCATAAGTTGCACCGGGGATCTCCACGGTCTGCCATCCTGTTCCATCATTCA
>CAZNFQ010000045.1:0-16405 GCA_964571965.1 uncultured bacterium | reverse complement strand
AAGGTGTTCATTGTCTTATCCTTCCGTATATCCAGGCGGAGCGCTGAACCTTCTTCGCATAAAGTCTTGTTTCTCTGTAGGTGATCTGTTCAATGTAGAGCTCCTGGTCATCAGGATCGAAACCGTGCATGTCCACCCATCTGGCTGCATTTCCGGGACCGGCATTGTATGCCGCCAGAAATACCGCCGGGTGATTGTATCTGCGTACCTGAGAATTGATGTAGAGGCTTCCATAGAGAACGGAATGTTCAGGAATGAAGAATTCTTCAGGGGTAAGTCTTGGAAGTCCGTTCCACCTTGCCACGTCCGAAGCGGTTGCAGGCATCAGCTGTATCAGCCCGGCGGCCCCGGCACTGGAGATCACGAACCGGTTGAAGTAGCTCTCTTCCCTCATTATTCCCCTTACGTATGCAGGATCCAGAGTCATGGTATCTGTGACCTGAAACACAAGTTCCCTGTAGGGATCGGGAAAATACCAGCCCAGAAGACTGTCAGGTAGAATACCCTGGCCGCCGTCCCGGTATTCCGTATCCATACGGCGCATAAGGGAGATGGATAGCCCGTGCTCACCAATAAGGCCCAGGGCAACGGCATTCCACCCTGAATCGCCGGCTTTCCCGTATGAAAGCATTTCTGCGGCGGCTGTACCGTAACCCGTACTGAACAGCTCTGCGGCAAGGGAAAGGACAGGATCATCTGCTAACACGGGACTGACAACGGGAAGTTCTATTTCCGATGACGATCCAAGTCTTTCAGACGCCAGCATTCCGTAGAACTCCCATGGATGCTCATGGGCAGCCTGTCTGAGAAGCTCTTCCTCCAGTGATCGGTTTCCCTGTCTGTTTGCGTAGCGGGCTCTCCAGAAAAGCATCTCATCCCTCCAGTGGCTGAAGGGATAGGATTCGCATCCGGCTTCCCACAGGGAATCTCCTTCAGAACCCCTGCCGTTCATATAGAGGCAGAATCCGCCCCTCCAGTGACCCCTGGAGTCTCCCTCCCAGGATCCTGCGGATCTCAAACTTGCAAGGTATGCATCCGCCGCTTCTCCCCAGTTCTGCTCGCTGTCGAAGTATTTTCCAGCAAGATAAGCCGCTTCACGGGCTGTGGAGTGCCAGGGAAAATTTCTGGCAAAAGCGCTGTATGCCCTGTAGGCCTCATTGTTCCGTCTGAGAGCCCTGAGAGCCCTTGCCCGGAAAAGAAAAGCCCGTGCCCGAAGTTCTTCAGGGGCGTCTGAAGGGATTGAATCGCAGAGGGAAATCAGGTCATTGTACCTGGCATCCTGTCTGAGGGAAGCCATTCTTATCCCTGCAGCAAAGACAGGATCGCCCCTTGAAGCAGCCTCGGCCTGGGGTATGCTTCGATAACCGGTTTCATATAGGACATCGGAGGCGTCCCAGTCCAGATATTCCGGCCACCTGGAGGAAATTACCAGTGCTGCGGTATTCCATCCCGCTGTACCTTGCAGACCTCTCCAGAAAGCGTAATCCCCTGTTCCCAGTTTTTTCATTCGCAGTGCCTGAAGGGAGAAAAAGGCATCGCTGTCCATCCCGGGATCGAATGTTTTCAGCACTTCATCCCACCAGCTCCCTGAGGCACCTGCAGAGAGTTCGAGCTCCAGAAGTACCCTGGGACCAACTGTCACGGGAAGATATCCAGCGTCGGAGGCTGCAAGTTCCAGCTGCCCGGGAGTAATGCCCTCAGGGGCGAGAAGAAGCCTTGCCGCCCTCTCTCCGAGATTACCCGGAACAGGAAGTGAAGCTGATGGTCTGAAATCCTCGATGCTGTCCCTGTGAAGCCAGGCGGAAAGAAGGATGTTTCCGGGATCCTCCAGGGCCAGAGCCCTGCCGGTTTCCCTGTTCATGTCAAGAAGGGAGATTTTCCATCCGGTAAGGTCGCCCCATCCCCGGCTTTCAAGGCTGTCCAGCAGTGAAAGACCTTCTTCCAGCCTTCCCCTGCCGTTAGCCGTTCCAACAAGTCTCCAGAGAATGTCATTCCGGTATTCTGACGGATCCATTGACCTCAAGAGCCTGACTGCCTGATCCTGATAACCGGACTGGATCAGGGAATCAACTGTGAAAAAGGGTGATCGTGCAAGGGGAGCTGCTGCTCCGGTATCCCCTGAATAACCGTTGTCATTCACCATCCTGCAGGAGGCGGTTATTAAAAGTGCCGCAAATATATACAGTGTTTTTTTCATGTCAGTGCCTGAAGTGTCTCGACCCTGTAAATATCATTGCGATACCGTGCTGGTTGCATGCTTCTATAACCTCTTCATCCCTTATGGAGCCTCCGGGCTGAACAATTGCCTTTACGCCGGCTTCCGCCGCCTTGTCCGGACCGTCTCTGAAGGGGAAAAAGGCATCGCTTGCCAGAACTGATCCGCTAAGTTCGTTTCCTTCGCGAAGTGCTCTTCTTACTGCAAGGTCAAGGCTTTCGATACGGCTGGGCTGACCGATCCCCACACCCAGCGTACCACTCTCGTCACCTATGACTATGGCATTGCTTTTCACTCCCTTGACCACCCTCCATGCAATATCCATGGCAGCAAGTTCGCTTTCGGTGGGTTTCCTTTCGGTTACCACTTCACAGGAACCGATGTCCTCCATGGAAAGATCGGGCTGCTGCACGAGGAGCCCCCCATGAATGGACCTCAGCTGGAGGGAATCGTCCGGAGAGGGAGTCATTTTGATTATTCTCAGGTTCTTCCTTTTCTGCAGTTTTTTCAGAGCCTCTTCCGTGAAGGATGGTGCAATGATAATTTCCAGGAAAATCCCTTTCAGCGCCGCCATAAGCTCCATGTCCACGGTTTCCGTGGATGCCAGGATACCTCCATAGGGTGATGTTCTGTCTGCCCGGAAAGCTTTCTGAAATGCCTGGGCGGGTGTGGCACCGATACCTGCGCCGCAGGGGTTGCCGTGTTTTGCCAGAACCACCGCCGGTTTCCCGGTGAAGAGGTCTGCCGCAATGGAACAGGCCGCTGAAGCATCAAGATAATTGTTGTAGCTCAAGGCCTTTCCTCCAAGCACATCTGCCTTTCCCAGGCCTTTTCTCGGCCAGCTGAAGTGTACGGCAGCTTTCTGGTGGGGATTCTCTCCGTAGCGCAAAGCGGGGCTGATCCCCTCTTCAAGCTTCAAAGAAACCCTGAGATCGTAGTCTGCTGTGATGGAAAAAGTTCTTGCCGCCATTTCCCTTCTGAAACGGCTGTCATCTTCATGCTTTCTTAAAACCTCCAGCACACGGGGGAAGATACGGTAACCTGTGGCGCTGATCACATGACGCCAGTTCTTGGCGGCACCCCTGGCCATGGTGGGGCCTCCAATGTCCACGAGCTCTATTGTCTCCAGCGCTTCAGGATCCATTTCAGAAGCCAGGTGGAAAGGGTAAAAGTCCACCGCCACCAGATCGAAGACCGGTTTCCCCTCCCTTGCCCTTTCCTCGCGGTGTTTCCCGCCGGCAAGTATGGAAGCATGAAGCTCAGGATGAAGGGTTTTTACCCTTCCGTTCAAAATGGAGCTTATCCCGGTAATTTCTGAGGTTTCCTTCACCGGAATGCCAGTTTCGAGAACAGCTGCTGCTGTACCTCCGGATGCCCATATCTCCCAGCCCATTTCGTGAAGTCCGCGGACAAATACCTCCAGACCTTCCTTGTTCCAAACGCTTACAAGAGCTTTTCTATTCTCATCCTTCATCAAGTAACCCCCTGGCATGAAAAAAGGGGATCGGGTTTCTTTTGTGGGCACTGGACGAATAAAGTGCGGCAATTCTTGACGCGGCCCCGTCCGAAACGCTCTCCCTTCCTTCAGTGTGGTACTTTTTAATGTCACTGTAGCTTACGCCCATTTCCCCTTCATCACTCTGGCCTTTCCATAGACCCGCTGAGGGTACCCTGTTCACAATCCAGCCCGGGAGTCCCAGGTAAGAGGCAAGCTTGCCCACCTCATCCTTCCAGAGTTCAGCCAGTGGAAGAAAGTCAGCCGCGCCGTCGCCCCACTTTGTCCAGTAACCGGTAACGGTTTCAGAAAGATTTCCCGTCCCCGCCACAAGTCTGTCAGCCGAATGGGCATACTCCATTGTCATCCTCAGCCTTGCTTTGATGTTGGCAACGTTCAATGCGTTTTCCGGGTCGATACTCCCGGCTTTAAGAAAAACCTCAAGAACCGGGGTCAGATCGATCTCCCTGGCCTCGATTCCAAGGAACCCGGCAATCCGGTGTCCGTCCCTTGTATCGTCCGGAATACTTCCGCAGGGCATCACAAGACCAAGAATGTTTTCCGCCCCCAGGGCATCCCGGCAGAGTGCAGCAGTTACACCTGAATCGATACCGCCGCTGAGTCCTATCACCACCCCATGCATACCCGCCGATGAAACCGTATCAGCTATCCATTTGGAAATTGATCTCCCAAGTCCCTTGTAAAGATCCATCTCAGTCATCTTTTTCCTCCTCAGCGGGCTTTGCCGGAAGCAGTGAGAGCTTTCTCTCAACGGGATCTGAACTTTCCACGGATACAGAAATGGGCGAACCCGGTTCAAGACTGGACGGCAGAAGATGACCGTTAGCCCTCATTGCGGAAACGTGAAGAAGACCCTCAACCGGCACATCGAGCAGTCTGATGAAAAGTCCGAAATCCACCGAGTCCCTCACCACACCGCGGAAAACTTCACCTTTTCTTTTCGACAGGTAGAGAAGGGCCATGAGTTCCGTTGCGGATCTCTCTGCGGCATCGGCCCTTCTTTCAAGTGCGGAACAGGATTCCGCCGCCGTTGATACCGAAACACCCCTTTTAAGAATGCGGCCCTGCTCGTAAGCGGTGATGGCCTGGTGGACCATGAGATCCGGGTACCTTCTTATGGGACTTGTGAAGTGCATGTATTTCCTCAGGGCAAGACCATAGTGGCCGGTATCTTCAGGGGAGTAAACCGCCCTCTGCAAGGATCTTAGAACAGCCTCACGCACAAGGGGGTAAAGAGGTGTGTCCCTTGCTTCCTCCACTGCTCTGGAGAGGGAAGCAGCACGTGGCGAGTTCTGACCCGGAACACTGAAACCGTAAATGGAAAGAGTTCTTCTCAGCTTGTCAGATGCTTCGGGACGGGGGTCTCCGTGAACCCTGTAAAGAACCTCCAGTTCAAGCCAGCCGCAGTATTCAGCCACGGCGCTGTTGGCTTCCACCATGAAGTTCTCGATCATCTTGTGGGAAACGTCATCGGGAACCGGCTGAAATCCTTCAGGGGTGCCGTCACCGCCAAAAACGGTTCTGAACTCGGACGCCCCCAGATCCACTGTGCCTCGTTTCTCCCTTGCAATGTTCAGAAGATCGTTCAGGGCAGAAAAGTGTTCAAAGAGCAGATTAAGCTCTCCGTCAGGTGAAGAGCCCCCCTGCAGAATTTCCAGGGCCTCTGCGTAGCAAAGCCTCTTCCTGGACCTGATCTGGGATGAGAACACGCTGAACCCCGTTCTCTTTCCCGTGCTGTCGTAGTCTATGAGAACGGTTTTTGTAAGCCTGTCTTCATCGGGCTGAAGAGAACAGGCACCATTGGAGAGTACCTCGGGTATCATGGGAATGACCCTGTCGGGAAGATAAACGCTGGTTCCCCTGTTATAAGCCTCCAGGTCCACAGGAGAACCGGGAGGTGCATAAGCGGCCACATCCGCAATGTGAACCCCCAGCCTGTAGCCTCCATTTTCTGTTCTCTCGATGGAAATTGCGTCATCGAAATCCCTGGCGTCTACTGGATCGATGGTTATGGTAAAAAGGTTCCTCAGATCCCTTCTGGAGCCATGGGGCACAGGAGAACCGGCGGCAATCTCCGAAGCGGCTGAAACCTCTTCAGGAAATGAGTCTGGAAGGCCGTTGTCTATACAAACTGAATCTATGAGAGCCCTGGGTGAATCGGGGGTTCCCACGGTTCTGAGGGGCTTGACCTTCAGGGACTGTTTATCGTAAATCAGTGAACAGCCTATGAGGTCTCCCTGACGGATCCCTTCGCCTTCTGTAATCATGGGAATGTTCTTTGGGACCCTTGGGTCCAACGGGTCGAGAAACCATCTGCCTGACTGGTTCCTCGCTATCCCCGCAATTTCAGTTCTGGACCGTTTCAGGATCTGAACGGTTCTGCCCCGGTAGCCTCCCCTGCGCAGTTCCGGTTCCAGAAGTCTTACCAGCACAGTATCTCCGTCAAGGACTCCAGCTGCATCGGAAGCCTCTATCACTATCCGTACGGATTCTTCGGAATCGCTGTAAAGAACCGCTGAGCCGTCGGAGCGAACCCTTACGGTTCCCCTCTCCATTCCAAGTGTTTCAAGGGTAGCGTAACGGCCCTTCCCCGCGTGCCATACAAGACCCTTTTCAAGAAGTTCATCCAGGGCGCCGGTTTTGTCCGGCACTTCGGGCAGCCTGGCATTAATCGCCTTTATATCCAGTCTTTCTCCGTCTGCGGAGAGTATCTCGAGAATCGCCCGGGCACTGCTACTTAAAGGCAAGGGTCACCCTCCCCGTGTAATCTGTCCAGTTTTCCACAACAAGCCTGTACTCCGAGGCAGATGCCATCTCGCCGGTAATGAAGAGTACCCCGGAGGCACTCTCGGCTCCCGGCATGTGAGACTTCCCGGATCCGGGAGGCCTTTCCCAGCGCAGGGATATCCGGCCTTCGCCAACCGTACCATCCATAGAACCGTTTCCTCCCATGCACAATACGCACCAGACTCCCATACCCTTCACCGTATTAAGCAGGGAACCCGGGTTGCGGCAGGGAATTCCTTCATTGAATTTCAGCCCGTCGAGGCCGTCGGTGGAAACGCTTCTGCCGCATGCAGCCTTCAGAGTGGTGATGACCCTGTTCATATCTTCCCACGGCACTTCCCCGTTGGACAAGGGGGCGTTCGTCACCGAAATATCCCTGATGAAATCTACCACAGAGCCGGTTGAGGCTCTGGCAGAGTTCAGTTTCGGGGCCACCTTATCCATATCGGGCATGAACATCCCTGCGAGATCGATGTTACCCATCACCCCCACCATAAGGTTGTTGATGTTATGAACGAAATAGGGCAATAGAACACCGGAGAAGAAAGCCGTGATCATATCAGGCGTAAGTCTTCGGTTCCTGCAGTACTCGGTGTTTTCGCCGGATAACCGTTCCATGCAGTTCACCGCGTACATACCCGGTTCAAGCTGAAGAAGGTCGGTTCCCGCTGCTATTTCTTTGAACATGAGGGGATCATCCATTCCCATTCCTTTCATCAATCCTTGCCGTTCTCCTGAGTTTCTTCCATTGTGCCAGTTCCTGGGATAGTCTTTTCTCCCTGCCGGAATCAGAGGGTTTGTAAAACTCCTTATCGCCCAGTTCATCGGGAAGATTGCTGTGGGTTACCACCCCTCCCGGCATGTCATGCGCGTACTGGTATCCTCTGCCGTAGTCCATTTCCTTCATGAGCTTCGTGGGAGCATTTCGCAGGTGAAGGGGAACAGGCAGGCTTCCTTTCTCCATCACAGTGGATAAAACCAGATTCCACGCCTTGTAAACACTGTTCGATTTGGGAGCCAGAGAAAGATAGACAGCTGCCTCAGCAATGGCCAGATCCCCCTCCGGGGAACCCAGAAACCTGTAAGAATCCACGGCCCGCATGGCAACCGTAAGGGCAGAAGGATCAGCAAGGCCCACATCCTCGGTGGCAAAACGAATCATTCTTCTGCCTATGTACAGGGGATCTTCCCCGGACTTGATCATTCTACCCAGCCAGTAGAGAGTGCCGTGGGGATCACTGGAGCGCATTGACTTGTGAAAGGCGCTTATAAGGTTGTAATGCTCTTCGCCTGAACGGTCGTACATCAGAGGTGAACTCTGGATCAGTTCCCTTACCATTGCCCCTGAAACCTCTCCTGATGAGGCAGTGCCTGTGAGCTGTTCCAGAATGTTCAGGGATCTTCTTGCATCTCCGTCCGCGGCTTCGGCGATCAGTTGGCATGCTTCAGGAGATACCCTTACGCCATACCTGTCCTGAAATTCCTTCCTGGAGACAATGTCCGAGAGCATGCCTGCGATTTCGCTTCTGGAAAGAGCAGTTAGAACATGAACGGAGCACCTGCTGAGAAGCGGTGCGTTCACCGTGAAAGAAGGGTTCTCGGTGGTGGCTCCGATAAGCCGTATGGTGCCGTTTTCAACGTGGGGCAGAAAGGCATCCTGCTGGGATCTGCTGAATCTGTGAATTTCGTCCACGAAAAGAATGGTTCCCACCCCGGAAGCCCTTCTTTCGGAGGCTTCCCCAACAATTCTTCTAACGTCCTTGACCCCGCCGGTAACCGCGCTGAACCTTACGAAATGCTCTTTCACGTGATCGGCCACTATGAGGGCAAGGGTGGTTTTTCCGCAGCCCGGAGGTCCCCAGAGGATGAAAGAACCAAGGGACAGTGAATCAAGGGACTTTCTGAAGGGAGCCCCCTTGCCAAGAAGCTGGCTTTGTCCAGCTATGTTTTCAATACTTTTTGGCCGGAACAGCTCCGCAAAGGGAACTTCGATCTCTCCGGCGCGTTGAAATAGTGTATTCTCCATCCACTGAATATAAAAAAGCCCATGGATTGCGAAAGGGCACCGCCCTGCTCAGGGGTGGAGTATGGTGCCTATTTTTTCCCTTAGTACAGAAGCAGCATAGGGTTTCTTGAGAAAACCCTGAGGAGGACAGTCTGAAAACCTGGCAAGTATCTCATTCTCGTTGTAACCGCTTGATACCAGAACAGGAACCGATGGGTCGATTTCCCTTATTTTCCTGAACACCTCATCACCATCCATGTTGGGCATGGTGAGGTCCAGTATCACCAGAGATATCTGGTCACGGTTATTCCTGAAGCTGTTCAGGCCGTCAAGACCGTCAAGGGCCGTTAAGACTTCGAAACCCATGGAGGTGAGTATTGCCTGGGCAACGGATCTGATAACAGGTTCGTCATCCACAAAAAGAACGGTACCCGATGCTTGCCACTTTTTCTTCCCGGCAGCTGGCACATCCTCAGTTTCCCCGTCCGTTTCGCTCACTGGGAAAAGAGCTCTGAAGCTGGAGCCCTTGCCCGGAGCAGACACGATGCCAAGCGCTCCTCCGTGACTGCTCATTATCCCCAGTACCGCGGAAAGCCCAAGTCCTCTCCCTGTGAATTTCGTGGTGAAGAAGGGGTCGAATATCCTGGATTTCACGTTCTCGTCCATTCCCCGACCTGTATCATCCACCTGAATCCAGGCGAAGTTGCCGGGTTTGAGTTCTTCGGTGCGATTGAGGGTTTTGATGTACTCATCATCACAAAGCATCACACCAGTGGAAATGGTAATGCTTCCGGGTTTATCCTCCAGGGCTTCCGATGCATTGGTGATCAGATTCATTATCACCTGTCGGACCTGGGTGTTGTCAGCCATTATCATTGGAAGCTCCGGATCCAGGCGGTACACCATTTCTGCCTTCTTTGAAATCGTTGCCTTGAGAATCATGGAAATTTCCTCTGCCACTGAATTCAGGGAAAGGGGCGTTATCATGAAGTCTCCCCTGCCTGAATACGCCAGCATCTGTCCTGCCAGATCCGAGGCCCTGCCCGCAGCCCTGTCAATGGCATCCAGATATTCACTGGGCGAGTCACCTGATTCCAGTGACTTGCGGGCCAGGTATATGTTTCCAGTGACAGCCATGAGAATGTTGTTGAAATCGTGTGCTATTCCGCCGGCCAGAACCCCCAGGCTTTCCAGTTTCTGCACGTGCTTCACCTGTGCTTCCAGGTGCTTCTGCTCCATCTCTGCATGTTTCCTGGCAGTGACGTCCCTGCACAGCACCAGAACGCTGTCAGGTTCGAAGGGAGACATTCCCGCTTCATAGAAGTGACGGCCGTCAGGCAGATCGATCTGGTATTCAACATGCTGCACGGTTTCCGAACGTATTGTTTCGGCTATTGCCCCGATTATCTCTTCAGAGGTTTTCCCGGGAAGACCTATGTCGAATATGCTGCGTCTGTCCATTTCCTCAGGGGGAAAGGCCAGCATTTCCTCGTCTCTGGCATAGAAGTCCCTGTAACGGCCGTCGGCTGTGAGAACGAACATCAGATCAGGTATTGCGTCAAGAATTGCCCGGGTCTTCTCCAGGGAATGATTAAGCTGCTTCTGGTAGTCGATAAGACTGGTTACGTCAGACAGGGAAATCACACCTGTTCCGCAGGTATTGGGAATGGTTCCCGTTCTCACCCTCACATTTCTTACAGAGTGGTCTTTTCTGATGAGCCTGAACTCATAGTCGTAGTGCCCGGTCCCGTCGCTTTCCATGCGCAGCCTGCGTTTATCCGCAACCATATTTCTGTCATCCGGATGAACGAAATCGGACCAGTGCATCCTTCCCACGATCTCTTCTGAGGTGTATCCTGTGAGATCCTCGCTATTCATGTTAACTGAAGTAATCATTCCGTCGGGATCGACTATGACCATGGCAGTTCCCGTGTTCTCATAAATGGTGCGGTATTTTTCTTCACTCTTCAACAGTGCTTCTTCAGCCTCCAGGCGTTCTGTAATATCCAGAGCAACTCCGCCGATATAGGGTTCCTTTCCGGCTCTGGTCATCCTGAAGTAGTGTACTTCGAAGCTCCTTCCATTACCACTGGCATCCCTGATAACCCTGTTTCGGCAAACGTACCCCTTCTCCAGCACTTCACCGTCCCGGATCAGCAGAGCATCCAGATCATCCGGGGGATAGATCTCTTCGGGATCCTTGAAGTTGAAATGATTCCCGCCAAACAGTTCTATCAGTTCTCTGTTCATTTTCAGATACCTTGATGACGAGTCCCTTATGAATGCCGGACCGGGGAAGTACTCCAGAAAGGAATCCAGCATGTTTCTTGTTTCGAGAACCTGTTCAGCTGATCTTTTCTGAGTCTGGGAAAGCTCCATCGCCTGCAGGGCATAGGCCAGATCATCGGCAGTATCGGTAAATATTCCTGTAAGGGAAGGACCGGATACGCTTTCGAAGGATGTATCTATTTCCGCAACCATGTAGCCGTAAAGTTTTTCACCGTGGCTTATGCGCACAGCAGCCCAGCCTGAACCTCCCTTTAACTCAGGAAGGATACCCGCCAGTTCTTCACCCCGGATCACCGGCCGGCACCAGGTGCACTCATCGAGCCTTTTTATCGAACTTCTTTCAATCCCGGTTTCTGCTGGCATCTTCTGGAAAACTTCTTCGAAACACTGAAATGATCCTGTATAGGCAGCGCACTTTTTGAATATTACAGAGTCCGCCAGAGTGGAAACAACTCCACTGATAAGAGTTCTTGGATTGAGGCATCCTATTATCAGACGATCCACTGTCTTCAGCGTATTTATCATTCCGTTCAGCGCCTCTAACATCGTCTCTCGTTTCCTGGATTCGGTTACATCCCTTGCAAACACAAGCATACAGCGGGGTGTGCCGTCGGGGTTTCTTATGGGGGTTTTGGTTACATCGAATATCCTGCCGTCGGGAAGCTGCTCGTCGCGCCTCAGATAACTTTCCGAGAGCCAGGCTTCCCTGTCGGTTTCCGGACAAATGTCTGCAAGCACCGGATTATCAGAATCGAAAAGTGAGCTGGTTTTCCTTAATTTCTCTGCCGCACGATTGAAGTCGATCCATTTGCCCCGGGGATCCTTCAGTATCATCACATCTGCGATTGCGTCGTTCACCGCTTCCTGCAAATACCTGTTTCCCTCCGGAGCGGCTTCAGCTCTCTGAACAAGCACTGTACTTTTTCCGCATACCACAGCATTGTAGCGGCTGCCGCCATACTGCAGTTCCTGAATCCCATTTGCTGATGTATCTAAAAGGGAGATAAAGTGTTCAGGAGACGGATCTTCCACGTGAAATCCGCAGCTTCCAATTACACTGCCTGCTCCGTCCAGTTCGATGAACATTACAAAGCCAGAATCAGCAATTTTTTTGAGAACATCCGCTTCCGATTTCATGGAACTCTCCAATTCGTCTGCAGCAGATTATATGGAACAGTGAAAAAACAGCAAGACGGGTGCCGTAAAGCACCCGTCCTGTCATTAATGAAAGGCGAGTATTACTCGGTCATTCCGCCTGTATTCTGGAACTGTGATGCCATTCCCTGAAGCATCATTGCAACGGGAATCACCTGATCAGGCTCACCGGTCATCAGGTTCTCTGCACCCTCATAACCGTATCCTGTAACCATAACCGCGCCACCCTCTTCTTCGGGATCGTTGGGAATGGCCCTGGCTTCCATAAGGGGAATAATGGGAAGTTCAGTTGAAACAACCGCTTCGAGGGTTCCCTCGTCAGGATGGGTTGCGGTGAACTTCATGCAGGCAAGTCCATCCATATCGATCTCTTCTGCGGTGAACTCGGCCTGCTCCAGCTCAGCAAGGAATTCCTGCATCTCTTCATCCTGCCCGGGGTTCATCTGCATGCCCTGACCCAGGAGATCGGGATTATCGGCGAGCATCTGCTCCACCATTTCAGGAACACCGGCCATGTCAAGAAGCATGAGCTGTGTACCATCGTTGATCTTGACCTTCTTAATGGCTCTGAGACCCACCATCATGTTATCGATGTATTCTTCGTTCTCCATGATGTTGCCGTTTTCAGGCATGTTCTCCTGAACGAATGCCACAGGGTCAGCAACGAATTCATCCATGTAATCACCGCTCATGGCGATAAGCTCGTCGAGGAGAGCAGGATCCACAAGAACCTGTGCCACTGCTTCGCCGTCAACTTCGATCTGATACCAGAGAGAGCCCTCTTCCTCGGCTACGATGGAAAGCTTGAACTCGCCTTCCTCGCCCTCGACTCCGTAGGCTATCCACTGACCCACAGCTGGAGCTGTGTATTCGAAGGACAAAGCTTCGCCGGTGTTACCTTCGTTTGAATCTGTTACGTCTCCGCCATCGGTAGTCGCTGCATCTCCTCCGTCTTCAGCAGGAGCAGGATTGTCTCCCTGCTCGCCGCATCCGAAGGCGAAAATTGCAAGAACCAGCGCCAGCATCAGTGCTATTCTGTTCATTTTCATCTCCTTTTCCACCGGCAAAGCCGGTTCAGTTCAGCTTAATAAGTGACCGTACAGGTATGCCGGCCTTTTCAATGCGCTCCGCTCCTCCGAGGAAGCGGAGATCCATTAGAAAAGCCGCCGCTGCAGGTGTGGATCCGTCCCTCTTTATCAGTTCTGCGGTTGCCAATACCGTTCCACCGGTTGCAACCAGATCGTCAACTATAAGAACGCGGGAGCCTTTTTCAAGTGAATTCCTGTGCATCTCCACTGTGTTGGTACCGTATTCCAGCGTGTAATCTTCGCTTATTGTGTCTGCAGGCAGTTTGCCCGGTTTACGAACGAGTACAAGTGGAATCCCCAGTCTGTCTGCGATTACACCACCGAACATGAAACCCCGGGATTCTACAGCTGCCACCGCATCGAATTCAATGTCTTCCAGGAGATTCAGAATATGGGTGACGGAATCGCCCAGGGCACCGGGATGCGTAAGAACGGTTGTGATGTCCTTGAAAACTACTCCCTCTTTGGGGAAGTCCTTTACGTCACGGAACAGTTCCGCTATCTGATCAACACTGAGCATTTCATCCCCCCGTTTTTCCCCACACGAATTCCATGGCTTCTTCAGGAGTCGTCACAGGTGTTACCCCCTGAATGCCGCTCCAGGTCCCTGTACAGCAAACCGGTCGACCTGCCTGGAGAGCGAAAGCGATTTCCGAAAGGGTTCCGTAGGAACCGCCCACGGCACAAACCACCTCTCCGGCAAGTGCGATGATCCTGTTACGAGACACCCCTATGCCGGTTGGAATGGGAATGGAAACAAAATCGTTGGCCGCGCATGGGTCTTCCCCTGGAAGAATTCCCACCACGGTTCCCCCTGAAGAGAAGCAACCCCTTGATACCGCTTCCATTACACCGTTTCCCCCGCCACAAACTACCGTATAGCCCCTTTCCGCAAGGAGTGAACCAAGAGAAAGGGCAAAACCGTATTCAGCGTCAGAGGCGGTGTTCCCTCCTATAACACTGACCAGACGATACATTCGGGTAAGATAGCAAATTGTCATTGAAATGCAAAATTCGAAAAGGTATATCCATTTGATCTCCGCCTCAGCCAACGATAAGCCGTCAATGGGTAATGCAGATCAAACAGCATAGTTGATCCTCCTGAAAATGGTCGGGGCGAGAGGATTTGAACCTCCGACCTCCTAGTCCCGAACCAGGCGCGCTAACCGGGCTGCGCTACGCCCCGACCGAAGGAGTTGAAATCTACATTATTTTGCAGGGTACTGCAAGATTCGCTACAGCAGAAAACCAAGTCCCGTAAGAACACCATTCATTATCAGTGTGATAATGGCTCCCGCAGCCATCACCCCGAGGAGTATGGAGGGTATGGCAAGCTTCTTTGGAATATCCAGAACGAAGGCAGCCACACAGCCTGTCCATGCGCCTGTAACAGGCAGGGGAATGGCAACGAAGGCAGCAAGGCCAAGGGCTTCGTATTTCTCCACATGACTGCTTACCCTCTTCCTGCTTCTCTCGAAGAGCCAGGTGAAAAACCTGTGGAACAGCCGCCACCTGGAGAGCCAGCGGCTCACCGGCCCCAGAAGCATCAAAATGAAGGGCACCGGCAGCATGTTTCCCGCAACCGCCAGGAGATAGATCTTCCACCAGGGCCAGCACCACTTGTCTGCCATAACGGTGTAAGCAACGGGAATGGATGCTCTGAGCTCCGTGAGGGGCAGTGCGGAGAGAAGCATCATCACCAGCTCCCCCGGGGTGTTCTTCATCATCTGTATTATCTCAAGGGCAATCTTCTCACCCATTCCATCCCTCTTTCCCGATAAGGGGAACGAAGGAGCATGGAAAAGACGAGATCTTTTCCAGCTCTTCCCCCTGTTTTTTCCATACGGTGAATATCTGGTCTTCTGCGCTTCCCACTGGAACTCCCGCGAGGCCCCCCTCTGCAAGCTGGTCCATGAGAGAGGATGGAAGTTCCGGAGCACCTGCGCTGTAAAGAATTCCGTTGAAGGGAGCGTGCTTCTTCCAGCCTGCGCTTCCGTCTCCGAATTTCACCATGACGTTCCGGGCACCTGTTCTGAGGATATTGGATCTTGATGGTTCCACAAGCCCCAGGACCCTTTCAACGCAGAATACCTTCCTGAAAAGCCTTGAAGCCACAGCCGCCAGGTATCCGCTGCCGCTTCCCACTTCCAGAAGCTTTCCATCGAATACCGGCTCCATGGCATCCAGCATCCTTACAACGGTGGCCGGTTTGCTGATGGTCTGGCCGTGACCTATTGGCAGGCTTCTTTCAGAGTAAGCAAATCGTTTCCAGCCCGGGTCCACGAAGATGTCCCTTGGGACTTCGGACATGGCATCCAGAACCCTGGGACTGAGTCCCGGAAACAACTGTCTGAGTTTCGTGGTCATGCCTTCTGCCCTGGGGATCAATGGATTCTCCTTCAAAATAAACGGAAGAGGAACCCGCAGGCTCCTCTTCACTTATCCTTGGTCGGGGCGACTGGATTCGAACCAGCGACCACTTGAACCCCATTCAAGTGCGCTACCGGACTGCGCCACGCCCCGTCAGGAAGCACAATTCTATGCAACGGAGAATCAGTCGTCAAGCTCGGTCCGGGGATTTCTGGACAGATCCTGTATTATGGATGCAAGTTCCGTACAGACCTGATCGATGATCTCGTTCTGTGTCCCCTGATTCTTCAGATCGAAGGCGAGCTGACCGTTTCCCCTCTTCATGTTTTCAAGCTGTTTTCTGGCTCCTTCTATGGAGAAACCCTCTTTGTTCACCAGCCTGTCGATGAGCTTGACCAGTTCGATATCCCCCGGCCTGTAGCACCTGTTCCCGGCCTGATTCTTGTGGGGTTTCAGTGACGGGAAAGCGCTCTCCCAGTAATGGAGAGTATGGGGTTTTATACCCAGCTGCTCACTTACCTCACCGATGGAGTAATAGAGTCTGCTTCCTTCTTTCATTGCTTCTGTCCCAGTATTTTTTTCCACCAGGGAAGTTTCGATCTTTTAAGCTTTCTGATCTCGGCGATGCCCTTCATGGCAGGCTCGTAGTCCTCCTGCCATGAAAGGGCATCATTGAAAGCCTTTTCGGCACGTTCCGTCTGACCGCCCTTGAGAAACATGCGACCCATCAGGTAGTGGTTCTCAGGGTTGAAATATTCTATATCCACAGCTGCCTTCAGTTCCTCCACTGCTTCTCTGAACCTGCCTCTTCCTTCCGCTGCCCGTGCAAGCATCCGGCGAATATCAGGATCTCGTGGATAGGAAAGGAGAGCCTCCTTCAGAAGAGAATCCGCTCGCCAGAAATTACCCTTGGATATCAGTTTCCTGGCATTGGACAAAGTAACCTGAAGCTTCTTTTTACTCATCCTGCCAGGTGTTCC
>CAZNFQ010000044.1:0-16513 GCA_964571965.1 uncultured bacterium | reverse complement strand
GAGAGTGGTGAATCTTCTCCCGGGTAGATCAGAAATTCAAGGGGAGTTTCCGAGGCTGCCCACACATCCCCTCCATTTTCTACTATCACCGTCCGGGAGTATTTGAGAAGCTCTTCCCCCACAGCCTGTGCTATGGCACCGGCCACTGCCGCCATGGGGCCCGTGTTCCATTGCTTTCCCGCCTCTTCCATTTCCTTCAGAAAGGGGTCCATACTTCCGGTTTCAAGGGGCGTAAGTGATCTTAGGAACCTGGGATTAAGGGCAATGTGTTCACAGAGCCGCTTCCTGACATTCCTTAATTCGGCAAGGGCAGGAAGCCTGAGCTCTCTCTCCGCGTATATCTGCAGGTCGCTCTCTCCGGCAACCACCCTGAATGTTTTCAGGTTGCCGGACTGAGTCCAGTTTCTGTAAAATCTTTCGGTGTACATGATCTCTTCTCCGCTTATGGGTCTGTTTCCATTGTCTGCTGCCTCTGGAAAGGCCCTGCGGCGGAACGGGAAGGGAGGTTATACTCCCCGTGATTCCCGGTCCCCGCAGGGCCCGGGCATCATCATGCACATGGTGTGAAAGGATAAGGAGAGGCCCCGGGGTGCATATTCCGGCACTGGAGTTTCGGTTCTGTTCTTCAAAATGCTCTCCTTACAAAAAACCGCCCTGCATCAGCAGAGCGGGGGCAGGTGTTTTCGGGTGTTCCCGCACATCGGCCTGAAGCCAGCCACCGTGGACCTGCGTCTCGGTTGGCGTCCCCTTTCCGGGGTTACTCCTGATGCTGGCTGGAATAATAAACCTGCTCTCCGTTTCTGTCAATGAACTGTTTCTGCCGCCTCTATTCGATTATTTTCGCAGGCTGCGTATTAACTTCTTTCAGCAAAGGAATGTTTCTGTTTTGAGAATCGCGGATCTATACAATTGGGAAAAGCCGGTTTTATCTCTGGAGGTGTTTCCTCCCAAACCCGGGAACAGTCTGAAAACGGTTTTCAGAACCCTTTCCGGACTTCAGGACATCAGCCCCTCATTCGTAAGTGTTACCTATGCATCCCAGGGGCATACAGTTGAAAGAACCGTGGAGATAGCCTCCAGGGTGAGGGACGAGTACGGCTGCGAATCCCTTGCCCACGTAACCTGCATAGGACAGACCACTTCCGAGGTGTCTGAACTCCTTGACAAACTGGAAAAGCGTGGAATTACCAATATCCTGGCCCTTAGAGGGGACATTCCAGAGGGTGAAAAACCCCTCTGCCTCGACTACTGCTACGCCAGTGAACTGGTAACGCACATCCGGCGGCGTGGAGGGTTCTGCATCGGAGCCGCCGCATACCCTGAAGGTCACTTCGAGTCTCCGCGGATCAGCTCTGACCTGGGCCATCTCAAAAAGAAGGTGGACGCCGGTGCCGAATTCCTCATAAGCCAGCTCTTCTTCGATAACAGGATCTTTTATGATTTTATGGAGAGGGCAGATTCCCTGGGCATAAAAGTACCGGTGATCCCGGGAATAATGCCCATACTGAACTACAACCAGATAAAGCGTATTCTTATGATGTGCAGGGTTTCGGTGCCTGCAGGGCTTCTGAGTCTGTTCGACAGGTATTCCAGCGACCCTGAAGCCCTTGCCAGTGCCGGGGTTGAGTACGCCACGAAGCAGGTGGCGGACCTTGTGGATAACGGTGTGGCAGGAATTCACCTCTACACCATGAACAGGGTGAAACAGATAAGGACCATCGTTCACGATTCGGGGCTCCGGGAGCTTCAGTGAAAAGGTTTTCCCCCTCCCTGCCTCTGCCTCTGCCTTCTCTGGAACAGGTACTGTGGCGTTCCGGCTGTCCGCCCGGCAAAGCCGGGGAAGACATCACCGAATCCGCCTTGATTGCTGTGCGTGCAGTTTCTTCCATTTCTTCCCAATGGTGCGGTTCCATCTTTTTCGAAGTATCAGAGGTACCGGATACCTTTTCCGGGATCTTTCCCGGAAAACCTGTTTCAGTTATGGCTGTCACCCTTGGGGAGGGTTTTCATTCTCTGCTCTCGGACTACGGAGACCTTCAGGGTTTCATTAACGATTCAGCGGCTTCGGTGGCGGTTGAATCCTACATGAAGAAACTGCAGCTCCACCTCTCTGATAGCCTGGGAATGACCCCGACGAAGAGGGTTGCGCCGGGGTACGGGAAGATGCCTCTTTCCGTTCAGAGGGAGATAATCGGTATGTTTCCCGATTCAGGAATAGATTGCACCGATGAGTACATGCTGTCACCGGTGAAGAGCATGACGGGAGTGGTCGGATGGATTCAGCAGGAAAACTGAGGGAACTGCTTGGAAGCAGAATAGCCTACCTTGACGGCGCCATGGGCACCATGCTCATGAAAAACGGTATGCCAGCAGGGGTGTCTTCCGAAATGTGGGCTTTTCAGCACAGGTCTGTTCTTCGTTCGATCCATGAGGCATACATCCATGCCGGAAGCGATATAGTGCTGGCCTGCACCTTCGGGGGAAGCAGATTCCACCTGGGCGGGGAATGTGCCTCGGTTAATTCCGCCCTTGCTGAAACGGTTATTCAGGCAGCAGACGGCAGGGCCATACCAGCCGCCAGCATAGGCCCTTCCGGAAAGCTCATATACCCGGTGGGTGACACTTCCTGGACCGATGTCTACGAAGGATTCCTGGTTCAGGCCAGGGCACTGGTTTCCGCTGGAATATCGGTGTTCTTCCTTGAGACCTTTACGGACCCGCGACAGCTCAAAGCGGCTATACTGGCAGTTCGTGACAGCTGCCCCGACGGTTTCATCAGCGCCCATCTCACCTTTGCCGAAAACGGAAGAAGCGGCGCCGGAACATCTCCCACGGCTCTGGCGGTTCTTTGTGAACAGCTTGCTGTGGATGCGGTGGGGGCAAACTGCTCCACAGGTCCTGAAGGACTTCTTCCCGTGATAAACCAGCTTGCTGCAACATCCACGAAGCACGTTACAGTGGAGCCCAACGCAGGGCTTCCAGACAGCAGGGGCAACTATTCCATGACCCCTGAGCTTTTTGCGGATGCAACCGAGGAAATGGCCTGGGCGGGGGCTTCCATAATCGGAGGCTGCTGCGGTACCACCCCTGAACACATCCGGGCACTGAGAAACTCTGCGGGCATCCGTTCCAGAGAAACCTTGGAACATAAGCCGGTAACCGCCTTCAGCTCCGTGGACAGAGTGGTCTCCATCGGTGAAGCCATGCTGATGGTGGGAGAATCGGTCAACCCCACCGGCCGAAAGGAACTGAAGAAAGCCATACGGGCAGGAGACCATGACTTCGTGATCTCAATGGCTCACAATCAGGAGAAGGCGGACCTGCTGGACATCAACATGGGTTTGGAACGGCTAGTCCCGGAAGGTCTTGTTCATCGTGTGACAGCAGGCCTGTGCACTGGAGCTCCCCTCTCCATCGATCTGTCCCGTCCGGATATGATAGAAACAGCCTTCCGGGAACTGGGAGGCATCGGCCTTCTAAACTCCCTGATGTCATCGGAGGAGCACATTGCAGCCAGGGTTCCCATTCTTCTGCGTCATGGGGGCTATGCGGTGCTTCTGCCCATTGATGAGCAGGGGCTGCCAGATGACCCTGGAGAAAGGCTTGGAGTTCTCGAAAAGGGGATAAGGATACTGGAAGATCATGGTTTCCCCCGCAGCCGTATTTTTGCTGATCCCATTGTTAAAGCAGTGGCCACAGGGGCTGATCCTGAAACCACGGTAAGAACCCTGAAGCTGTTCAAGGAAAAAGGACTTCTCACCATAGCCGGGGTGTCCAATGTTTCCCACGGGCTTCCCCACCGTTCAGGCATCAATGCAGCTTTCCTTTCCATTCTTGCAGGCAGCGGACTGGATGCGGGCATAGTAAACGTGAACAGCCCCTTCACAGAAGCGGTAACCGCCGGAGCAGGTGTTCTTTCAGGAAGGGTGGATCCTGCGGATATTCCCATACCGGACAGTGAGATAGATCTTGCGGAAAACCATTTTGCACTTCTGGAGAAAGCTCTGATAAGGGGAAACTCATCCGGGGCTGAAAAAGCCGCTCTGAATCTCCTGGATGAGGGCACCAGCGCGAAGGACATAGTGGAGAACGGCCTTGCCCCCGCCATGGACAGGCTCGGGCATCTGTATGCTGTGAAAAAGCTGTTTCTCCCCCACCTGATTGCCGGGGCTGAAGCGGCAAAGACCCTGATGTCAGTACTGGAGCCTCACCTGCAGGGTGAGGCTGGTGACTGCCCCGGAACCATAGTACTGGCCACTGTAAAGGGCGATATACACGACATCGGCAAGAACCTGGTGGGACTTTTTCTGAAGAATGCCGGGTTCAATGTGATCGACCTGGGAAAAGATGTAGACTCGCGGCAGATAGTTGATTCCGCCCTGGAGAACAAAGCAGATGCAGTTGCACTGTCCGCCCTGATGAGTACCACCGCAACCAGAATGGAAGAGGTGATATCTCTTCTCAGGGGAACCGGTCTGAAAATTCCGGTGCTGATCGGGGGAGCAGTTGTAACCGATGAGTTTGCGCGGGAGATAGGAGCGGTCTACGGAGGAGACGCATATTCCGCGGTGGAAACAGCCAGGAAACTCCTTAAAAGCTAACCCCCAGGGTTTTGCACAAAAATCCACAATTCTTTTATTGTGCCATACCAAATTAATACGCCAAAAACCATTGAGAGCAATAACCGCCCTATATGGATTAACGACTTATGTTGTTGTCCAACTTGATTATAGAGTTATATAAATACGAATTAAACTTTTCGAACTTAATCGCCCCTGAAGGTGCGTTCTTTTTGTGGAAAACTCTGTGCATAACTTGTAACTTCACTTATGGCATGGGATAATGGAGGAACAATTAACAGAGTATTAACCCGGGGTTAACTGTTCTCTGCCGAGAGAAGGGGAACCCTGAGAATTCTGTCCGCTGTATCCACTGAAGACTGTCTGTGGGCAATTATGATGCAGGTGCGTTTCCTGAGAAGATCCCTCACTGCGTCCTGCACCTTCAGTTCGCTTCCCGAATCCAGTGCGCTGGTGGCCTCATCGAGTATTACGATGGGAGGATCCTTCAAGAATACCCGGGCAAGGGCAATTCGCTGTATCTGCCCCCCTGAGAGACTGCTGCCTCTCTCTCCAACGATCGTTTCGTAACCCCGGGGCAGAGCCTGAATGAACTCGTGGGCATGGGATGCTCTGGCAGCATTCACCACTTCATCCATTGTGCTTTCCTCTTTGCCTATTCTGATATTATCCGCAACTGAGCAATGGTAGAGATAGGGGGTTTGAAACACCACACCTATGTTCCTTCTCAGCGACTCAAGAGAAACGTCTTTCATGTTCTTCCCGTCTATGAGGATTTCACCCTGAACCGGATCGTAGAAGCGAAGAAGAAGTGATACGATGGTGGACTTGCCGGCACCGCTGTCTCCGGTGAAAGCCACGGTCTCTCCGGGATTTATGATTTCACTGAATCCGCTTATCACAGGAGTACCTTCGGTGTACTGGAAAACCACGTTCCTGAATTCGATACTTCCCTGCGGACAATTCAGCTCAAAGGCTCCAGGAGATTCTTCAACCTCCGGTTCAGTGTCGATTATGGAGAATACCCTTTCAGCTGCACCCATGGCCTTGAGTATCTGAGAGGCAATGCCTGCTATGGAGCCCACCGGTCCGAAAAGCATTCCGAAGTAGCTTATGAAGGCGATAAGAACACCTACCTGCATCTCTCCTCTGATTACCTGATTACCTCCCAGCCAGATAACCAGGATAAGTGTGGTGGACGCAAGCAGGGAGCCGGCATTGAAAACGAATCCCTTCACGGTAAGCCTTATGTTGGAATGCATAAGTTCGGTCATCGAGCTGTTGAACCGTCGGCTCTCCCTCTGCTGAAGATTGAAGGCGGCGGAAGTCCTCAGCCCTGAAAGCTGCTCCTGGAGGGTTGCGGTGAAGAAGGCTCTTTTCTCCTGCACCTCTGAACTGGCTTTCTTTATCATGGTTCCCGCCAGGGCAATGATCACAGCGAATAGAGGAATGGATGGCACCGCAAGCAGTGTCAGACCGGGGTTTATGGTTATCATCACCGCGAGCACCACGAAGAAACGTATCACTTCGCTGATGGATGTGGACAGGGTGCTGCTGTAAAGCCCCTGCATTACAGGTATATCACTGGTGAAACCTGCCATGAGCTCACCCAGACGCTTCCTTCCTGAATAAGCCATGGAAAGGATGTTCAGCTTTCTGTAAAGGGTCATTCTCAGGTCGATTGCAGCGCTCTGTCCTACCCAGCTGAACAGAATGGACATTGCCATACCGATAATGCTGCCCAGAAAAACAGCACCGAAAAAGGCAAAGCAGATCTTCACAAGCATCTGGGTATCACCCTGTATCAGCACCTTATCTATGAGCAACCTTGTCACCCAGGGCTGAACCAGCCCCAGGCCAGCCGATAGAAATGTGAGCAGAAGCCCCAGCCCGTGCCAGCCGAGCCAGGGCTTCAGAAACGCAAGAGTGCGGTAAAGCAGCCTCCGGTCATGCCAGAGCTTTCTCAGATCAGTAAGGATGCCGCCCTCCGCCAAAACGGTGGCTACTTGTACTGGGTTGAGAGATTATCCAGATACGCCCCGATCCCGCCTGCAGCAAGAGCGCCGATGACTCCAACTATGAGAGCAATACCTATTCCGATGAGCATCCAGATAAGAATTGCCTTGCTGTAGTTCTGAAGATTCACGTTAACTGAACCGGAAAACGCAAAAACAAGAAGAAGAATGAAGTTTACGAAGGGCACCATAAGTGCAAGCTGAACAAGAAAAAATCCGCCTGTCGAGAAAGGGGCGGTTCTGTCTTCTGACATGTGAGTCCTCCTTTATGAGTGTTGGTTCTGAAACTGTAATATCGTCTTTTCAGAAGCAGGGGCAATGATTAGACTACAAAAGAACGCAGGAGAAAACAACAAAGAAGCAGGTTCTTCGCAGGGAAAATCTGTAGGAAGCTTGAGGGAGGATACCAATGCTTCTCATATCACTGATGCTTGCCCTTGGGGGAATACCTGTATCCGTACACTCAGGCCAGGTTCTATACACCGACCTTTCCGGAAACAGCCTGTATGCCTCTGACAGAGTTTATTCCATGGAACCGGGCTGCGGAAGAAACGTTGTTTCATCGGGGTATCTGTTCTGGAAGGAATGTGCATCCGGCGCCGACCAGCAGGTGATTAGAGACGACGGCCGCAGGGTCTTCAGCCGGGAATATTTCAGCGGACCGTTCCCCTCTCCCGCAGATGAAGGTTTCATTGTATCGGTTCCCGATGAGATCCTCGTGATGAATGACGAAGGCACCATCCTGGAATCATTCTACACCGGAGAATACCCCGGCAGCCTGGCTTCAGGGGGTGGGTTCATCTGGTTCGTCTCATCGGAATACGGATGCCTGAGCAAACTGGATACGGCCACGGGAATCATCAGCACCGTTCCGCTGGATTTCGTTCCCCTTACCGTGGAATACGGATCAGGCATGCTTCTTCTCGAAAGGGCGGAGGGCGGCTATTCCATCTGCGAGACCAGCGGGGAGGAAGTTAACAGGATGGGAACCGGCTTCATGGCCCGGTTCATTTCCCGGGGCACTCTGAGTTTTGCCGTATGGGATGAAACGGACGGGTGCGAGACCCTCTCCTGGGAAATTGCGGAATACAGCATGAAAAACGGTACTGAAACCAGGAGGCCCCTTCAACTGGTGTCCAGGAACCTTCTTCCCGGGGAATACGACGATCCCTCCGCCCACTTCGACGTTCCCTACATGCACCAGCGATGGGACACGCCGGACTGGTTCAACGGCAGCTGGAGCTGCGGACCAACCAGCTGCATGATGGCGGTACAGTACTACAACAGACTGACACCTGATTCCATCTGGTGCAGTTATCCGGAGGGCCACTGGAGCCAGTGGGGCAATTACATTCCGGTGGAATACACCTTCCTGGGCCACACCTATGACATAATGGGACTGGCAGCCCCGGGAACCGTATGGGTCCCCGGATCTCACGGGTTCATCTGCCGTGACGCAGGAGGGGCATACTGGTCGTACATGGTTCTCTGGATGCAGCAGCATGGTCTTGATTCGTCTTATCTTGGAACCACCTGGAGCGCCTGCACCACGGAGCTTGATGGATCATGGCCCGTGGTTGCCTCCACCACAAGCCCTTACACAGGTGGACACATACTGCTTTTCAACGGCTACTACGACAATCACTCGGTGATCTGCAACGATGCCTATGGTGACCAGAATGAATCGGGATGGGGCAACTATTACAACGGGAAAGATGTTGTCTACGACTGGCCCGGCTACAACAACGGCAATGTCGAGCTGGGGATTTCGCAGCTGTTCAGGGCCCGTTCAGAGGTTCTTTCCGCCCAGGGCACCCTTGTGGACGACAGAACACACGGCTACAGAAAGCTCGGACCCTGTCAGTACTGGCACGAGCAGGCCGCAGGATACAGCGGATATTCCTGGTGGACCTACTCCACAGGAGCCCTGCCGGACACCTGTTTCGTGGAGTGGATACCGGAACTCCCCTCTTCGGGGATGTACACCGTGGCAACGTACATACCATCTTCACACGCAACGGCCACGGGCATTTACCACATTAGCACACAGTCCGGTTGGGAAACGGTTTACCTGAATCAGGGAAGCTACTCGGATCAGTGGGTAAACCTGGGCACATGGAACCTGAACCCTACCACCGCCATGGTGAAAATGGGCGACTACACGGGAACACAGGGTGAATACATATCCTTCGACGCAGTAAGGTTCATTCAGGAAACAGGTACGGCGGAGGAATGGAGCGGGGCTGTAAACTCCCTCTTTTCCCCGCTGAACAACCCCTGCCCCTCTTCCGGGACAGTGCAGTTTTCCCTGCCGCGGGGCTTCTCCGGGGAAATAACCATATACGACACCACAGGCAGGATCGTAACCGAAACCGCAAGCAAGATCCCCCCTGGAGTTCTTAGCCCCGGGATATACTTCGCTTCCATAGATCAAGATGGTGATATAGCAGTAACCAGGTTCACGGTAACCGAATGAGGGGAAGAAAATGATTCTTGCGATTATTCTAATGGGGGTGCTGTCCCCCAACGGCGACATTGAAAACACGGTTCATCTCTACGGCCCTGAAGACGGTTTCACCGCCGATATGGCATTTGAAGCGGCGGGAATGGATACCCGGGGGACAGAGGTGGAACCAGGCGAACTTCCCGAGGGCGATTACCTCTTCGATATGGCTTACACTCCCGATGGAGAGGATATACTGGTTGCAAATTACATGACAGAGAACCTTTCTCTTATTGATCAAAGTTCCGGTACGGTGATCTCCGACATCCCCACCGGGGGAATGAGACCCGGAGCCATAGCTCTCTGCGAGGGTTACATTATCGCCGCTTTCCCCTTTGATGACACAGCCTGGATAAGCGATGCATCGGGAACCCTTCTCGGTACGGTATCCACCGGGGAACAGCCCTGGCGCATAGAGATCTCTCCCGACGGGGAAACAGCTTACATAGCCTGTGATCTGGATGATTGCGTAACGGTGGTTGACCTTTCGGAGCAGACCGTTACCGGAACCATACAGAACTTTCCCTTCTGGCTTCAGACCTACAGCTTCGGCAGCGAGAATCCCAGGTTCTTCGTAAACTACAGCCCCTTCAAGGTTACTCCCGACGGACAGTATCTGGCGGTACCCAACGGCAGCGATGCCGTTGAGTTCTACAACACCTCCACTGGTACCATGGACCATTCCGTAACGGTGGCTGATGCCGCCTCTGTGGCCCTTTCAGGCGACGGGAATTACCTCATAGCCCTTGGTGCTTCTTCCGATGTTTCCCTGCACCGAATAGACCTTTCGAACTTCACCGTTGCAGCAACGGTAACTGTAACGGGAAGCGGTTCTGGAGTTACAAAGGAGATAGCTGTTAACCAGGACGGTTCCAAGGCCTTTATCTCAACCTCGGGAAATACCTCGACCCTGGTTAACTTCACCACAGGCACTTTCAAACAGTTCAGCACCACATACTCGGCTTTCTGGACAGCGGCGAACTACGATCACACCCTTGCCATAAGCGGCCAGTACAGGTTCAGTATCATCGACTTCGCCACTGAGACCATGGTTGCCCAGTATCAGGGTAACAGCCAGAACATGGGTGCGGTTTCACCCACTGCCAACCTGGCCGCAGGCTGTTCCCCAACCGGCTATGAAGGCGTCTATCTCTACTCCTTCACAGGTTCCTCGGTAACTTATGACGGTAATGTACTCTCGGGTTCCCAGGTGGAAGGGGACGCACCAAGAAGGGTGGCGGTATCCCCCAACGGTCTTCACGCGGTATTGACCGGGGTTCTAAGCGATAACGCTTCAGTCGTGGACCTTACCACAGGCCAGACTGTTGCCATTCTGGACATGGGCGACAGGGTTCAGAACGTTGAGTTCACCCCTGACTCTAAGTACGTGGTTGTCTGCTGTTTCAATTCGAATTCAGTGAAGCTCATAGATATGGAGACGGCAACGGTGGCAGCAGAGGTTCCCGCAGGAACAAGGGCAGGGGTGGTGAAGATCACCCCGGACGGTTCCATGGCCTGCGTGGGTAACATCTCTGCAAATACAATATCCTTCATCGAGCTCAACGGCGCGGCAAGCTCTGAAATAGCCGAGGTGAACTGCGGTATCATAGGGGTTTCCTGGGCATGTTACGGGGTTTCAAGCGGCCTTGCAATATCCCCTGACGGAAGCACGCTTCTCGTGTGTGACAGCTTCAATGACAAGGTAAGGCTTTTCCACATAGCCACCCAGACAGAGATTACCGCCGTGGATGTGGGGGACTTCCCCCTGCAGGCAGAGTTCGACGCCACAGGAACAAGGGCTATGGTTACATGCTACACCGGCGACAGTGTGTACCTTCTCGATATAGATGGAGCATCTTCGTCGGTGCTGGGCAGCTGGGCCGCCGGTGACGGCCCCCTTCGAATCGCATACGATAACACCGGCGACAGGTTCGGAGTGGGAATTTACGGCAGTTCACAGATACGGTTCTACGATGCACAGACAGGAAGCCTTCAGGGTACCGAGAGCTATCCGGCGGCGGTATGGCAGCCCATGTTCACTGAAACAGGCGAGGTAATGGCGCTAACCGGTTCCACCTCATCCATACCCTCCAGGATATACAGGGGGGCTGATTACACCGACCTCCCGGCGGGAGGCTGCACATTCGATTTCTGTAATGCCACCAACACCGCAGTGGTGGCCATACCGGGCCCGGACATCGCCTATGTGATAGAGTACGGTTCCCAGGGTGTGGAAACAGGTACGGTTCAGCTGTCCGGATGTATCACTGCAACTCCGAACCCTGCGTCAGGTTCAGCTTCATTCTCGTTCGATCTCAGCGAACCGGAAACCGGCACCCTTTCCCTCTACGACCTGGCCGGCAGACAGGCGGCCATGGTCAGGACAGGCAGCTTCTCCTCAGGTAGCAACATGATTGAGTACGATCTGCCGGTTTCCCTTCCCGCAGGGGTTTACACGGTAAGGTTCACCGGAGAGAACACCACCCGCTCAGGGCGCATCTCCGTTATCAGATAGGTTTTCACGAGAGAAGCGCTTCCCGCCGCCGGGAGGCGCTTCTCTTGTTTACGGGCAAGCCTCTCAATATCATTGGGATCTGTAGATACATTGAAAGGGAGGATACATGAAGATCACTGGAATATGGCTGTGTGCCTGCATGACCCTGGCCTTCTCAGTTCAGGGCGAAACGGGTACCGCTACCACGATAACGGTAAACGATCTGGGAGAATTCACCGAAACAACAACCGGTGAATACACTCCAGCTGCTGAACTTCAGCCCGTTTACGACCCGCCGGAGGTTCTCTGGCACTATATGCTGGAATCAGGAGCCCAGCAGAAGATGGCTCCAATGGGATTTGCCTCAGGTTATGTGTTCACAGGGGGCTGGTACGGAGGAGCAAAAATGTTCCAGGGAGCAGCTGGAGACGGCTCGATCCTCTGGAGCTACGAGCCTTCGGGAAGCTGGACCTCACTTGGAACGGGAACCGTTGCCGCGAAAAGCGCAGACATTTTCTATGCGGTACAGAACTGGGACAACGGCAAAGGCGTCAACACGGCGGTTCACTGTTTCACCGGCGGATCATCCACTCCAGTATGGACCTATGACGGCACCGGCACCTTCGATTCCGGATCCGTTGACGGCCCCGGCAAATACGCATGCTCCACAGACGGTTCCGTTCTGGCGGTGGGGGGAGCCATAGGGGGACATCTCGCAATTCAGTTCTTCGGTCCGTCAAGCAATGTTCCAATTGCAACATACGAAGACGAGGCCCTGGCTTTCTACCCCAGGCAGCTCAGAATAACAGCAGACGGCAGCAAGTGTATTTTCCGCTGCTCTGCAACCCTTTACAGGGTGGACACGGCAACAGGCACCCTTGAAGCTTCCTTTGCACTGGACGCTTCCAATGACTGCTTCGGGGTTTCACCTGACGGCTCGGTGGTAGCCTACGGCTTCACCGCTGCCAGAATAGCGGTTTGGGACGGTTCTGAATACAGCCTCGATGCGGGAATAGCGGTTTCAGGTTACTACGGCGGAGCCGCTGCGGTGGCGGCGGACAACAGCACCGTCTACTTCGGCTTCTATAAGAGCAACTACACCACCAACAGAATCATAAGGTACGATCTCGATGCCTCAGCCCCGGTATGGACCTATGACTACCCGGTGGGTTCCGGAAGCTATCAGGACGTAATGGAGTGGATGGAATGCTCCACCGACGGCAGATGGATGGTTGCGGGTTCCTGGGGATGCCAGAACGGCGGAGGCGATGAGGTGAGCGTTTTCGATGACCTCAACCCGGGATCCCCTGTTTTCTCCATAGACACTCCGGGCTCCATTTTCCACGTGGACATTTCCGATGACGGCCGCTATGTGTCTGCCGCGGGAAAACATGTTCACGCAAACGAGATGGGCTCCGGTACCGATGTGTACATGGGAGAGGTGGACATAATGGGAATTGAGGGCGGCGCAGGCTCACCTTCGCAGTTCACTGTTTTCCCCAACCCTTCAACCGGTTCGTTCACCGCAAGCTTCGCAGCTGCCGAACCCGGCGGTGTTTCCCTCGAGCTTTATGATCTGAACGGCAGACTGGTACATACCGCAAGTTCCAGCGTTACATCTCCGGGAACAGCTTCAATGGAAGTATCCGCCGTTCTTCCAACCGGCATATACACATGCAGACTGAACGCAGGCGGCGAAGAAAACACCACAAGACTTGTCATTACCAGGTAAACGAATTCTCTGGCATGTCTCCGCCCACGGGTGGGGACATGCCGCAAGGCAGAGGGAACTGATCCGAGCTGTAAAAGCAGAATATCCCCATATCCTGATAACGCTCGTTTCCTCGGCACCGGCCTGGTTCTGGCAGGGAATTCCCGTTGATTGGGTATTGCCGGGAAGGCTCTCCCCAATTGCCCTGGAAAAAAACGGGGTGCCTGACGGCGCACTTACAGCAGCAAACCTGCGAAAATTCCTTGGAACGGAGAAGGAACTCCTGTCGGAAGAACTCCGACTTCAGAGGGAAACAGATGCTGATCTTGTTGTAACGGACATCGATCCCCTGCCTGTGAAAGCCGCGGATATCAATTCAATCCCCGCCATAGGCGTAGGCAACTTCACGTGGGACTGGATACTGGCGGAAATGTGCCCGGACCTCAGGGGTGAAACGGAAAGAATTGCGCAGATGTATTCCACGGGCATTTATCTGAGGCTTCCCATGGGCCCTGATCACTCCCCGTTCGAAACCACAGCTGAAATGCCTTTGCTCAGGGGAGGTCCCGAAGGACACCCGGACAAAGTAAAAAGCCTTCTTAAAGGGGACGGGCTGAAGTGCCTTGTGGCGTTCAGACACCTGCCTGAGGGTTTCCCTCCGGAGACCCCGGAGGGCATCACCGCATTCACTTCCCTGCCCGAGCCTCAGAACCCGGGCTGGCTGAATATCACCCATGGAGAACTTGCCGGGATTGATGCCTCTTTTGCCGACCTCGTGGCAGCAGCTGACGTTGTCATTGCCAAACCGGGATACGGAATTGTCTCTCAACTTCTTGCCATGGGAAAACCGGCAGTACTGATCCCTCTCCATTCCTTCCCGGAAGAGAATTATCTGCTGATGGCAGTTAAGAACCGTGAAGCAACTGCAGAAACACCGCTATCCTGCGTAAGGAGTGTTTTCTCAACGGCTGAGAAAAAAGCCGGTGAACAGGCTCCAAAGCCAGTTACATCACCCGGGCTCTCTTCTATTGTGAAATTTATACATAAATCCCTGAACTGAAAGCCGTCTACCTTTTTCTTCCCTTACTCCTTATAGTTGAATGTTAACAATTCGCACGCTCAGCCATATGGAGGAAAAATGCTTAAACTGCTTATTGCATCAGTCTTTGCGGTCTGCGCCTTCGGATCCGCTATAAACAGCGGTTCGGAAGCTGCAGGTCTTGTTATGGAGACTATGCTCACAGACCTTAGCAACAAGGAAGTAAGAAGCCTGGACAGCTTCCTTTACCAGGGCGAGATCATGGGTGCATGGTCATTCCCGGGTATCGTGGTTCCCTTCGACGGGTACCTGGTTCTTGTGGATGATTATGCTCTGGCCAACTGGGCTCATCCCTGCCGCTGGGTCTTCGTTTCCCCTGAAGGTGAAACTGAAGTGGTAAGATCCGTGATCCCCCCTGACGTTCTTCCCAGAATGAACGTTGAATACACCAGTCTTCCGGTAACCGATGACGGCAAAGGCCAGTATGAAGACTTCCTGGCATGGTTCTCTCCCAATGTCCAGTCAACCCCCGGTAATGCCGAAAACATGTACGCCTGGATCATTTCAGGCGGAGCTAATTCAGGAAACAACCACATAAGGTACTACGGCGACGTTCAGTTCATCTACAACGTTCTCGCCCATGACTACCTGCTGCCCGACGACCACATCATCGTCTGCTTCGCCGACGGTCTCAACCCGGCTCCCGACCAGTCCGGCGGAATCAACTCCAACCCCGACTTCGATGATGACGGCGACAGCGACATCATCTACGACGCAACATCAACAGGTGTTACAAATGGATACAATGACATAGCGTCCATGGTGGGTGCCGACGACCACCTCTTCATATTCACCACGGATCACGGCAGCCCCGGAAAGGGCGGATTCGACAACCCTCCCGAGGTTATTCTGAACCTCTGGAACGGCACACTCGATGACGATACCATGGAAGGCTATCTCGACGGCATGACCGCCATGTCCATTCACGTTGTAATGGAGCAGTGCTACTCCGGCGGATTCCTCGAGGAAGTCGTCCATGCGGGGGCAGCACAGCCAAGAACCTTTGCCAGTGCCGCCAACGCAACTGAATCAAGCTGGGCCGGGGCAACCTACCCGGAATACGACGAGTATGTCTACTACTGGACAGGGGCTGTTCACGGTTCGATCCCCCCAAGCGGCGGACCCGGCCCCGGTGCCCTGCCGGGAGACCCGGACATGAACGGTGACGGCTGTGTTTCCATGTACGAAGCAGCCACAAAGGCCGAAGAGTGGGACACCTACGCCCAGAGCGGCCAGGAGCATCCCCAGTGGGACGATACCCCGGACAGCTGCGGAGACAACTACTACCTCGGCGGCCTGATAGTAACCTCGGTTTCCGACAACAACCTCGGCCTGCCCACGGTTGGCTTCACCATCTCCCAGAATCCTGTGGTTTCCACTGCAAACGTGAACTTCACCCTTCCTTCTGCAACCCAGGCAACCATCGAGGTTCTGGACATTGCAGGAAGGATCGTGAGCACACCGGTTACAGGCAACCTGGAGTCCGGAAGCCACACGGTTTCCACAGATCTCCAGAACGCTCCCGCGGGTATCTATGTGATCAGGCTTACAACCCCTGCGGGTTCCGAAACCCTCAGGGCCGTTAAGCTCTAATCAGCATTTCGTAAGACACAGGGGGGAAGGCTTCGGCCTTCCCCCTTCTGCTGAATGTCTTTACATGGTTCAGGAAAAGTTACATTCTCTGTTATTCAATTGCAGGGAATGGTGGACCATGAAAGAAATAGATCTTCGCCGGGTGTTCGATTCAATGACAGAGGCTTACTTTCGTGTTGATGAAAAAGGAACCTTAAATGCCGTCAATAGCACCGCAACGGCAATGTTCGGCTACGATAGCAAAGAAGAGATGATCGGGCTGCGCCTTACCCGGAACTTCTTCCCCTCAGAGGAGATGAAACGGGAATTCCTCGAGGGTCTTCATCAAGACGGCACAATCACAAGCTGCACAGGCAATCTTAAAAGGAAAGACGGCTCTCTGATCAATTGTGTGATCAACGGAAGAAGAGTTTACAGCGAAACTGGAGAACCAGCAGGTCTTGAGGGCTATGTGAGCGACCTCACGGAGCTGGTTTCAGCCCGGGATGCCCTGGAAAGAAGAAAATCCTACTACAAGA
>CAZNFQ010000043.1:0-16654 GCA_964571965.1 uncultured bacterium | reverse complement strand
GCAGATGCGGATTACACGAAACTGACCATCCTGAGAACAGCCATACGTGAAAGGGTCAGAGGTGTAACGGATGTTGTAACCCGTGATCTCACAGGCTCCAGGGCCACAATTGAAGTGGTTTCTGAAACATCTTCCTCTGAAATACTGGATGCACTTTCCGAGATGGAGGATCTTCTCTCGATCACCGGATTCTCCGGAAACAGAATAGAGATCCAGTTGAAGTAATATGTGGCCGCCCCCGGCAGCGGGGGCGGCCCGTTAACAGCATATCAGACCCCGGTGAAAAGCTTCTTCACCTCCCGGGGCGCTCTGAATACACCCTGAACCGAAATAGACTCAAATACCTCGGCAGCCAGCCGGGGGGTCACATCATCCTTAAGTACCAGCATACCGATGATGTTGAGAATGATCTTCTTTCCAGAGGCCTTTTTCTTCTCCAGATCGCTCTTTCCCAGGATCAGAACTCCCATGGTGGCAGACTTCCGCACCTTAACCTCCCGGATAACATCCTTGTTAAGATCCAGCAGATTCCTTATTGCAGTTCTTATGGCATCGCTTCTGTTCGAAAACACACCCTGCTCCACCAGCACATCGATCCTGCCCAGATCAACCGGCCCCACATTGATGGTTATCTTCTCGTTCTCTATCATGATTTACTCCATTCTCCATCCAGATGGATGGTTTATGGATGTTATATACCAGCCATAGACCATCCTGTCAACATCCGTAGGGATGTTCATCGCACGGTGTTCACCTCATCGCAATGTTTTACGATACTGATGACCGTATCAGCGGTTGGTCTTACGTCTCCGTGGTGTTTTACTGAGCTCGGGATAGAGCTCCTGCATGCAGTCAGGACAAAGAGAGTGGGAGAAAGTGGCATCCGAGTTCGTGGATATGTACTCCTCTATCTGTTCCCAGTAGCCGTCATCTTTTCGGATCTTCTTGCATTTGCCGCATATGGGAAGCATGCCGTGGAGTGACTTGATTCTCTCCATGGCGTTCTGAAGCTTGATGTTTGCCTCCTGCAGCAGCTCTCTTGCAACTTCGCTTGCCTGAAAGTCAGCTCTCAGCTTCATTTTGGTGATGTTTTCCTGCTGCCTTCTTTCAAGGAGAACATCTCTTTCTCCCGCATAGCGCTTGAAATACTCCAGTGCTTCAGGCAGGTTGCCTCTCTTCTCGTGATACTCTGAAAGGGCTTTCAGGATCAGCGTCTCCAGCTGCAAGTCCTGATCGCTTTTCAAATCAGAAAAACCCTCGAGAAGATTAACCAGGGGTTCTTCCACCCCATCCAGCCGATTCATGTGGATCCTGAGCATGGACAGACTGGCCCGGGCAAGGCGAAGATCATAGCTGTTGTCATTTTCCTCGAACAGATCAATGGCCTGAAGGAGGATTTCTTCGGCCTCACTCTCCCTGGACTGGTTTTCAAGCAGCCCTGCAAGTTCAAAGAGACACTCACCTACCTTGCTGCTCTGCAGTTCCTTTCTAAGGGCGATGCTCTCACGGAGGAACCCCTCGGCCTCCCGGGGTTTCCCCTGCTTGATCTTCAGGCGCCCCAGTTCCCAAAGGCAGTATGCCTCTCCGATCCTGCGGTTCAGCTCGCGATTGATCTTCAGATTATCTTCCAGGTACTGTTCTGCGGTTTCGTACTCACCCTGGTCTATGAGAACATCAGCCATGTTACTCAT
Source organism: uncultured bacterium (assembly GCA_964571965.1). Taxonomy (GTDB): domain Bacteria; phylum Fermentibacterota; class Fermentibacteria; order Fermentibacterales; family JCC-6; genus Sabulitectum. Next base: position 14,963 of record CAZNFQ010000043.1, on the reverse strand, counting down.
AGCTACGGTTTTCATGAACCGGTTGCCGATCTGGTCGGAGATGGAAACCGTGTGCATGAAAGAGCCGTATGCCCTTTCCAGAGACCCTATTCTCATGAAGGCCAGACCAAGGTTGTTGTGCACTAATGCAATTCCACCGGGATTTCCAATGGAGATCTGAATTTCAAGGGCCTCTTCATAATACCTGATGGCGTCCAGCGGTTCAGCCATTCTGCGGTGGCAGTTGCCAAGGTTGTTCAGTGCCGTTGCCAGCATTTTCCTGTCTGCCAGCGGCCGGAGAATTTCAACGGCCTTTGACGCGTACTCGATGGCTTCCCTGGAATCACGCAGCACAGATACCGCTCTGGACAGAAGGCAAAGTGATGAACCGATCAGTGCTGGATCCCCGAGCTTCTGAGACATTGCCAGAGTAGCAGAGGCAAGTTTCTCTGCTTCAGAAGGATTCGAACCGCAAAGAGATGCCAGCTTCTCGAGGTTCTTCTCAACTGCGGTTCGCTGCGGGGAAGGTTCCAGTGGCGTGGTTGCGGTTGTGTCTGTGGATTCAGTATCTACCAATGAACACCATCCTTAACACGAACTGCCAGTATGCATCGGGACCAACACATGAACACTCTGTGGAAGAATTCTCTGCAGATAATACCTTGAAGCGCTTTCCGTGAACAGGATGCCTTTATCTGGGCATTGGGATCTGTGTGGGGTTTTCACCCCCTGCCACGCACCCCTGCTCATCGGTTCTCACAAGAACGTAACCCGACCGTCTTTCATCTTCTGCCAAGCTGTAGCCGGTGAGCAGGAATCCCCCGGATGAACTTGGGCAGATACCGGTGAAGCCGTCTTCTCCAAGACCCTGAAGCCTGCGCTTCCATGTGAGGTTACCCTGATAGTCATAGGACTCCATTACAGCGGAGTTCGCCCCGTCGATGACCCTGGAACCCACAAGGATCACCTGATACTCTGCTGCCAGCAGAACATCCTGCAGCAGCATGCCGTGGGTGAACACACCGGTTCCTATTCTTTCCCCTGCGGGGTTGACTATCAAAGTTACTCCGCTTCTGGTCCCGTCTTCGCCACCGGGGAAGTAAACCCCGTATCCCGCATCCATAGTGCAGAAGGAAACGGGACCCGATTCGCTTTTAAAGGGAACCACAAGTTCCCATTCCATGTTTCCCGAGCCGTCGAACTTCTGCAGATAGGTATTATCCTGCCACTGGTGCGACAGAAGAACCAGGTTGCCGTCATCCACCTGACCCACAGCAAGGGGCAGATAGCCGTCCTCTTCCGGGTAGGTGTGTTCCCATGTCAGCCTGCCCTGCCGGTCATAGGCTCTCAGGAATGCATCCTGACCAGCATAACCTGATCCTCCAAGAAGGGCGATACCGCCTGCAGGGGTTCCGGCTGCACCGAAACCTGTGAATACGTCCTCCGTGTTCTCTCCTGTAACATTGGTCCATTCCACATCAAGATCCCTGGAAATCTTGAAAATGGCAATGTCGGAATTCACACCTGTTGCTCTGGGTTCGCTGTAAGAAACGAAGTAGAAGCCGCCGTCTGAAAGAGGGACCAGCCAGCCTCCGCTCTCCAGTGCCCTGCCCGGAACGGAAAGCCCGTCAATGAGGAGAGTGAGTTCACCATCCCGGTTAAAAACAGAAATCTGATAATCTTCCATTATCATTCCGTGTGCAGTTGCAATGGAACCGTCGGAAAGTTCACAAACACCACCATAGCTGTTTTCCCACGGGTATTCATTGGTTATCAATCTTGAGAAGGTGGTACCAGTTGTGACCGCTAAAACAATAGCTGAAAGCGCAGCTGTAAGATACATTGTCTCTCCCTCTTGAAACGGTGAATTAGATGATCCGGTCAAACAATGCTAAACGCACACCAGTCAAGCAAGGCATGGAATATCACATAAGGGCTTTGACAGGTCACACTCGAAAGCAGGATTCAGCCGTGAAAAGATTTGGAATACTGAAAAATGAGGTGGTAAATTTCCCGAATGAAATTTTCCTCAAGCCTTCCCCTGTGAAGATTCGAGATTATCTCCCTTTCCCGGGCCAGATCTTCAACTGGCAGGTCGTTCTTCGCCTTTATCTCCCTTATCCTCAGAACCACTTCAAAGCGCTGGTCAAGAAGCCTCGTGATCTCTGCATCTATCTGGTCGATCTCTTTTCTGAGGGGTTCCAGCTCATTCATTAACTCATCACTGCTTTCTGTGTATGTGCTCTCTGGGCTCAATTATGAACACAAGGTCATTCCTTCGAACCGTTTCATCCATCTTAATTGTTCCCGATTCGCCCTTCTTCAAGCACTCTACCACTTCTCCATGGTCGTTCATCATGGAGTCTGCAACGGAATGGACAATGCCGGTGGTGGGACCTGTAAAGGCAACCTCAGCGCCCTTCCTGATCTCTCCCGACTCAATGAGAACCTCTACCACCATGTTCCTGTGGAAGAAATTGACAACCTTACCGACCTTTATCTTCACAGTGGTTGCAACCGAGCCGTAGACACCTGCCCATTCACCAAGCTTATTGCCAAGGTAGTATCCGTTTTCCCAGAACCCCCGGTTGAACACCTTCTTCAGTTCCAGAAGTGACTCTTCCTTCTGTTCATCACCGAATTCTCCTGCTTCAATAAGATCAACCGCTCTTCTGTACTGTCTTACCACGGTGTCCACGTACTCCGGCCCTCTTGCCCTGCCTTCGATCTTAAGCACGCTCACCCCTGCAGCCATGAGTTTGTCCAGTATACCAATGGTGCACAGATCGCTTGGAGACATTACGAACTTGTTGTGGACAATAAGCTCCTCATCGGTTTCCTCGTCGATTACTCTGTATCTCCTTCTGCAGGTCTGCAGGCACTTCCCCCTGTTGGCTGAGCTGTTGTAATGCGCCAGGCTCATGTAGCACTTCCCGGAAACGGCTACGCACATTGCCCCATGAATGAAGACTTCAACCGCCACATGTTTTCCTGAAGGACCGCATATGTTTTCCCGCTCTATGGCACTGCAGATGTTCTCTATCTGTTCCAGGGTTAGCTCCCTGGCCAGTACGACCACGTCCGCATACCTTGCGTAGAATCTCACAGCTTCCAGGTTGGAGATGTTCACCTGGGTTGAAATGTGTACTTCAAGCCCCAGAGACCGGGCATACTCGATAACCGCTATGTCCGTTGCGATAATGGCCGTTATGCGTGCTTTCCCGGCCAGACGGCAAAGCTCCCGGGCCGCCTCCAGGTCTTCATCGTACATGATGGTATTCAGAGTGAGATAGCTGCGTACATTATTCTGTGCACAGATCGAAGCCACCGAAGCAAGATCCTCAAGCTGGAAGCTGGCTGAATTCGATCTCATGTTCAAGCTTCCCACACCGAAATAGATGGAAGTTGCCCCTGCGTTGATGGCGGCCCTGAGAGTCTCGTAAGAGCCGGCGGGGGCCATTATCTCAACTGGTTGCCGGTGTTCCAAGCATTCTCCTTATTGAAATACGGATCAGAGCGTTATCCACATGAAGTCGCATCGATCGGTACAGTTACGTTCTTCGCCTGAGAAACAGGGAAACGATGAAGGCCTTGATGTCGTGGGCAAGGATCCTGAACCTTCCCAGGCGAAAATGTTTCCAGAGAAGTGCGGGGATCCTTGCAAGGGGTTTTCTGAAAAGATAGCTTCTGCCTATGGTTCCCTGTGCCCAGTCGCGAAGCTCAATAAGCTCCCTGTCACTGAAATCGGTAAGATTTACAAGAAGCTCATCGGCGGCATTCATGGAGCAGAGAAACTCCTCCACATCACCTATAAGGCCTCTGTCCAGGGCTTCCTGAAAAATAGCGGTTCCGGGGTAGGGTGTAACGAAGAGCATTGGAGCGGTGATGTCTGCCCTTCTGCAGAATTCAACCGTGTCCATCACCGACTCTCTTGTTTCGCCGAACATGCCTATGATGAAGCTGCCGTCGGCATGTATACCCACAGACTCTGTAAGCTTAATGGCGTCAAGGCACTGCTGAGCGGTAACCCCTCTCTTCATTTCAGTGAGCATTCTGTCGCAGCCGGATTCGATCCCGTAGGAGATCCAGTCGCAACCGGCATCGCGCATTGCAAGAAGCATCTCCCGGTCTACGGTGTTCACCCTGCCCAGACAGGACCACTTGAGCCCCGGCAGTTCACTGCGTATCAGCCGGCAGGTTTCCATGACGAAGTTCCTGTCGCTTGTGAAAAGGTCATCGGGGAAACCTGTGTATTCTATCTGATAGCGCCTTACCAGTTCCTTAAGTTCAGCCACTATGGAAGCCGGGGAGCGTCTTCTAACGTGCCTTCCGTAGATCCTGTAGCAGTAAACGCAGTTGAAGGGGCAGCCCCTGCTTGCAAGCACTTCCATGTGCCGTACCTTCTTCTGCCTGTGGTCCATGCTGGATACGTAGTTTTCAGTGGGAAAAAGATCCCATGCAGGCCAGGGAAGAGAATCCAGGTCCTGCACTGGTTCCCTGGGTGATGATTTCACAAGGTTACCGGAATCATCAACCCAGGCAATGCCCGGAACCGCTCTCCAGTCTGCTCCCGAAGAAACCGCATTGGCAAGTTCCCGTGCTGTAACCTCTCCCTCACCGAGAACCGCGCAGTCGAGACCGCATGACTTGATGTAGAGCTCAGGAACGGTTGTGGCACCGCTGTTGCCTGCAACCAGGAAAACTTCAGGAAGTTCTCTTCGCACAAGACGGGCAAGGTCGCGAACGAATCGGAAACGGGTTACCATCCCGCCGAAGGCCACCATTTCAGGTGCAGACCGGACTATTTCAGCCAGGGCCTCACTTTCCGAGAGGGCGCTTCCCTCCATGTCCACGACGGTAAGATCATGCCCCGCATTCTGAAGAGAAGAAGCAACATAAGCGAGACCGAACGGGAAATAAAGCGAATGATGGCTTTCACCGTACCTTGGATACACAAGGGTTACCCTCAAGAATGTCCCCTTCCGGAAAGAACCTGTTATTCCTGCAATAATCGTCAATTTCCACTGTCAGGTCAAAGCCCGTTCGGATGAATCCGCTTCAGGCTTTGGGCTTCAGGCTGCAGTAAGTATTATTGTATTTCACCTGAAGTTCTCATCCTGGCTGGAAAGAGAAATGGATAAGCATCGAAATACCGAATTCGTTCCCGGTTTCATCTGCCGGCAGCACCGTAAAGGCCTTAGAGAGGGAGTAATACAGGGTTCTGTACTGATAAGCGACATCAGCGGTTTCACAGGTCTTACAGAATCCCTGTTCGCTTTCCAGAAGCAGGGAGCAGAGAAGCTTTCGCGCATCCTCAACGGGCTTTTCACAGAAATGATAAACACGGTACGCAGCCATGGCGGATTCGTAGCCAGCTTCGCCGGAGATGCTTTCACCGCAGTTTTCCCCGGAGACCGGGGTTTCAGGGCCTACCGTTCTGCACTGGAGATAAGGGAATTTGTCTCCGGGAAAGAAATGGATCACATCACCGGGATAACCAGTGGAATAGAAACAGGAAACATTCGGTGGAACATCTACGGTTCTGGTCCGTATACCTATCTCTTTTCCGGAGATGCTGTGAGAAGAGCCGCACTGTGTCAGGCTTCTGCCGGTACAGGAGAAATATCCACTGCTCCGGGAATTGACAAATCTCCGAAGTCGGAGGAAACCCTCCATGAAGATACTCCCTGCGGAAAGCTTACCAGCCTTTTCATTCACAAGGATTTCATAGCAGAGGCAGGCTGTCCGGAATTCAGGGATGCTGCAATGGTATTCACCAGCTTCACCCGCATAGATGATATGGATGAATTCGCCGACATGGTTATGGGAACCGCCGAGGATTATGGAGGCTATTTCAACCTGCTCGACTGCGGAGACAAGGGGGAAGTTGTGCTTACCATATTCGGCGCACCTCTCTCCTCGGGGAAAAACGCCATGAGAAGCATAAATTTCGCCATGGATATCAGGGAACGATACGGATCCGGCACAAAGAGCGGCATTACACATGGCAGGGTCTTCGCCGGTTTCATCGGTTCAGAGGGAATACGAGGCCACTACACGGTTATAGGTGACAAGGTTAACACCGCAGCCAGGCTCATGGAGATATGTCCTCCCGGGGAAATCCGGATCTCCGGAGAAATGGGCAGGTCCATGGGCAGTTCTTTCCACATTGAAAGGTACCCCGGGCCCTCTGCCAGAGGCGTGATCAGTGCTCCTCCCTGCTACGCCGTGAGAGGAAGGGTTCCAAGGGCTTTGGGTCCTGTTTTCAGCGGAGGTTTCTATGGCAGGAGGAATGAACTCCGGGAAATTCTGGATTTCACGGAAAAGACCCGACTGGAAAACAGAACAGGGGTCATGCTGTTAACGGGAGACGCCGGAATGGGCAAAACCAGGCTTCTCTGGGAGGTCCGGGCGCATCTGGATAACACCGGTGTCATATACCTGAAATGCGACGAAATACTGGCAAAAAGCCTTAACCCCCTGGAAACCTTTTTCGAGGAGGTTTTCGGAACATCCGGGCTTGAAGATCAGGCTGTATCCGAAGCAGCCTTCGAAAAGAGTTTCAGTTCCATCACCGATTCTCCCGGATATCACGCTGACAGACTGAAAAGGCTCAAGCACATAGTAAAGGGCTTCATGGGTATTCATGAATCCCCCGAGTACAGCGGACTGGACGGTAAATCGAGGTTCGACAACACGATCCTCTCCTTCGTTCACCTTGCCGGTCTTGTAACCGGCGGAAGAAGACCCTTCATAGTGGTGGACGACTTCCAGTGGGCCGACCCTGACACCCTTTCCGCCCTGAAGGATGTTTTCACCCAGATGGATATGGACCATCCGCTGATAGGGTTACTTTACCGGCCAGCACCGGGCACAGGGGTGGAACGTGTGGTTTCCCCGGAATCAGCGGTGCTTACCATGGTTCTCTCTCCCATGGAGGAAACCGACCAGATGAACCTTCTTAAAAGCAGCCTGCCCCGTCCCCCCTCTGAAACCCTCCGTCGTACCATTGCTGAAAAAGCCGAGGGAAACCCATTCTACATGGAGCAGATGCTGAAATATCTCATTGACAGAAAGCTGCTGGATCTAACCGGGGATACAGCTGAGCTCACATCCCGGTCAGTACAGCTTCCCGGAAGCATTATTGAAGTGATAATCTCCCGTGTTGACGCCCTGGAGGAAGAGATAAGACAAACCGTGAAAAGAGCTTCTGTTCTCGGCAGAAATTTCAACACAAGGGTCCTTGCAAGGATGCTTCAGGGCATTTCGATTGAAGGCCATCTTCACACGGCTGCAGAGGCGGGTCTCTGGAACAGGCTTTCAGAGCTTCAGTACATATTCAGCCACGGACTTATCAGGGAAGCCATTTACGGAATGCAGATGGAGGGCCAGCTCTCAAGGCTGCATCTTCTAGCCGCCGACATCATCGAAGAGCTTTATGGCAATGACGAGAGGATGTTCACCGATCTCTCCTACCACTATGAGAAAAGCGGACGGAAGGCTTCCATGCTGGAATACACCCTGAAAGCCGCGGTTTACGCCGGCGACAACTTCAGGAACCTCGAAGCGGTGGAAATGTACCAGAAGTACATTGCGAACCAGCCGGATCCGTTCAAGGTGAAGGACGCCCGGTTAAAGCTTGCAGGGGTATACGAACTCACGGCAGACTGGAAGGGTGCCCTCAGCCTCTACGACCGGGTGATAAGCGGTTCCCGCGGCAATGCAGATGAGCTCCATCTGGCTGAAGCCCTGTGCAGAAAGGGATTCATCATGCACAGAATGGCTGAAAACGCCCGGGCTCTCGAGTGCCTTTCCAGGGCAGAAAGGATCTTCGAGGTCCTGGGGGATGACATAGCTCTGGCCGGGGCTCTTAACAACACAGCCATAGTGTATATAGATCTGAACAGATACAATGAAGCCATTGCTGTTCTGGAGAGCGCCCTGGCTCTGGCGGAGAACCACGGGGAAAGCACCAAGGCCAGGGAAGTGATCATGTTCACCTACAGCAACCTGGGGCTTATCTACCAGAGAATGAACACCCTTGATAAAGCAGCTGATTACTTCCTCAGAAGCATTGAGACCTCTGAACCGCTGAACAGGAGAAGGAACATCGCCCTTCTTAATCTTGGAAACGTGAACTATCTGCGGAACAAGGTGGACGAAGCAGAAGCGATCTACAGGGAAGCCATGGAGATCGCAGGGGAAATGGGAGACAGACACGTGGCCAGGGTTCTGATGAACAATATTGCCGCAATTCATTCTGCAAGGGGTGAATTCGTTCAGGCTCTGGAGATGTATACACAGGCTCTTCACCTTGCACGTACAATGAACGACAGGAAGGGAATGCGTCTTCTGAACCAGAGCATCGGTGAGATCAGAACATTCCTCGGCGACTACGCTGATTCTGAAGAATACTTCGAAAGGGCCATTGAGATAGCCGAGGAACTTGGAGACGAAAGGGCTCTGGGCAGCGCTCTTGGTAAAACAGGACAGATGCTTTTGATGAAGGGTAACGGCAAAGGGGCAGCGGAAAAACTTAGAGAAGCTATCAGGTTCTCAACAAACGCCGATGATCTTCAGAGCGCCTGGGAATTCCTGTTCGCCATGGTCAGGGTCATGCGCTTCAACGGATCAGAAGATGATATTGCCGAGCTTGTACGAAGCATGGAAAACATTCCGGAATCACGGGTGGCCCCTGTTTACCTCTGGTATCTTCCCGTTGCAAGAATGTGGAGGGAAAAGGTCTCGGAAAACCACGGAAGAGCCCTGGAAATCGCCGGGGAGATAACGGAACGTTTCCCGGGTACCGAAGGAGAAGCGCTGGCATGGCTCACCAGTTTTGATATAACAGGAGACGCCACCCACAGGGAAATGGCTCTGAAGGCCTACACCACAGTTCACGAAAACTATCCCATAGCCTTCTTCCGGGAAATCATCCATTCCCTCGGCTGACTTCCCCCGGGTTTTGAGTACCGGTTCCACTGAACGGGGAGAAAGACAGTTCGCGCCATATATCCAGGATCACCGTTATTCACTTAATAAGAGCAGGGAGCAGAACATGAGCAGAATGCCCGACTGGGTAACAGGTTTTCCCGGAGCGGTCACGGTTTCCGACGCTGACCACAGGGTAGTATTCATGAACCACGCAGCGGCAGACACCTGGAAATCCAGGGGAGGAATGGCCCTGGTGGGCGAAGATCTCCTTGACTGCCACAATGACAGATCAAGGGCCATCATTGAAGAACTGCTCTCTTCAGGGGGCACCAACGTCTACACCGTGGAGAAGAACGGAGTCAGGAAACTCATATATCAGAGTGCCTGGAAAGACCCCTCCGGGGGTGTGGCGGGTCTCGTGGAGATCTCGCTGGTTCTTCCTGAAGAAATGCCCCACTTCGTCAGGGAATCGCTTCCACCGCCGGAACTGTAGAACTCATGCCCTTCAGTGCCTCATTCCCATGGGGAAAGGAATGAAGATCACTTCAGCACCCATGTTTCATGGAAAGGGCTGCTGCATCCCTGCCTGAAAATGCTCCAAGCTGATACTTGCCCGCACATTTGCCAGGCAGACGGAGGTGTATGCGGTGAAGCTGTCCGGAAATGGGCATTCAAAGGAAGCAGGTCCCGGAGGATTCCGGGTCTGATCAAAGCAATACCCGGGAACGGGTTATGCTTTGGACTTCTTGGCCTTCTTCTCCTTGCGCTTTTCCTTCAGGGTCTTTTCAGGCTTCTGCTTAACATTCTTCCTGGCATCCTGTCCCTTAGCCATGGTCTCCTCCTTTCATGCGGCAGCTGATCCTAATATATCTCTTCATGGATCCGGCAGGCTCTCCCCTGCGGGAACCGGAAGGAATAGCCAAAGCCCGGGTGGTGTACAATCCGTATGAAAACCCTTCAGAAAGTAAGGAACTGATGAGATCAATGAAGCACCCTATGGCAGCTTTGATTTTTGTTTCGATCACATGCACGGCTTACGGGCAGAATTTCCATGAAACCATTCAGAACTGCCCCGATTTCCAGTACGAGCAGTACACAGTTGCTCCATACATAAGTGCTGCAATTGAATTGCAGAACATGGGCAGAGACCAGGCAATCTCAGTTCTGAAAGAATGCTGCGAAAATGAAGAAAATCAGAACAGGGTAATCATTCTCTGCCGCATGCTTTTTGAAAGGGAAGGTGAAATGCGCCGCCCCCTTATCGGCGCAGCAGCTTTCCCCGGAAATACAACCTGCGCTGACTGGCCGGCAGAACCAATCGGAATAATAGGGAACATTCCCTTTCTGATCGTTCTCGGATACTCTCTGGGAGGATTGCCGGAGAGTGCTGAAGACTACCTTGAGTATTGCGAGCTTCAGTGCACATGGAGGAATGAAATGTATACCATGCCCTCCGATGCTCACCTGATGGAGTCATTTGATGAACTGCTGAACTCGGATAAGTGGCAGACGCCTTTAACCGGCGGGGAAATGGAATTCTTCAGATCTCAAATGGACCTTTGACACCGGGCCGGCACTGAGAACCACTTCAGGCTGATGTGATGTTCATAGGAAAAACGCCTGAAGAAACGGATGAAGTGCAACGCTCCCCCGGTGAAGCTGTAACCGGGCTGGGTCAGAGCTTACCTGTTCCCCACAAGGAATGCTGGTCTGACCGCCAGGGGATTTCTCCAGACTTCGACAGCCTCCATCATCACAGGATCATCTGACACTTTTTCCACGAAGGTTTCCCAGTGATCCTCTCGCAGCAGACCGTAATCTCCCCCCAGTCTCACGAAGCGGGTTTCGGCAATATCAGGGCTAAGGTAATAGGAAACCTCATCCCCAAGGATACCGGCGGTGATACGCCACACCCTGTCTCTCTGGAAATGTTCTTCCGGTGCCCAGGGAAGTACATCTACCCTGTACCGGAAGGTAATGAACTCCGCCAGGGATCTGTGGGCAATGATAAGATCGAACTCCTCTTCATCCAGGGCGCTCATGGCATTCTCAGCGATCTCTTCGTAAAGCGCATAGGGGGGATCGTGTATCTCAGGCCTGTATGACCTGCCGGTGTAAAAAGACAGGGCAGCAACGGAAAGGAGAACAAGCACAGGCAAACCCTTTCGAATGGGTTTCCCGGAGCGTAAACATGGTACGAGCCACTTTTCCGCAGCCAGCAGCAGATAGGGTAAGCCTATGAGCGGCAGCATAAGCAGAGTTCCGAAGAACAGCCTGTATGAAAGGCCGGTAAGAGAGAATTCCAGAAACGGGAACAGCCCGATAAGACCAATAAGACACAGTATATAGTAACCCCTGCCCAGGCGCAGGAAACTGAATCTCTTCACCCATGGCAGAAGCAGGAGGGTCGCCGCGGGTAGTACAGAGGCAATGAAGATCTCAATGATCCATTCGGGGTTCAGCCTGTGAACACCGAACACCTCCATGAAGGCCGCCGGCACGAATACCGGAACAGCAGCGAGATCACCGGTTATCCTTTCCATATCATGGGTGGAGAGAGCCAGCGGAAGGGTGTTCGAAAGGATCAGAACGAAAACGATGAAAATGATCACCCATATGGCGATCCATGGGGTTTTACCACGGGAAGACATTCGGACAAGAAGCTTCCTGGAGTACGACGCAAGGAACAAAACAAGAAACAGAAGGGAGAGAACCGCGGTGAACCGGTGGGTGAAGAATGCGGCAAGGAAAAACAAAACAGAACCTGCAGTTCCACCATATACCCCTCTTCCCCTCTGCTTAATGCCACCGGCGGTGCTGAGCACACAGGCCACGAAAAGGAAGAAAAAGGAGAAGCCCATGAGGTTCTTGGGAAACTGCAGAAAGAAGTAGTTGAGTGAAGGGCTTGCGGAAGAAACAGCCGCTGTGAGCAGAGCCGCAATGAAAGAAATCTCCCGTTTTTCCCGGTGGGCGGACCTGAGCAGGGAAAGAGAGAGGTAGAACACAGAAAGAACGAACATCAGCTTGATCAGAACAGCGCTGACCTTGCCTGCGGTGATGCAGCTGCCGGTAAGGTAACGAAGCGCAAGCATTGGAATGTACACCGGAGAGTACTCGGGAGAATGCATTACTCCGGTTTCAGTGAAAGACCGTATCTGAACCAGGTAATAGTATCCGTCCCATCCGTTGGCATACTCCGTTTTGTATGCGGAGATAAGACCGGAGGCTAAAACCAGAAGGGCAAGAAGACCTGCTGATAACAGCCTGTTTCTCAGAAGGTATTCACACACAGCTCTGCCTTAGAAATCGAAATCCTCGAATATCCCCCTGCTGCTGGATATCCAGCTGCGGCTGAAGCTCAGTGTATCGCTGAAAATAGTCATCCGGTCCAGCCTTTCATTCTGGTCGGACCATGTTCCCGCATATGGGTCATAGCTGTTCTGCTCATAGCTGGCCAGTCGATGAAGTCTGCCGAAGATCCTTATGTGGCTGTCATCCAGGATCTGCCAGTTGCCGTCGGCATACATTCTTTCCTCGGATTCATCCCGCTCATCCACTTTCCAGATCACGAAACTTCCGTTGGAGCGGATAACAAGTGACTGCCTGATGTAGTCGTTTGCCAGTGAGCTATCTGCAAAGATCTGCCTGTCCATGAAAGCCCCGGCATCACAGCTCATGGCCCACTGAAGATTCGCCTGCTTCCTTGCTTCATCTCCACCTGTGGCTATAACGAACCACTCATCGCCGTCGAAGAAGCGCAGCTCGCTGATAACGAGGTCCTGGTAAAAGTCTCCCGGGTAGACCCCCATGAAAGTCATTCTGAAAGCCTGGCCCTCCAGTGGAGAATCCAGATAAACTACCTGTGGGGTCATGGAATCATCCAGCCTGTACTCCTCTGGAATTTCCCCCTCCAGTCCGAAGGAGATCAGTGAAGCCCTTTCATTGTGGTCAAAGTGAGTGCCTGACCTGTGATAACCGTTCCATATGAGGAGCTTCTCTATTCGGCGGGGCTCATCCAGGCTGAAAAGAAGATACTCTCCCTCTCCTGAGGAATCCGGGTTGCCATCGGCCCATCCGAAGGCCGGCCGTGAGTCGAAGAGGAAATCGGGACTGTAAGCCTCCACAGGCTCCAGAGAAGAGCTGGCTTCAACGGTTCCCCCCACAGATGCAATGGGTATTATCTGCAATGGAACTTCATTGTCCTCTTCATCGAGAACGGTGATGTTTATCTCGCTGATGCCCACAGGCACATCCCTCTGGTAGCGGATCCCCTGCTCATCGTAGTGAATCGATTCCGTGCTGTTAATCTTAACGAATACACTCTTTACGGGTCCCTGCCAGTGCAGGTTCACAGGAGTTCCAGGTTCCCAGTATGTTCCCTCCACACCATTTATGTAAAGCTGATAAGTGCTGATCTCCTCGAAATCGCTGCCTCCGGGAACCGCTTCCACGGTCATGGTCTCCAGATCCACCGGTTCATGGAATGAGAAGTAAATACCTTCGTCCGGCGCAGCACCGGGCATTGTGGCCCAGCAGGTGGTGGTGTCGCCGTCGAAAACGTTTTCAGGCCCGTACCGGCTTTCCGGCATGTGTATGGATGTGGCGTAGCACAGTTCCAGGTATTCCACCGCAGGAATAACTTCAGGCAATTCAATGTCATGGGAAGAAGAGTCGACATCAGCCTCCTGATCATCTGTTACACCTGCAGTTTCAACCGCCCGGGTTTCGGAGTTATCCGCCTCACCGCATGACACGGTACTCAGAATGAAAACGGTCAGAACAAGAACCCACAGCAAATGTTTCATAACAACCTCCACAGGAGCCATCCACAGTGATAAACAGATCTTTCGCATTCCATATCTTCAAGGGGCTTGTCAAAATGCTGGTAATCCTTCTCCCACCAGTCTCCGCCCCATCTCCACCCTAGAAGTCTGAAAAGCTCCACCACAGGGTGCCCGGTGTAAAGGGTTCCCGGTACCCGGGGATCGTAATCGGCACCCTCAGGAGAAACAGTTTCACCGGTACAGTATGGATTCTGCACAGGATTGATATCTATGGCAAGGCCGTATGCGTGGCGGGAGAGCCTGCCTGTTCCAGCCACACATCTGTAATTGAATGCAGAGGTATTGTTCTGTCTCATGGATTCAGAGTCGTCCCAGCCGTATTCAGAAATGGGAACAACGGACTCCAGGGGAAACTTCAGCAGAAGCATCTGCAGGAAAACAAGCTGCAGATCATTCACCACTCTGGTGTCTGCAACCAGCTCTCCCCTGTGAAGCTCTCCGTCGAAACCCCAGTAAACCACATCGACAAGAACCTGATTATTAAGGATCCACTGTGGGCAGTCCTCACTGACACCACTTACAGCGTCGTAGAATAGTGCATCAGAGGAAGCAGCAAACCCGGCACATGCCAGAAGCAGCAATAAATATGGCCTTAACACCAACGATAAAGTACGGAGCATGCAAATCCCTTCATAACCGAAACTGCTTTCAGTCTACCCAGCCATCTTCCCATTCTCCTGTCACATAGTCATACATAACGTAGAAGGACACCATACCTTCATGATACTCGGCCCTGTCAATCCAGCTCACCTGCAGCTTTCCACCCAGATCGTAAGTACTCAGCACCGTTATAGAGTTGAATACCATGTATTCATCACCCAGATTCATGGGGTTCCATGTGCAGACCGTTTCCCATTCCCCGTTCTTAAACTCATAGATCTTCACGGTTGCCCTGCCTTCAGAGTTGAAGAGAGTAACGTAAAGATCATACTCGTTCCCATCCTGGTATGCTCGCAGGAACGCTCTGTCTATAACTTCCACTCCTGAGGGATCCCGGGGAAACACCGAAGCAGATACCACGCAGGCCAGCAATGCCGTCGCCGCAATAGCCAGTTTCATTATAACTCCCTTAAGAAAACATGCCCAACCCGGCCTCTAACGATCAGCTTTCTTCGAAACAAGAGCATCTGCATCCGTAACTGCTCATAATCCTCCATGGCCTTCTGAAACTTCAGGGGCGGATCTGAGCAGAAATCAGGCTGCACC
>CAZNFQ010000042.1:0-16749 GCA_964571965.1 uncultured bacterium | reverse complement strand
ACCTGTCTCGACTGCGGCATCCACATGCTCTACGCCCGTTCGGCTGGCGGATGGATGGCTGTGAATGACGCGAACGTGTGCCGTACAGCGCCTCCTCTCAGCGCTGATCAGGATGAAATGCTCATTCAGGTCAAGGATATTCTGTACAGGGCTGAGAACATGATCAGTGCCGTTTCCGTTGCCAGGGAGAGGTTCATGAGAAAAGCAGCAGCCCTGGCGGAGGAAAGGAAGAAGGCAAACCTGGGGGTTACATTCGGCAGTATAAGATATGCAACCATGAGTTCTGGCCAGAGGAAAGCCTATCTGGCCGGCAGGAACATCCAGAACACCATTCCCGTTCTTGAGTACTCACAGGGGGTGGCTGCGCTGATGTTCAATTTCACGAAAGCACTGGGCCAGATACAAAAAAGGCTGCAGGAAGGCACTTTATCACCTGGAGAACCCCGGGAACTCCTGGACAGGAGTATCCGCTGCACTTCGGTGATAAACGGGTTTTATGCCTTGCTGGCAGGGGGTATCTGAGGGCCATAATGAAGACATGACTTCACGATTTTCCCTCTGCAGCATTCACTGCACCGGCATGTTCGCGAAAAAACTCAATGACCTTATCTCCAGAGGTGTTTCCGTATGGTCAGTTGCGGAATGTGCGAGAACCATTCATACTTTGCCTTAGCAGAGAAATCAACCAAACCTGAACTTGCTGAAAGGGTGATCGGCAGCCTCGGAGCAATCACATTATCGCAGCAGGTGCTGTGTTTATGCAGTTACCAGTTTTTTTCTTGCTGTACCCATGGGAGAGGAGATACCGGAATGAAACCAAGAGTCATAAAGAAAGGCGTTTACCAGCTGGCAGCAATTGACTGGGACAGGCGCCTGTTCGATTCCCTCATACCCCTTCCCGACGGCACGAGCTACAATGCTTACCTTATCGAAGGAAGCGATAAAACTGCTTTGCTTGACACCGTAGATCCTCACATGGCAGACACCCTCATGTCTCAGCTCGATAATGTGAAGAAGATAGACTATGTGGTTGTTAACCATGCCGAGCAGGATCATTCGGGAACTCTTCCTCAGGTTCTTGAGAATTACAGGGATGCAAAGGTCATAACAACCTCCAAAGCCAGGGGCATGCTCATAGACATGCTGTGCATCCCCGAAGACAGATTCATCATTGCAGAAGATGGGGAAACCGTTTCACTGGGCGACAAAACGCTGCAGTTCATACACATGCCCTGGGTGCACTGGCCGGAGACCATGGTTACCCTTCTTCAGGAGGACCGCATACTTTTCAGCTGTGACCTGTTCGGCTCACATATCGCCACTTCAGACCTGTACGTTACCGATGAAGGTCGGGTCTATGAGGCGGCCAAGAGATACTACGCAGAGATCATGATGCCCTTCCGCTCCATTATTCAGACCAACCTGAAGAAGATCAATGCTAAGGGAATCGATCTGATCGCTCCCAGTCACGGCCCAATTTATGATAGGCCGGCCTTCATCACCGATGCCTATCAGGACTGGACATCGAACGACCCGAAGAATTCAGTTGTTGTCCCCTACATCTCCATGCACGGCAGCACAAGACTAATGGTGGATCATCTGGTAGCTCAGCTTGTTGAAAAAGGTGTTGGAGTTCACCAGTTTGATCTGTCGGTCACAGACATAGGCAAGCTGGCAATGGAACTCGTTGATGCTGCCACCATCGTCATGGGAACCCCCACGGTACTGGGTGGTCCCCATCCCATTGTGACCTATGCCGCACAACTGGCCAATCTTCTGCGCCCAAAGGCTGAATTCGCTTCTGTAATATGCTCCTACAGTTGGGGCGGCAAGGCGATAGAACAGATTGCCGGGTCGATCCCAAACCTCAAGGTGGAGATATTGGATCCAGTTCTGTGCAAAGGAGTTCCGAAAGAGGCTGATTTCAGCGCATTGAGCAGATTGGCGACAACCATAGCTGACAGGCATCACCATAAGAATTATTCATGAACCCTTCCTGAGTAAGGGAGAGACGTCAATTCTACACCGCAGAGGCTCCACGGGGTTCACCGGGAAATGAGGATCCGCAGTACTGCCTTTTCAATGGTTTCGGTGGCACTGCTCGTGGCCTGCGGTATACCGGTATCTGGAGGATCAACGGCGACGCTACTATCAGGGTCAGGCTGACGAAGACCGGCGAAACGCCATTTATCCGGTTATCTCCATAGACTTCGTTCTCGATGAACGGAACCTTAGATCGGTCCCGTGGGCTCATCCTTCAATGATCTTATCCATGCGCATTTCACATGAGATATTTCAACGAACCTGACCCCTTCGGTATTCCACATGTGAAGGATTCATGGGCCGGTTCGGAGAGCAGCCAGACCTCTTTTGGACTTGACGCACCTTGAAACTTTCTGCCTGATGGTGATCGCGGGTACGTACAGAAACGCCGGAGGAGGGGATACTTATAGTGCTCACAAGGGCTTCTGAACCCCTCCGGAAGGCCTGCGATGTTCCAGCTTTACAGAAATGCCGGTGCAGGGAGTACTGCACCGGCATATGTCAGGCAATAACGTTCATCCTGGTAACAGGCAGTTACTTCAGCACGGTGACCATTTCAGTAACCGCGTTGCTGTTCTGCGTAAGCCGCAGGATGTAAACTCCCGAGGAGAGGGAAGAGGTGTCGAAGTTTATGCTCTGCTGGCTGGAGAGCTCTCCCTGGAACGGAGTTGCAACAAGCCGGCCTGTCATGTCGTACACTGAAAACATTGCCGCTCCTGAAGCACCTGTGATGTTAACAGTGGACGATGCTTCACGGATGGGATTGGCGCATACTATTCCCAGGTAACTTGTGGAAGGGTCTATCTCAACTCCCTGGGGCTCCTCGTCGGTGTTTGGTGCTCCCGGTGTGGGATATGCCTGGAATGCCCAGGTTTCACCCAGATCGGGCCACCTTCCCCAGGAAACATCATCTTCGATCTCAGGGAAGGATATCCAGTCGACTATCACTGATCCCTGAAGGAGATAAAGCTCTTCGCCGTCACCGCTGAGCTTGAACTCGGCATGCAGCGAACCCTGACTGGGATCGTCATCTGCCCACACTATCATGTACTCACCAGGCTGTATAAGAGTGTCGGGGAATGCGAATTTTTCCGGGAAGGCGATATCGTCAGTGAGGAACCAGCCGGAGAGAGAAATGGCAGAAGTTCCGGTGTTGGTTAGCTCCAGCCAGTCATCAAACTCACCGTATGGATCTGCTATGGTTGTGTCATTTCCCGCCATCAGCTCATTCAGGATCAGGTCTTCAACCGGATCCCAGGTGCCCAGCACAGAGGTGAGATAATCGTACCTGTCTTCTACGAATGTTCCAAGGGCTGGAACATATCTTCCCGGGCCGATGGATATATTCGTATCCATTGCGTTATCGAACTGTGATGCGGTAAAGAGTCTTCTTGGAGCTTCTTCCATGTAAACCCAGTCACGAATCAGATCTCTCATTTCTTCCATCCGGGGTACTAGAACCGATGGATTAGCCTGCGTGGCAAGCAGTTTCAGGAAATGCCCCTCGTAGATGTCCTGGTACTGATCCACGCTCCACAGGGCATCTGTAAGCCCTCTTTCCTCACCGGAGCTGGGATTGGTCCAGTAAAGATCAAGGGAAGACAGTGCGCTGATGCTGTAACCCCAGGAGTTGTAAACACCCCAAGACTCATTCATGTCCCACTCGCCGAAGACGAACCTGTCATCCCTGTCTGCGTGGTAAAGGTAGTAGTTCACGCACCTGCCGGCGTAGCTGTCCAGATTCACCACGAGGTTATCCACAGCCATTAGAGCCAGTGCCGTGTTTACGTCCATTACCTTGGAAAGCGTATCCGGCATTTGTGAAACTCCCGTATTGTTCAGATACCAGCAGAGTTCCACCAGTGAAGACCAGTCATTGGTGCTTTCATTTGTTTTCAGCTCGTAGTTTCCGTAATAGGAAGACTCATCCCAACCCAGAAATTCAAGTGACCCGTGGTCATCACCCTTCCAGAGGTTGCCGTCTTCGCCTTCACCGAATCTCTCATCAATGAAGTGTTTGTCGAACTGCTCCACCATTGTGTAAAGGCCCCAGTAGGTATCATTGATGTAGAGAGCGGCAAAGGAGGTTCGCGGACATGGCACACCTGCAGCCCAGGCGATTTCATAAGCTGCTGCTTCACGCACATAGGAAGGATCATTGAAGTTGCAGTTCAGATTGATCTTGTATATGCCTGATACATTCTGATCATCTACGAAAGTATCAAAATCGATCTTGAATGATCTCTTCATTGTTGGGTTTGATGTGTAACTGGATCCGCCCTTGAACCTTACGCCAACGGATGCAAAACTGTAATCATCCCACTGAAATTCCGCAGTGAGATAGGTTTCCGAGGCGTAATTGGATTCCAGAGTGTTCCAGAAATCAGGATCACTGAAAGTTAAGTGTATCTCCTGTACTTCACCGGAAGCAAACAGCGGATGATCCTCAGGAACAAGGGCTCCAAGCGCAATTCCAGGCAGCAGACACAGAAGCACAACTCCGGTAACAGTTTTCATTCGATACCTCCCGTTTTGTTTAGCCGACTTCAAACCACCAGAGTATTTATTCAGAACGGGAGCAAATGGATGATTACGCAATTGTAACAGAATGTAACAGCAAAAGCCCAAGAAGCCCTATGAGAAGGATATGAACGGTATGGAGAAAGCGCTTCATGTGATAGCATCAGCGCCTTGAACGGCCTGATAACATGGCTCCTGTAATGTTCTGTTACAATTGAGAGTCAGAAATGAAACAATCACCTGCAATACTGCCGCGAGAACAGAAGCCACTAACCCGACAGGATTGCGAATGATTTCAATGCTTTTTCTTCTGCTGGGTTCTGAAACAGTTGAGCTAAATCTGGAAGAATGGATCGCTCTGGCTGGAGAGAACTCCCCTGAAATGGTGATAGCCTCATCGGCGGAGCAGCAGGCAGATGCTTCATATTCAGCTGCAAGATCTTCCCTTCTTCCTTCAGTTTCCATAAGTGGAAACACCGGACGAACATGGACCGGGCAGAACTCTGGAAGCTTTGAATCACCAGGGTTATCCATTTCCGGGGGCATTTCATTGTCTGCCAGTCTTCTGTCATCGGGAGGTTCAGACTGGCTGGCGCTGCGATCTGCCTCATCAGGCAGAGAAATTGCTGCTCTTGAGACAAGAGCCGCCGTTCTTGACCTGCAGCAGTCTGTTGCCCTGGGTTATTACCGCGCCGTGGAAGGCAGATCAAACCTTGCAGTTGCGGAAGGGGCTCTTGAAAAAAGCCTTGTTGTGCTTCAGAGAACCGAGATGCTTTACGATCTTGGAAGCATAACAGTTACTGAGCTTTTAGAAGCACAGGTTCAGAATACTGAAGCAGGAATTGCCGTTATTAATAAACAGGCTGAATATGAGAATGCCCTTGAGCTTCTTAACTGCACAGCGGGATTGACCGGTGGAGAGCGTTTTACCGTGAGTACAGAAAACATCCCGCAGCCCCTGAACAGCGAGGATATTGAAGCAATGGACACATCCATTGACCGTAATCCCTCACTGATCTCTGCGGAGCTTTCTCTGCAGAGGGCGGAAACGGAGGTGTCAGCCGCTTCAAGAAGACGTCTGCCTTCTATCTCCGCCAACGGTTCCTATAACTGGAGTGGCTCAGGTGAAGACCCGGGGAGCATTGATGGTAGCGGTTCTTTCAGTGCCGGAATCTCAGTTTCCGTACCTGTCTTTGATGGATGGTTAACCAGCAGCCGGGTCACATCTGCCAGAGCGTCCGTTCTAAACACCGGGGCCTCGCTGTCCATGCAGCAAAGCAGTATTGAAGCCGAACTGCAGAACACTATCAGGGAACTTCAGGTGTCAGCGGAGACCTTGAAACTGGCTGAACTGAATTATGAATACAGATCCAGAATGCTTGAGATAGCAGAATCCGGATACCATCTGGGAAATCTGGAGCTGGATGAATTGCTTGAAGCACAGAACAACTGCACCGATGCAGAGTACCAGCTTGTCGCAACAGGGATCGATTGCCTTGAGGCAGAGGTGGATTACTGTGTTCTCAGGGGTCTGGATGTAAGATCTGGAGATGAAAAATGAAAAAATGGTTGATGTTGCTGGTGATTCCAGCAGTTGTTTTGCTGCTGTCTGTTCTGAGAAGTTCACCTGATGTGGAGGATGGTATTCAGATAACAGTGGCAAGGCTGGGAAGTCTCGAAGAGCGGTCGGATGGTTCCGGTACGCTCGAGGGAATTACCAAGGTTGATGTAAGCGCAGAAACTGGAGGCCTGGTGGAAAGCATTCCCGTTGAGGTTGGAGATACTGTGGCGGCTGGCCAGCTTCTTCTGAGCCTTGAAACCACCCAGGCCAGGGCAAACCTGAATTCGGCTGCATCGCAGATTCAAAGCTCCTCTATTGCGCTTGATCAGGCTCAGAGAGAACTTGAGCGCACCAGGGTTCTGTTTGAGGCAAATCTCACAAGCAGTGAAGACTATCAGGTTGCTCAGGAAAATGTTGAGTTGAGAACCCAGGAGCTGTACAGAGCAAATTCATCGTATACAGTTGCAGACAACAATCTGGGGAAAACATCCTACTATTCACCTGTAAACGGAATTGTGACTGCTCTGAATATTGAAGAGGGAGAAACTGCCCTTCAGGGCACTATGAACAATGCAGGAACCGTTCTGATGACCATTGAGGATATGTCCACATTCCGCGTGCGGGTGACAATGGTGGAGAGTGAGATAGTTGCTGTTCGTCAGGGAATGCCTGCCGAGGTAATCCTTGATGCTCTTCCGGATACTGTTTTTTCGGGAACAGTGGAGCAGGTGGGCCTGAGTGCAATCAGTGATGGAGGGGGTGAGACAGCGGCAGAGTTCGAGGTGCTTATGAGGTTGAACTCAGTGGATGAGTCCATGCGATCAGGCATGTCCGCCTCTGTGGAAATTGTTACATCCGGCGCTGAAAACTGCGTGATAGTACCTGTACAGAGCATTGTTCAAAGAGCTGACCCTCAGAATCCCTCTGAACAGGTATCCTGCGTTCTTGTGGTAAACGAGGGTGCAGTTTCTGCTGTACCTGTGAGAACAGGTGTAAGCAGTATCATGGAAATAGAGGTAGAGGGAATTTCTTCAGGTGATCGTGTGGTATCCGGACCTGTTGAAGCTCTTAGAACACTGAACGATGGGGATATGCTCGGATTGGAATCAGATTCTGAGAGTGAAGAAGACAGTGGATTCCCTGTGGTGGGATTACCCGGAACGGATCCCGGACCAGGTGGTCCACCCCCCGGCGGTGGCGGAGGTGGTCGTCATGGTGGTTAATGGAACAGGTCTCCGGAAGGTGTACCGAATGGGCGAAGTCGAGGTGGAAGCCCTTGCCGGATTGGATATAAAGATAGAGCGAGGGGAGTTCGTAACGGTTACAGGGGCTTCCGGCTCAGGAAAAAGCACAGTTCTGAGCATAATTGGCTGTCTGGACAGGGTAACCTCCGGAAGCTACCGCCTTATGAACCGGGATGTGGAAAAAATGTCTGATTCGGATCTGGCCTCTGTAAGAAATCAGTTCATTGGCTTTGTTTTTCAGACATTCAATCTGCTGCCCAGAGCAACTTCGATTCAGAATGTTGAGCTTCCTCTTATCTACGCAGGTGAGGGGAGGCTAGAGAGAAGAGAGAAGGCAATGGTGATGCTTGAAAAGGTTGGACTGGGATCAAGGGCATTTCACCGCCCCAACCAGCTTTCGGGGGGTGAAAGGCAGCGGGTGGCAATTGCAAGAGCCCTGGTAACAGAGCCTGCTCTGCTTCTGGCTGATGAACCAACCGGGAACCTGGACAGCTTCACAGGCAGTTCCATAATGGAGTTGTTTCAGAAGGTTCACGATGAGGGGAAGAGTATTCTTCTTGTAACGCATGATCCTGAAATCGCCGGAAGGGGAACAAGGACAATTCAGCTGAAGGACGGGCGAATTGAAAGAGATGTGACCTATTGAGATCACTGGATGTTCTCACATCAGCCTTCAGTTCAATCAGATCCAATCCTGTGCGTTCATTTCTTACGTCACTTGGTGTTACAGCTGGTGTAACGGCAGTTGTGGCTCTGGTGGGGCTTTTGTGGGGCATCGGGGGGTTTGTTCAAAACGAGTTTGAGGGAATGCTCAATTCCAATGCCTTTGAGATAACCAGAAGAAACCCTGATTTCAGCGATTCCGAAGGAAGGAACAAAAGCAGATCGTGGCCTTCGATAACAGCGGAGAACGGTGAGGACCTGGCATTTTACACAGACAGTCTGTGCACGGTGGCGTGGGAAGGAACCGCATCCGGTGCAGTTGTTTTTCAAAGCAGTACCGCCCTGGATGTTACCATTTACGGCTGTTCAGATCAGTCTCAGATTGTGAATGGAACAGTTGTTGAATACGGAAGATATTTCACAGAAGAAGAGAGTGATGCCCGTTCAAGGGTTTGCGTTCTCGGAGCAGATCTTGCTGAAACGCTGGGGATTACAGAGGCGGACCTGGGCTCTGCGGTGAAAATAGCTGGTCACCGTTTTAATATATCAGGAATAGAAGAAGCTTCTGGCTCTGCTTTCGGGGTGTCCATGGATAACAATGTTCGTATTCCCTACTCAACATTCCAAAGCCTGTTCAGCAGGCCGGGAAGTGAAGTGGTTGTTACGGTAATGCCTCTTGAGGGAGTTACCCTGGAAAAAGCCCTTGAGGAATCTGTTTCTGTGATGAGGAACCTCAGGGGACTCACAAGTGATGATGACAGCAATTTCTATGCGGTAACCCAGGAGGGTTCTCTCAGTTCGATCAATGAGCTACTTACAGCAGTTGGAGCAATAACTATTGGTATAGCAGCAATATCCCTTCTTGTTGGAGGGATAGGCATTATGAACATTACACTGGTCAGTGTTGCAGAAAGAACCAGAGAGGTGGGAACAAGAAGAGCTCTTGGCGCAACCAGACTGGATGTGGTACGGCAGTTTCTTTCAGAAGCAGTGGCCGTGTCTCTTCTGGGAGGATTAACAGGTCTTGCTCTGGGTACAGGCATAATAAGCATTGTTTCGGCACTGACACCTGTGCCCGCTATACTCTCACCATGGTCTGCTGTTGCGGCACTTGGTTTTTCATGGGCAGTGGGACTGATTTTTGGTGTGTATCCTGCATGGAAGGCAGCGGGACTCAGCCCGGTGGAGGCCTTACGATATGAATAAGTTATGGAGCATTTCAGAGAAAATTACAACTGCATTCGGTGCTCTCTGGTCAGGAAAAATGCGCAGTCTTTTAACCATACTGGGTATTGTCATAGGAATTGCAGCAATGACAGCCGTGACAAGCCTGCTGCAGGGATTCAATTCAAAAGTGAACTCAACATTCGAGGAAATGGGAACATCAACGGTTTACATAAGCAGCTCGGCGGGACCCTCTATGGCAGGAGGAGCCGGAAGAGCCCGGAACAACAGGCCTGATATGGAAATAGCCTACATTGAAGATCTTCTTGATGTGGAAGGAGTTTCAGGAGCTGTTCCTCTTTCTACAACCATGGGTTCTGTAAAGACCCTTGATGGAGTGGAGCTTTCAGCAAAGCTTCAGGGAACCACATTCAACTGGCCGGATGTATCGGGAAGAGCTGTTTCCACGGGCAGGTTTTTTACTGAATTTGAAAGTCTTTCCAGAAAAAGTGTATGTGTCCTGGGAGTTACAGTGTCTGACAGGCTGTTCGCCGAGGGTGATCCCCTGGGTTCAGAGATTCAGGTTGGTGGAAGAAACCTGACCGTGGCAGGTGTTCTTGAGGAAGCCGGAGAAGTAATGGGCCAGGACCAGGACAACGTAATACTGATACCGGTAACCATATTCAATCGCTGGGGGTCCATTGAGGAACATCTGATGCTCATGGTAACTGTGGATGATCCTGAATCAATGGATGATACCATAATCAGAATAGAGAACTGCATGAGGCTGCTCCGGGGACTCTCCATAGAAGAGGAAAACAACTTCGAGATGATGACTGCCGATAATCTTAAGGAAGGTTTCTCAACCGTTTCAACCTGGCTTTTCATAGGGCTTATCGGTCTGTCAAGTATTTCTCTGTTCGTGGGTTCTGTGGGAATTGCCAATATCATGCTTGTGAGTGTTACCCAGCGTACCGGTGAGATCGGTCTCAGGCAGGCTCTTGGAGCCACAAGAAAAACAATAATGGGACAGTTCCTGACGGAATCGATAATACTTTCTCTTGCGGGGGGAATACTGGGAATAATATGCGGAGCAGGGCTCGCTCAGTTCATGGCATCGCTAACTGGTCTTTCAGCGGGACTCAGTACGGCAGGTGTTGCAGCTGGGGTGCTGGTCAGTACTCTGGCTGGAACACTGGCGGGATTATATCCTGCAGCGAGAGCAGCGAAAATGCCGCCTGCTGTTGCATTAAGCCACAGCATCTGATTTTCCCGGGAAGACTGATTCTCCGAAAAACTCCTGCGGATCATCGGCCAACAGTATTGGGATACACTTCCATTATCTGCGGAAAGCATAGGAGCGAAATGAATTTCTCTTAAGCCCTTTCCCGGTCAGTGTCCAGTACCGTAGTTGATCTCCAAGCTTCGCTACGGCGGATTCTGGGGCTATATTCGCAGTCTGCATTCACCGCTTTATTCAATCTAAATGGAGGAGGCTTCCGTGGGAAGGTTTTTTCAGTTCAGTGTTTTACTGGTTGCATACACCGGCGCATTCGGATTCACACTGGACATAGTGCACGTGAACGATACCCATTCGAACCTGGAGCCTGTGGGGCTTCGGCTTTCCTGTGCGGGTGACAGCGCTTCTTACACCGTTTCAGCGGGGTCCGTCGCTGCAATTGCCCGGGAGGTTGAGAACATCCGCGGCGATGGCGGCAACACCGTGTTCCTCCACGCCGGAGACCTTGTTCAGGGTACACTTTTCTACACCGTGTACGGCGGCCGGGCTGACGCTGCGGTTTACAACGACATCATGCCGGATGTGATGGTAACGGGGAATCACGAGTTCGACAGGGGAAGCGAGGGCCTTTCCTTCCTTCTGGATCTGGTGGAATTCCCGGTGATATGCGCCAACCTCGATGTTTCAGGCGACTCTCTGCTGGCAGGTCTTGTACCGCCCTATGTGATCCTTGAAAAAGGCGGCGAGCAGATCGGTGTTGTAGGCGTTGTTACAGAGGAACTGGCAAGTGTTTCAAGCCCTTCGGCTGAAACCGTTGTGCTGCCGGCGGTTCAGTCGGCTCAGGCGGTTATCGATGAACTCACCTATTCGGGAATTAACAAGATAATCGTTCTTTCCCACATGGGTTACGAGAACGATATTGAGCTGGCGTCATCCCTCCGGGGAGCAGACGTGATAGTGGGAGGCCACAGCCACACACTGCTTGGAGACTTCACTTCCGTGGGGCTGGAATCCTCAGGTGGCTATCCCACCGTCTTGCAGGGAGCAGACGGGGAGGCGGTGCTGGTGGTTCAGGCCTGGTGCTACACAAGGGTGCTTGGAAGGCTTCAGGTGGAGTTCGACGAAAACGGTGAGATCACAGATTATGCAGGCATGCCCCGGATACTTGCCGGTGAGGAGCTCTTCGGCGGTGAAGAGGGTATTCCCGCATGTTTCATCGAAGATGCTTCGGTGGAGGTCACACCGGGCGATGAGTTCGTTCAGGGCCTTGTGGACACCTACGGCGAAGTGATTGCCGACTACGAGAACGAGCCGGCCGCAACGGCTGCCGTTGACCTTCCCAATCAGAGGGTTCCCGGGGGAAACCTGCCCCAGGGCAGCATGATAGCACCGCTGGTGTGCGACGCAATGCTTTGGAAGGCGAACCAGCTTGGGTCCGGGGCTGACATGGCCCTGCAGAACGCCGGGGGCGTTCGAATTGACATACCCGCCGGGGAGATAACCGTGGGAACCGTTTACAGGCTTCTGCCCTTCGCCAACACACTGGCGGTTCTGGACGTAACCGGTTCGGAACTCAGGCAGACCCTGGAGGGAGCTCTTACGGCAATCTTCGACCAGGGGATGTCCGACGGTGCATTTCCCTATGTGGCTGGCCTTGAGTACCATGCTGACCGTAACGGAGCTTCCGGGGAGAGAATAACTTCGCTTGTTCGGCTCATGCCCGACGGAACCAGGGCGGAGTTACATCCCGATTCCACCTACAGGGTTGTGACCAATGCCTTCGTGGCAAAGGGGGGAGACGGCTATGGACTGCTTGCAGCCGTGCCCTTCACCGACACAGGTTTCACCGACTCGGAGGTTTTCCTGGAGTACATTAGGCAACTGGGCACCGTTGAACCTGCGCCTCAGAGGGTGTTCCTTATGGAATAGCGGCCACTGTATCAATCAGAAAGAATGCCGTAGAGGTCTTTGTCGCTTCTGCAGGCTAACAGGCGCGTGCGTTTTTCCTCATCCAGTGTTCGGCTTATGGTGGCCATGAACTGAAGGTGCGGAGCGGATCCCTCCAGAGGGGAAAGGGTGAGAATGAAGATGCAGGAGGGTTTTCCGTCCAGCGACTGGAAATCGATTCCCTGTTTCCTCACTCCCATGGCGCACACCAGCGAACGAACTGAATCAGTTTTTCCATGGGGGATGGCAATTCCGTTACCCATGCCTGTGGACATGCTTTCTTCCCTGTCCAGAACAGCCTGGAGAGCCGCTTCTCTGTTGTTCACCAGCCCGCCTTCCACCAGCATGTCAAGAAGCTCTTCGATCACGTCGGCCTTCGTTCTGCTCCTGAGACGGGCTCTGACCATGTCAGCGCGAATGAAGTTCGCTATTCTGAGCCCTCTTGCCGGGGCAGGTTTTTCGTTCTCAGCTGTTTTTCTGAACACATTCCTGTCTATGGGATCCCTGAGCCCGGTGAGGGCTTTCTCCACCCCTGCAAGGGCCTCTTCCATGGCCGTTTTTACCAGTGGGAGATCATCCTCACCGCAGTGGAACGTGATGTCGTTGCCTGTTCTGGTGAAGTTTATTATGAACCGGTCTTTCCTTACCTGGTAAATATCGTCTTCGTGGCCAAGCCTGTGAACATAGAATCCCTCGCCCTTGAATACCGCTGAGATCTTCTCAACGAAGAATGATGCCATGATCACCGATGGAAAGCTGAAATTCAACTGGGTTTCATCCGAGGAAGATTCATCCGAAACACGCCTGAGACCCGGGGAGGAATCCCTGAAAAGCCTTACGAACACCATGGGTGCGAGAACTGTGTTGATAACGACCATCAGAATCACGGAAGCAAAGAGGCGTTCGTCCAGAAAACCTGCGGAAAGACCGATGCCGGCCACGATAAGCCCCACTTCGCCCCTGGGCATCATGCCGAATCCGATTCTTGCGGCTCCTTTTGTGTTGAAGCCGGAGAGGAGTGCAGGTATACCGCATCCGGCAACCTTTGAAACAGCTGCCACCAGGGTGTACACAGTACCGAAAACCAGCACGGTCCTCGTTGTGAATGCCATGGGGTTGATCTGCATTCCAGTTACAGAGAAGAAAACGGGAACGAAAAAAGCGTAGATAATGTGAAGCTTTTCCCTTATGAGGTTGACCACATCGGTTCGGGAAAGGGATATGCCCATCACGTAGGCGCCTATTATCATGGCAAGCCCCGCCTCCTCGAAGAATCCCGCTAGAACAAGGGCAAGACCAAGGGCCAGGATGGTGATGGACTCAGGGTTGCGGGAGAGCTTAAGCAGATTGCCAATACGCCTTGAAGCGGCTATTCCCAGGGCGGTTCCAAAAAGCCATACACCAACCGCTTTCGCGGCCACGATACCGATGTGTGACCAGTTGGTGACACCACCTCTTCCGCTTGAAACAAGGCCTATTACAACAGCGAGAACGATGATGCCTATCACGTCGTCTATCACCGCGGCGGAAACAATCGTAACCCCCTCCGGCGTATCCATTTTTCTCTTTTCAGAAAGTATCCGGGCTGTGATGCCGACGGATGTGGCAGTGGCCACTGTTCCGGCAAAGAGGCACTGGGGAGACATGAAGCCCAGATGGGTGCCCAAGAGTTCCCTGGAGAAGAGAACCAGGGTCAGATCACCCAGAAAGAAAGAGAAAACCACTCCTCCAAGACCCACCAGGCCACCTGCGAAGGAATACTTCAGCAGGAGTTTCAGATCGGTCTCCAGGCCCACATTGAACAGCAGAACCACAGCGGCTATCGAGGATATCCCCATGAGCTCCGGCCAAACCACACCCCCCGCTGCCGCCGAGTGATAAACCGGGAAAAGACCCTGGGGGAACCCGTAGAAGGAAACGCCCCCCAGAAGGTATGGTCCGATGATCATTCCAGAGGCGAGTTCACCCAGAACCGCGGGTATTTTAATCTTTTCAGCCAGAACGCCGAAAATCTTGGCGGTGAAGAGTATTA
This sequence comes from uncultured bacterium, assembly GCA_964571965.1. Classification (GTDB taxonomy): domain Bacteria; phylum Fermentibacterota; class Fermentibacteria; order Fermentibacterales; family JCC-6; genus Sabulitectum. The sequence goes on along the minus strand of CAZNFQ010000042.1, from coordinate 2,335 downwards.
TTCCAAGCTGAATCACCAGAATCATCATTCGTCCGGCGGTGTCTCCGCCAGGCATGGATGGATTCGAGAACAGTATGGACAGCGCGGATGTAGAGATCGTCATCATTGTGTTTTCAGTTTCCTCGGGGTGTTTGCGGCAAATGCCCGCACAGATATGGAAAAGCAGACTGCATCGCGAAAAAAAGAGGAAGCTGATAAGCGCAGTATCCTCCAGCGCTTATCCCATGGGGTGGTGTTACCTGAACGATCAACATATTCCATGGCCTTTCTATGGGGCACGGCAGGAATATGCCGATTTGCAGCTGTTGCTGCACAGAGGAAAGACTGAAATACAGGTATCTGTGTGAGGAAGTTCCCTGGGAGTTTTTCCTATAATACCAAAGGCAGCCGATAACGCTGTAGCGGTTTTGGGAGAATTCTCTTCAGATGATCAGAGGGGAGAGTGTTTGTCTGATCTTGTGAAACGGGCCGCTGACTTTGCCGAAAAGGCGCATCGTGAAGAGGGGCAGGTGAGGAAGTTCACAGGTGAGCCTTACATCGTGCACCCGCGGAGGGTGGCTGAGATAGTGGCGTCGGTCAGCTGTGATGAGAAGATCATAGCCGCCGCATGGCTGCATGATGTGGTGGAGGATACTTCTGTGATACTTTCGGATATCCAGAGGGAATTCGGGGCAGAGGTTGCGGAGATAGTTCTCCATGTTACGAAAGTGGTGGATGGAACCGAGATAGGCAGGGAGAACGCAGCATTGATAAACATCGAGCATGCCTCCCATGGGTCTCCCGCAGCAAAAACCGTAAAGCTGGCGGATGTTATAGACAACATTTCGGACATAGCGGATCACGACCGGGAGTTTGCCAGAGTATACCTGAGGGAGAAGAAGATGCTCATGGAGCACCTGAAGGAGGGTGACCCGATCCTGTACGATAAGGCTTTGAAGCTCGTGGACCTGCTTCTTGGAAACATTGGCTGACAAGGCAGATGCAAGCCTGGCATTCAGTGTCAGAGCAGACTATTGTATTGATGTAGAAGCCATCAGGTCAATACAAGCCGCTAATTCAACCTCTGCTTTTATGGAGGGAGATTCAGTGAAGCTGTTGTTAATCTTTGTGGTGCTCATTCCCATTATCTCGGCAGCTGAAGAAGAGGTCCTCTGGGATTACGATCTTCACACTCTTCCACCGGGCTGGGACGCAACCTGGCTGTGGGGATTCTCCGGCGAAGGGGCCAGCCTGCATGCTTCCATAGGAGGCTACTCCGGGTGCACAGGCGGTGATCTGGGTTCATTTGATACAAGTGTATTACTGCCTGAAGGTATCGATTCTCTTGTGATAACAGCTGACCAGTCACTTTCTCTTGCCGGTACCAATGACTACAGCGAAGCCGGGATCTATGTGTCGTTCAACCAGGGAGTCAACTGGATGGAGGTTTACTACGCCCACTCCCCCTTCAGCAGTTCAGATCCTCTGCATATCTGTCTTACAGGAATAACAATGGCCGGCTTGCCCTTCCAGATCAAGTTCATAGGAACCGCATACGGATCGAATTACGGAGGTTCCCTCATACACTGGGATCTGGAGAATTTCCTTCTAACGGCATTCGGCAACAACCTCTCACTGGAGCAATGGACATGGGGAGGCATTAAATCAGCCGCGGGGTATTGACGGAGAATATTATTCGGCTGCCGCCACGGAAAGACATCGCTTTGTCAAGGAACCTGCTTAAACTGTTAAGGGGAATACCCAGGGATGAATAGCCCCGATTTCTCAAAGACCGCAAAGACGGCTCTGGTTTCCCTTCTTTTCTTCAGTCCGGTGTTCATCTGGTTTGCCCTGGTCGTTTTTGGAGTTACCTGGGACTTGAGCCAGGAGAGATTCGACCACATAAGCGGCATGATAGCCGCAGGGTGCGCGGCTCTCTATCTTCTTCTTGGAATTCCATTCGTGATTCCCAGGATATGGAACGGAGAACTCCCGGAACACCGTCTGCTGAAAAAAGGCATAAAGGCCAGGGGCTATCTTGTGAAGCTTGGGGAATACACCGAACCCGTGGATGGTTCCCCGGTGAGTGTTTTGATGCAGATAGAGATAGAAGATGACCATGGCAGGTATCTTACATTGCCTGTAAATGTTGAAGTTCCCCCGGTTGCGCTATCACTTCTGCGGCCTGGAATGGAGCTTTTTCTGAGGGTTGATCCCGGTAACAGATACAGCTTCGCAGTGGACTGGGAAAGGCTTCTGCCTGAAGACAGATAAAGCTCCTGGTATGTGCTCCGCGGTTCATATGATCTTCAGGTGTGAGAGGGTCACTCAATTGGAATGAGCCCTGTTTCACGGG
>CAZNFQ010000041.1:0-16754 GCA_964571965.1 uncultured bacterium | reverse complement strand
CCTGTCTGTAGAACTTCTCTGCATCGCCGTTGTCGCCGCGCTGCTGGGCAATGTAGGCCATCTGGGCCATTGCGGTTCCGCTGTCGTCACCTGCACCCACTGCTTCCATTACGATCTTTTCTGCTCTGTCGGTGTCACCGCTTCTGATGAAATAGAAGATAAGGGCGTTGGTGAGGGGGCAGGACACCTTTTTCCCGTCACGGTTTGCCTCGAGGTAGGCTATCATCTCGTCGATCTTGCCTGCGGCGGCCATCTCGGATGCTTTCTTCAGCTGTTTCTGCTTCCACACAGGAGACTTTATCAGCCTGTAGCCAAGAAACACCGCAGCGGCAAGGAAAACGCCGGCAAGTATAAAAAGCAGGTTTTCCATCAGATTCCTCCTCCGCTGAAGTTCCTGTCGAAATCGCTGAATTCACCAAGTGTGGTATCAGCACCGAAACCAACGCTGTCAGTGTGGAGCATACATGTGGTGGTTGGTGCGGTTCCCTTCCAGAACAGCTCTTCTCTGGCATTCTCTGCGCATGCAGCGTTTGCCAGCTGACCTGTAATCCTGCATATCACAGCTTCTTCCACTTCATCGGGTTCGGGACCTGGAAATTCCGGTGCCGTGGAGGGATCCGCATCGGCGAAAACCCTTCTCATGAAGCTGTTCCATATGGGAAGGGCAATGCTGCTTCCCGACTGTCCTCTGCCGTTCTGAAGTCTCATTCTTATTACATGGTTGTCATATCCCACCCAGACGGAAGCCACCAGATCCGGGGTAAAACCAACGAACCAGGCATCGGCATAATCACTTGTGGTACCGGTTTTCCCACCGGCCTCCCTTCCTGCGAAGGGACCTCCCCAGTACCAGTGGGCACCGGTTCCAGTGCCTGCCCTGAGAACGGACTGGAGCATGCTGTTCATAAGATAGGCGCCGGTAACACTGAGAACCCTTCTGCCGGGGTCAGGCTGCTCGTTGCTTTCCAGCAGGTTGCCGTACCTGTCCTCCACTTTGAGTATGGCGGTGGTATTCCTTGCAAGACCACCTGTGGCGAAGGGTATGTATGCCCGTGCCATCTCCAGGGGATTGGCCATGCAGCTGCCAAGGGGAAGTGAATGAACTATGGGAAGCCTTGATTCGATGCCCATGGATGCCGCCCTGGCCGCGCCGGTTTCAATGCCCACCGCGTTACCGAGACGGACTGCGCTTACGTTGAAAGACCTTGCAAGAGCCTCCCTTAGAGTGACCATTCCGTGGAACTGCAGATCGTAATTCCTGGGACGCCAGGAACCTGGATCGAGGTCAACCACCACGGGCTGATCCAGAATAACGCTTCCGGGAGACCAGCCCTGTTCTATTGCCTCGGCGTAGAAGAAGGGTTTGAAGGAACTGCCCGGCTGCCTTCTGGACTGGGTTGCCCTGTTGAACTCACTGTCCTGGAAATTCCGTCCTCCAACCATTGCCCTGATGTATCCGCTTGTGGGTTCGATTGCCACCAGGGCACCCTGGATGTAGTCCGGAGATCCGGAGGTGGTGTCCTTCACCGCCTGCCAGTGAGTCCAGGAACTTTCGAATCTCAACCGTTCGCCGTCTTCATCCCATGTATCCGTAAGGGGATCCCAGACAGGCTCTTTGGCTGTGAGAACGCTGTCAATGGCAAGTCTGGCATATTCCTGTATCTCCGGGTCGAGGGTGGTGTAGACTTCCAGTCCCTGTTCGTAAACCGCAGACCATCCGTATCTGGCAACAAGGTATTGTCTTACATATTCCGTGAAGTAATCCCAGTCCTGTTCCAGCTCGTATCTGTGAACATCTACGCCCAGGGGGAGGGAAGCCGCTTCCACCCTCTGATCTTCCGTTATAACACCGAAATCCTTCATCATGTAGAGTGCGATATTCCTCTGGTTGAGACACCTTTCAGGATTTCTCACCGGGTTGAAACCGCTGGGATTCTTCACCATTCTCACAAGCATTGCTGACTGGGAAAGGGTGAGTTCAGCGGCTGAGATTCCACCGAAATAAGTTCTTGCCGCCGCTTCGATACCATAGGCTCCAGAACCGAAATAGATCTGATTCAGATACATCTCAAGGATCTCAGACTTGGTGAACTGCCGTTCGATCTCCATTGCTATGAAGGCTTCCTGGAGCTTCCTCTGGAATGTCTGGTCCTGAACCAGGAAAAGTCCCCTGGCCAGCTGCTGTGTAATTGTGCTGCCGCCGTGCCTGTCCCCTGTTCGGATGTTGTGTACCATGGAACGGCTGATTCCCTGAAGGTCCACGCCGGAATGGCTGTAGAAGTTCCTGTCTTCAGTTGCTATGAAGCCCTGTACCACCCAGGGACTAACCTGATCGATGGTTACCGGATAGCGGTTTTCAACGAAGGCCGTGGCAAGCTGATTGCCGAAACGGTCGTAAATTCTTGTGGCGCTAACAGGTTCACTACCCCTGAGCCCTGCGACCAGAAGGTTGCCCCTGGCCTGTCTGAAGGCAACAGCGCTGTCGTTCCAAACCCGGTAGAGGAACCCGCCTGAAAATGAAATGCCCATAACGAGAACGATGAAAGCCCAGAAGCCTGCTGCCCGTAAAAACTTCTTCATCAGCGGGAAACTCCGTTAAGAAGCGGGCTGTCCATGAGCAGATCGTCCTCTATGGAAACCGAATCGGATCCGATGGAAACCCTTGTGAAAAGAGGCTGGTCGGCTGAATCAAGTGATAACTCGTACTCCCAGTTCCCATAGTTGCCCACAAGCACAACGCTGCGGTGGCCTGCAGGGGACGTCTGGGTTCCGAACTGACTGTGAAAGTCGCTTTCGAAATCCATCCAGCTTCTCCAGACCAGCCTGTAACCTGTGGGGGTTCCAAGGAACAGATAGAGATCTCCCGCCCAGTATAAAACCCGCTCGGGATCCAGATCCCCGTTCATGTCCACACCCAGGGCCCGCCAGACGGGAATTCCAATATCATTCTCCACCTTCTGCTCCAGCTGATGGGGATCCAGGTTGACCATGATGTTCTCCAGCGGTTCGCTGTGCCCGCAGGTAAGAAGAACCGGATAAACTCTGGAAAGGGTGTCCCGCTCCTCCACCAGGTTGTCCACTGAATAGAATACGTTTTCCAGGAATGCTATTCTTGCCTCTTCCTCTTCCACGTCGGGTCCCATCCAGGTTCCTGTCTGTCTGAGGTTCTGCATGGCTTCGTGGTTTGCCCTGAGAACCGCTTTCTTCAAATAGGCAAGCTCTCTCCAGGCAGCCACCAGTTCGCGAAGTTCCAGGGGTACGTCGGTAACCTGGAATGTGGCTCTGTCCTGCAGGATCTGAAGCTTTGCCGCAACGCGAACATTGCTGAGAGCCAATGTGGAATAGCTTTCAGGGGAGAGTTCCGTAATGTAATCTTCAAAGGAGGCTCCGCCTTCACTTGCCGCATACCATGAAGCCCAGTTGGTTTCATGGTCCAGGCGGCAGTCTTCAAGGAGCATTCCCGCTATCCTCATTTCCCGCCTGAGTACAGGGTTCGCCAGTACGAGTGACGCCTGATTCTCCACACTTATGGAATCGATAACGTCGTACGGGAGCTCTGTTTCTATGTGCTCAATAAGCCAGCTTCCGCTTAGGAGAACGAAATCAATCCTTACAACCGGCGGCAGTTCCTCAAGCCTTGCAATGGAACAGTAGTAGCTTGTTCTGTTCAGGCTGTCCTCGCCTGCGGATGCCGCTGTGAGCCTTCCTCCGGAATCGAATCCCCTCCATCTGCCGAATATCTCCCAGGGTGACAATTCCAGACCGGCCAGTGAGTCCCTGAGCCCGGGCTCCAGATACTGAAAACAGCTGGGGTCATTCATTCCCAGGGCATTGGAAAAGAGAAGCCCCACATCCAGGGGAGTTTCAGGAAGGGTCTGAACCGTTACTGAATCAGAAGAGGATGGCTGGCTGTTCAGATCAGAGGGTTCTCCGCAGCCTGAAAGACCCAGAGCTCCCATGAAAAAGCAGAAATAAATACCTTTATTCATAGTCCCCCTGCTGTTGCCCTAACGAGCTCATCCACTGTGGTAATTCCCTGAAGAACCCTTTCCACCGCCGCATCTCTCAGTGACCTCATGCCGGTTCTCGCAGCGATCTCCCTTATGAGGTCAAGGGATGCGCCTGCGATGAGAGCTTTACGCATTTCCTCTCCCACCGACATAACTTCATATATGGCTGTTCTTCCCATATAACCCGTGTTCCTGCACTCACGACAGCCAGCTCCCCTTATCAATTTCGTCCCACTGTGGATACCCAGGATCATCCGTTGGGTTTCATCGGGAAGATATTCTTCACGGCAGTGGGGACAAATGGTTCTCACAAGCCTCTGGGCAACTATACCCCTGAGGGTGCTCACGAGAAGATAGGGTTCAACTCCCATGTCTATGAGCCTCACAGCCGTGGAAGCGGAATCGTTCGTATGGAGAGTGCTGAGAACGAGGTGGCCGGTAAGTGCGCTTCGCATTGCGCTGACTGCGGTTTCTCTGTCTCTGATCTCACCCACCATGATGATGTCTGGATCCTGCCTTAGAACGTATCTGAGTGCTGTGATGAAGGTAAGATCGATGGCGCTCTGAACCGAGATCTGGTTGAAATCGTCGGTGATGAATTCCACCGGATCCTCAATGGTGGTGATGTTGTTCTGCTCCGATGATATCTCGGTAAGGGTTGAGTAGAGTGTGGTGGTCTTTCCGCTGCCGGTTGGGCCAGTGACCAGAATAAGACCGTTGGGGCAGGTTATCATCTCCCGGTACATTTCAAGATCGTTGCCGGCAAATCCCAGTTTGGAAAGATCCTGCATGAGAATGGCCGGGTCGAGAATTCTCAGTACTATCTTCTCTCCAAAGGATACAGGCACGGTGGAGCACCTTATCTCCACGGGTTTGCCTTCGAAACGGGTTCTGATTCTGCCGTCCTGGGGTCTGCGTTTCTCGGCTATGTTGAGACCGGCAATCATCTTAATTCTGCTGGTAATGGTTAAATGAAGTCTTCTGGGAAGCCTGTAAACCAGGTGCAGAACCCCGTCTATTCGGAACCTTACCACGGTGTTTTCCCTGTGGGGTTCGATGTGTATGTCGCTTGCCCTCTCTTCGAAAGCGTGCTGGAACAGATGATTGACCGCGTTGATAACCGGTTTTTCGGTGGGCTCGATGGAACGGTCGGTGGTGCTGTCCACGAATCTTTCAAGGTTGCCGAGATCCACTGCAACTTCATCGGAAAGCTGTTTGGTGGCCGCCACTATGGAACTGTGAAGGCCATAGAACTGTCTGATAACCTTCTCTATGGCAGCAGGACGAGTAAGGTAGAGCACCACTTCTCTGCGGAGCATGTGGGCCATATCGTCCAGCTGAGCAGGAGTTGGAATGTTGCATGTGGCTATGTGAATCGAATCGCCGTCTTCCCTGAAAGCAACAATTCCGTTAGCCTGGGCAAAGGCCCCGGGAAGTGATTCGGTTACCACCTGGTAATCAAGCTCGAGGGGGTCAAGATCGGCATAGGGAAGCGCCGCAAGATCTGCAAGGTGCCTGTACAGATCCTCTTCACCTATTATCCCGCTTGAAATGAGAAGGGAGAGGGGATCTTCGCTGGAATTCTCTGAAAGTCTTGTAAAACGGTCAAAGGAAGCCTGGGTTATCTTATGGTCACGAAGAAGGGTTTGCGGTACCGCTGAAGGGTCTACGTACCTCACTGCCTGACCTCCCTGAGAACCATTGGATCAGAGGGCCTGTCCCATATGAAGCTTCGGGAAATTTCTTTTAGAGCCTCTGAGCACTCTTCGGAATTCCTTCCGTGAACCCTGCCCAGGATCTGGCCGTTCTCCACGGGAGAACCGCAGGGAACCTCCTGAGCCCAGCCGGAAAGCGGGTAGATCTCATCTTCCATTTTGTATCTTCCACCTCCCAGGGATCTCACCGCCCTGCCCACTGCCAGTGCATCCGGACCGTACCAGTAGCCTGTCCTGTCTGCGCGGACATCGATGATGCAGGGAGCCTGGGGAAGTGCTTCGAAGGCTGCGAGATCTCCTCCCTGGGCTTCCACCATCTTCACGAAGAATTCCATGGCTCTGCCGGAAAGAAGGCTCTTCCTGCAGAGTTCTTCACCGTTCTTTATTCCGGCTTCTTCAGCCATTTCGGTAACAAGGGCTACGGTGAGTTCCGTGGTGTCCGATGGACCCCTGTGCCGGAGAACTTCGATGGATTCCTGTACTTCCAGGGCATTGCCCGATGACAGTCCAAGGGGGGTGTTCATGGAGGTTACCAGGGCCACGGATTTCTTTCCCGACATTCCGGATATGTCAACCAGGGTTTCCGCAAGCTCCACGGCACCGTCCATTGTCTTCATGAAAGCACCGGTTCCGCATTTAACATCGAAAACCAGAATGTCCGGGTTCTCCGCAAGTTTCTTGGACAGAATGCTGGCGCATATGAGAGGAATCGAGGTAACCGTCGATGTGGCATCCCTTAACGCGTAGAGTTTTCTGTCAGCGGGAGCAAGCCTGTCCGTCTGACCGATCATGCAAAGTCCGATATCCGCCACCTGCCCCTTGAATTGGTCAATGGACAGATTAACGTTAAACCCGGGAATGGACTCCAGTTTGTCCAGGGTGCCCCCGGTATGCCCGAGACCCCTTCCGCTAATCATTGGAACCTTGATTCCTATGGAAGCCGCCAGGGGAGCAAGTATCAGGGAAATCTTGTCGCCTACGCCTCCGGTGCTGTGCTTGTCCGCCAGGGGGCCCATACCCTTTTCCCACTGGATAACGTCGCCGCTGTCGCGCATGGCTTCGGTGAGTGCCAGGGTTTCATCCTGGTCAAGACCGTTAAGGTATGACGCCATGAGGAAGGCGCTTGCCTGGTAGTCGGTAACACTGCCTGTGGCAATACCCGCGGCGAAATCATAAAGATCCTGCCGTGAAAGGGTTCCGCCGTCTCTCTTTATGCGAAGCAGATCAGTGGTCAGAACCATGGGATTATCTCTATTACCCCTGTAAGTTCAAGGGCGCAGAAGGCGGTGACTGAAACGGCAAAAATGCCCCAGATCCAGACGGCCCGTTTTTTGCCTGTTTTTCTGAGTTCCTCGAGATACTCGCCCACGGAAAGGTGTTCCTCGGAAATGTCCGGATGGCTTATCTCGTCGTAGCTGAAGATCACACGTTTCTTCAACAGCCTTTTCAGTTCTGAAACGGATTCCACGGTGATCTCGGTTTCAGCTGTGGCTATGGTGAAGGGTACCTCGGTGTTCCCCGCCAAATCCTTTTCAGGCTCGTCTTCCTGCTCTGTGGAAGGTTCCTCCTCTTCCTCGATGTCATTCACGGGAGGTTCTTCCCCAGGGGGAATGGATGGTTCTGAACGGGAGGGCATTTCAGGAAGATATTCTTCTTCCACCCTGCCATGGGCAGCGTGGGGCCAGTCCTCGAGATCGAACAGACCGCAGGAGCTCACCTGCTCCCAGTTCTTGCCGTCCAGTGAAAACTCCGCATCCAGGGGAACTCTGGATTCCACGATCCATGTTCTTATGGTGTCAGTGTCCGGAGACCTGTAAACCCTGGAGTCTATCTTCAGCCAGGGAGCATTCTCCGTTTTTCCCGGAAGCTCTCTGAGGTGTGAAGCCATGGCTGGAAGCGCCGAGGCCTTCACCCCGCCAGGAGGGGTCCTGGGACCCTCCACTATTGCGTCTTCCGTTACACGCCCTTCCCTTGCCCAACCTACGACGGTTTCGAAATCAGGAGCCCGGAACACTCCGCTGGCCATGGAAACGGTCCACTGATTGTCGGGGTTCAGAATTGAAGCGAATTCCCTTCTGGACATCACGGGAAGCCATTCATCGGTTCCTGCTTCCCTGTAGCTGTCTCCCGACGATACCCTGTATTCCTTTACCCAGCTGAGAAGCTGGCTGAAATCTGAAGCCCGGTGAATGCTGCCGCGATGGTTCAGCTCGTAAGCACCGCTCTCTTTACCGGTCATTGCAACCCCTCCTTCGGCATTATGCATACCCTTTATATACATAATGTCAGTTGCTTTGCGAACCTCTGGGAACGGTTCCGAATTCGGTAACCGGACCACTGAAAATCAGCGTATCGGAAAGGGCTTCGGATACAAGCTGCTGCTCAAGCCAACCCCTGCTGCCGCAAATTGAAATCAGCCGTTCAACATAGGCATCCCAATAGGCCGGAAGCTCTCCCCTTGTCCCGTACTGGTGGTAAACAGAGGGACCTGGAAGAATCGAAACCAGAAATGCGGTTTCGCGCACCGACAATTCCGTAAATGGCTTGTTAAAATAATATAATGCAGCGGAATTGAATCCGAATACCCCGGGGCCAAGTTCCACCACGTTGGCATACAGTTCGATTATCCTGTCCTTGGACAGCCATCTTTCAAGCCTCCAGGTAAGAAATACCTCCTGAAGTTTTCTGGCAAGGGTTTTCTCCCGTCCGAGAAACAGGTTTTTGGCCAACTGCATGGATATGGTTGACCCGCCTCTGGCGAATCTCCCTTCAGCCATATCGGTGCGAATAGAGTTCCGAATGTGGTACTCGCTGAAACCGTGATGGGTTCTGAAAGAGGCATCCTCGGCACAGCGCAGGAGCGGTTCGAAGAAAAAGGGTATGGAATCGTAAACAACGAAATTTGCGTTACTGAGGGTGTCAAGGCCTATGACCTGAGAGTTCCCCCAGGAATCCCGCATGGTGCAAGATGCCCCGGAATCCCTCAGTGCGGAAAAACTTACGGGACTCCAGGCAACCATAAGCCCTGAAACGTCCAGATCTATCTGAATGTCGCAGCTGTCGGGATAGTCCCAGTCCAGAATCAGTGCCACGAAAAAGTCCATTTCACCGGCAAGGGAAAGACCGTTCAGTCTTCCCATGAGCTCACCCGGAACGGACCTTGTGATGGCTTCTCCCGTAAGAGACGGGTTCCAGGCATCCAGGATCAGCCGGTTTCTCCCACCGCGGAACCAGGTAAGACGGAAGTTTGCTTCCGCCTCACCCAGCCGTATGAGCCCGGAGTCCACTGCCAGTGTGCCTGTGCCGGGAAGGGCGAAGCCGGAACAGCTGAGAAATGCTGATGTGGTGAAAGTGTCGGGTGCTATTGCTTCACTGAAAATCACCACGCTGTCGAAGCTGAGCGAGGTGGAGAACTGAACGGAATCGGAACCGCTCAGGGAAACCGTTAACGAACCTGCCGGCACCGCTGTCATCACAGCGCCCCTGGAGAGGCTGTCAAGCAGGTCAAGTGCGGACTCTCCCACCTGTGAAAAGTCCATGGAGAACGCTGCTCTGGGGGCTCCCCCCATACAGCTGTATTCGAACAGCGCTGAAGCTCTGTTTCCGTCGAGGCCTGTAATACTGCCTGAGAAATCAGTTGAATCACCCAGTGTTCCCGAACAGAACCCTGAGATGCTGTGCTCCTTAAGAATCCACGGAATTTCACTGTCCAGAATGGGAAAACCGGAGAGATCATTGAACGCACCGGAAAACCGGTCACCGTTTCTCTCCACCGTTATCTCACCCCAGGTACCTTCAATGGCTATGAGATCGCCCCCGTGTCTCCTGCAAGCAAACATTGTCGAGCCGTCGGATAGAAGAATGTCCTGTGCAGAAACAGGTGGAAGATCAAAGCCCTCTGAACCGAACCCCTCATGGTTATCCCCGTTCCGGAGAACCAGGGAACCCCCTTTGATCACAACGGAAGAGGCGGCGGGGCTGAAGGGAAGTCCCTCCAGGGTTATCCATACACTGTCAGCATCCAGTCCCTTACCGGGCATGGAAAGGCCGTCCAGGAAGATGGCATCTGCTGAAAGGGAAATACCATGGAAAGAGGCAACGGGATCCACTTCATGAAGCCTGGACTTTACCTGCTGTATAATGACGGCGCGCACTGCCACCACCAGGATCAGGGGAAGCGCGGCTGCAACCGCTGCGCGGAGAAGCGGTTTCATGTGTTAGTTCAGAGCTTTCTCTATCTCTTCAAGTATTTTGCCCGCGGCATCAGCCGGATCCGGGGCAGATGTTATGGGTCTGCCCACCACCAGCGATGTAGCCCCGGCTCTTATGGCTTCGCCCGGCGTCATTACCCGCTTCTGATCGGAAATCTTCGAACCCGCCGGTCTTACCCCCGGGGTAACGATGAGAAACTCAGAGGATGTCCCTGCCCGAACGGAAGCAGCCTCCAGGGGAGAACATACAACCCCGTGAAGGCCTGATTCCATAGCTGCCCGGGCAAGGCTTCCAACCACTGAAAGAGGTGTCCCTGTGGAACCCAGCAGTTTCAGGTCACTTTCGTCCATGCTTGTCAGTACCGTAACGGCAATGACCCTGGTTCCAGGGGTACAGGCTTCGGCTGCAGCCTCCATCATGGCCCGGCCTCCCGAAGCGTGAACGTTAACAATCTCCGGGTGAAGACCGCAGGCTGACTTAACGGCTCCTGCAACAGTGTAGGGGATGTCGTGAAATTTCAGGTCCAGGAAAACGGGAAATCCCATTTCCCTGAATGTTTCGACTATGCCCGGTCCCTCTCGAACGAAAAGTTCAAGCCCTATCTTAACTCCCACCGGCAGCCCCTTCAAAGGGGCGATCATTCCCCTGGCATCTTTGCCGCAATCGCTTGTGAGAGCTACCCATATCTTCGTATCAATCATTACTGACCACCTTCAGTTCAACCTGTGCGGTTCCGGTATCAAGCATTCCCAGGGAAGAAGCAGCCCCCCTGGAAAGGTCCACGATCCTCCCTGAAACATAAGGCCCCCGATCGGTAACCCGCACTGTTGCCGTCTTTCCGTTATCAAGATTAGTTACAAGAAGAACCGTTCCGAAGGGCAGGGTTCTGTGGGCACAGGTCATTCCGTTCATGTCATAGATCTCACCGCTGGCCGTCTGTCTTCCGTGAAAGGGAACTCCGTACCATGATGCAGTACCCCTCTGAACGAAGCCGGAAACCACTGAAACCGATGCTGGAACACCTCTATAAACGTAAACCGGGGAAGAAACCAGTGAACAGCCCTGAAGGAAAAGAAGAATTGCAGCCGCTCCCGGGGCTGTCCTTTTCATTCTGCCAGAAGCGAGGTCATTTCCCCCATGAGCTCCGATGACGCCCATGGTCTCCTCATGAGTCTGGTTCCCACCTGAACCATTTCAGCTCCGGCGGCAAGAAGCTGCAGAACGTCATCACCGCATGAAACGCCTCCGGAACTGATAACCGGAACGGATACACGGTCTGCCACCTGCCATACCCTGGCAACAACCAGGGGAAGAAGGGCTGGTGACGTGTATCCCGCAACCTTTCTTTTCAGAACCGTTTCCCCGCTCCGCCAGTTCATATACATGCCCAGGAAGGTGTTGCAGACAGTAACGGCCTTGGCCCCCCCCGCCTCTGCAGCCATAGCCGCCTCCACTATGTCTCCTCCGTTGGGGGTAAGTTTAACGGAAAAGGGTCTGTCCGTAACCTCTGCTACACTTTTTGCAACCCTTTCCACCGTTTCCGGCTCAACGCCGAAGGCACGACCCCCGGCGGCAACATTCGGGCAGGAAACATTCACTTCATATCCCAAATGAAGGGACGAACTCTCAAGGACCTCAACCACCCCGGCAAACTCTTCCACCGTTTCCCCTGCAACATTAATGATAAGCGGACATGGAAGATCTTCCAGACCGGGAAGGATTTCTTCGAGAACGTATTTCGAACCCGGGTTGGCAAGACCTATGGAATTGAGAAGACCAAGAGGGGTCTCCAGAACTCTGGGAGGAGGGTTCCCGGCTCTGGGAAGAAGTGTAACGGCCTTGGATACAACTGCTCCGGTGTCCTTCAGGCAGCCGAGATCCAGAAGCTCCCTTCCGAAGCCGGCGGTTCCAGAGGCGAGCATTATGGGAGAGGGAAAACTCATGCCCCACATTTTTCTGTTCAGTGAAGGGGGATAACTCATAGCCCTGCCTCCTTCCACCGTTCCCAGTCGATGAGGTTCCCCGGGAATACAGGACCGTCCGTGCAGCACTTTCTGTAACCGTTTTCAACCACAGGTATGGAACATCCCTCGCACACTCCCCAGCCGCAGCCCATCCGGCTTTCGGTGGAAACCTGCACCCTGTTCCGGTGCTCATCGGGTATCTTTTCCCACACCGCGCGCATCATGGCCACGGGACCGCAAATGGCTATATGGCCGGCTGAAGAAAAGATTTCCGGGCTGAGGACATCGGTGACCAGACCCTTACTTCCCCTGGAGCCGTCTTCCGTTGCAACCAGAACCTCGCAGCTGCACTCCAGTGGAAGAAGCCTGCTTGCCGAAGAAGCTCCCATTACTATTCGGCTGCATTGAACCGTTTCCAGCAGATACTGGAATCCCGCAGCACCAAGACCGCCCCCGATAAGAAGCCAATCTCCCGGTTCGGCGGTGTTCCACCCTCTGCCAAGTGGACCGAGAATCCTGACGGCTGAACCCTTCTCAAGACCGGAAAGAACCGCCGTGCCCCTGCCTACAACATCGAAAATAACCTCGAAACCTTCGCCGTCGGCCCTGTTGACGGTAAAGGGTCTTCTGGTGAGTGGAAAAAGCCCCGGAGACGGTTCGATCTGTACGAACTGCCCGGGCAGGGGTTGCGGTGCCCCCCGGGGATAACGGAAGAAAGTTCTGTAAACCCCGGGAAGGATCTCCATATGGCGGGTAATTTCATAGATCGTGTCACTGGTTTTAACACTCACTCCTCTTCTCCCCCTCCGGGATCTTCCCCGGTATCCAGACCCTCGGCCCTTCTCAGAGCAGCCTCCAGCCCCTGTGGTGTTTCAGGATATTCCGTTGTCAGCTCCCTGAGATAGTCGTTCACCAGACCGGGATCCATCCTGGCGCTTTCAGATGCGGTGTAGGCCGCCCAGAGAGCTTCCGCTCTTACCTCGTAACTGAATGGGGATTCAAGAAGCTCATCCAGGATCTCCCAGGCTTCCTCCCACCTTTTTTCATCCATGAGATCCCAGGCGTTTTCCAGCACAGCCGAAGGCCTTGTGCCTGCCAAAGGTGATGGCGGAACGCCGAGAAACACCTCCAGTTTCCCTGCAAGATCACTTCCGGGTATCTGCATTATTACAGCAGTGTATATCTCCCGGATGGAATCAGGATCGATCCCTCCGTTTTCCGCAAGAATAACTTCAGCCATGGGAGCGAACAGAATGTGTCCGGAACCTGATATTTCCTCCAGTTCCTCAACTACGGTCTGGTCGAGTCCGTAAAGATCAAGCCTCTTCTCCGCGGCCAGCATGCTGAACCGGATTGCCCTGTCGCCCGAAGATGTGCCGGCACTGTCTGAATAGGTTCTGTACAGCTGAAGATCTCTGTACCTGTTGGCGGCTATTCGCAGCCACATGAAGTCACCGGGTCTGGAAGAGCATTCGAGAAGGGTCTCCAGCGCCTCGTCGTATCTTTCTCCCCTCTCAAGGAGGATGGCTCTCCTGAAAAGAGCTTCTGCTCCGGTCTCCCTGTACCCGTCCAGTTCCGCCGCATCCAGAAAAGCTGCAAGGGCTGCAGTGGTATCACCTGCAAGTTCGTCTGCTCTTCCCTTCAGCAGGGAAATATCAGCCATTTCCCTGTCGGATCTGTAACCCTGCAGAAGACGGTTCAGCTCTTCGGATGCCATGCCGGGCATTCCAGCTTCTATGTAGCTTTCGGCAGCTGTAACGAGGGCTCTGTAAAAAACATCACCCCTGCTTATAACGTCTGTGGCACGAAGAGCGTACACCGCTCCGCTGTCTGCCATTCCAAGCGAAGTAAGTATTCTTCCACCGGTGATGTAGTACTCGGCTTCCAGACTGTCGCCTCCGGAAGGGGTGAGGGTATCATGAACCGCCATTGCCAGCTCCGGTTCACCTGCCTGCAGATAAGCTTCACAAAGCAGGAGCCTGCTTGTGGCATACCTGAACTGGTTCCTTGGGGAAACCTGTGAGAATGCAGCTGCTGCATCGTTGTATCGCTGCAGCATCATTGATGCCTTTCCAAGGCCCAGTCTGGCCCTGTCCGTTATCTCCTGGCTCTCTGTCATCACTATGGATGAAGAATAGGACATGACAGCCTGTTCGAAATCACTTCTTCCGCTGCCCACCAGGGTTCTCATACCCCTGAGAAGAAGGGCGTCTCCAAGAAGAAGCTGGGCGTCATCCACCCATCTGCTGTCCGGGTAACGGGCAAGAACCCGGCCTGCTCCCTCTATGGCAGCGTCAAGAAGCTCCTTTTCATGGTATGCCGGGTCGTCAGGGTTCTCCCTGGCGTATTCAAGGGCTTCGGTATAACTCTTCCTGGCATTGTAAAATGTGTTGTAGTAGGCGCAGCCTGAGGCAAGAAGAATCACAGCGATCAGAAGGACTCTATACAAAACGGCCCTCCCTGTATACTTCTTTTCCGATCCATACCCTTAACACTCTGCCTTTCATTTCACGCCCCAGAAGAGGTGAGTTGGAAGATTTGGAAAGTGTCGTGCGATAGGTCCAGACATCTTCGGGGTCGAAAAGAACCATGCTGCAGGGAAGTCCTGGGGTCAGCCCGTGGAATGGTGTACCCAGAATTCCCGCCGGTTTCGAAGTGAGCATGCTCACCACTTCCAGTGGTTCCATTCCCCCTTCGTTAACAAGTATGTCAACTGTAACTGGAAGAAGTGTTTCAAGCCCTGTTATTCCGAAGGAAGCTTCCTGAAGGGGTTTTTTCTTGGCGCTCTCGGGATGTGGAGCGTGATCGCTTGCAACGGCGGTTACCCAGCCCCTCTTAACAAGTTCCACAAGTTCATCCCTGCTTTTTTCCGACCTGAGAGGCGGGTTCATCTTTGCAATCGGGCCCAGCTCGATGAGATCCTGCTCGTTAAGGGCCAGGTGGTGAGGGGTTACGTCGCAGGTAACCTGAAGCCCCCTTGAATAAGCTTCATGAACCAGTTTCACACTCTCAGGAGACGACAGATGAGTAAGGTGCAGCTTAGCCTTTGAACCGGAAGCTTCCAGTATCTCAATGCATCTTCTTACATCCTCATATTCGGCACTCTCAGGAATTCCCACGGCACCGGTTATTCTGGATGCCTCTCCAAGGTTCACGGCTCCGCCGGATGCCAGTTCGGGAACCTCAGGGTGCTCTATGAGGGTTCCGGAAAAATCCGACAGAGCATGATAGACCCGAAGAAGAACCTCGTTGGAAGCCACGGGGCTGCCGTCGTCGGAAAAGGCCTTTATCCCCAGCTGAGAAAACCCTTTCAGGTCAACGCATTCCTTTCCCCTTCGCCCCTTTGTTGCACATGGCACCGGGTGCACATGGGACAGCCCCAGTTCGTTGGCCCGGGCGGTAAGCTTCACGGTGTCTTCGATCACATCCAGCGGCGGTTCCGTATTGGGCATCATTCCCAGTGTAACCACTCCGCCTGCCACCGCCGCCCGGAGGCCGGTGAGGAAGGTTTCCGACTCCTCACCGCCGGGAACACGAAGGTGTACGTGCATGTCTACTATTCCAGGCAGCATCCAGAGCCCGGAGGGCTCCCCCGAAGGAGGGTCTATGCTCTGAAGAAGGCCATCCCTGATGGATACATCGACGATCCTGTCGGTACCGGTGGAAGGATCGAGGATCCTTACACCTGCAATGGTCTCTTCCTTTGAATCAGTCAGAATAGTCCTTCCCGTCGTTGTCGGTTTCTCCGCGGTCCGGGGCGTTCTCAGCGGTGGAACAGCCTCTTTCAGCTACTATTCTTCTTTCCGGTGTTGAGTTCCAGTCGCCCCTATTGCTTATCATTTCTATAACTTTGGTACCGAGACCGGATGACCCGAAGGCCTCGAAGAAACGAAGGGCCCACCTCTCCGTTTCATCTACGATCCTGTTCCTGTACCGGGCGGGAAGAGCCATTATCTCTGCGTGGAAGGGAAGGTTCAGTTTCTTGTAGTCACCGGAATTTCTGGCGAAACCCCTGGAATCCCCCTCCGCAACCATCCTGTTCCACAGCTCGATGGGAATGCCCAGATCAGGACGTTTTACATAGCTGCCGCCGTCCATGACTGCGTTTCCGCTGTCCGGGTCCATCTCCAGTCCGAAAACAATGTTCTGCCAGAGAGTTCCCACATTCCCTTTGTTTATTCCGTATTCCCTGAAGTGGCCCACCTTGTCCAGAGGTGTTCCGCTGATCCCGTGCTGGGCTATGGTTACCCCGTAACGGGAAATGGCTTCTGCAATTTCTCCCGTTCTCTTCAGGTCTATGCCTTCGTCCTCACCTGAGGATGTATCGTATGTGCCGTGTTTGGAACCGTTGCTTATTGCAAGATAGTCCGGGAAGACACCCCAGGAGTTGAGACCTCCTATGTAGTACTCGGCCTCTTCCACGGTGGTGAGTACCCCTGCGCCCTTGATCTCACCCACTTCGGTTTCAAGGCCGATGTATGGAGGGATATGCATGGCAAGGTCACGGGTGTACATCAGGTTCTTCCAGTCGTGGTTGTGGGAGGCGTCTATGGCAACGGAGGTCCATCCCTTCGAGATAGCTTCCGGCACGGTTTTCAGAGCACCGGTGAGATCCCCGGGAGACTTGATGGCGAAGTGGTCCATATGCAGTGAATAGACCACTCCGTCGCCCAGCAGGCTTGAATAGTGCATGGCCAGCTCGGGAAGGTTGTCATAGGTTACCCCGGTATAGCCGGCTTCGGATTTTGCCAGTTCAAGAAGAACGAAACTGTCGGCTTTTTTGGCGGCTTTGAGAATTCCAAGGGCACTGAGGGGGTTTCTTATGTTGCATGCCATCACTATTGCGTGATGCT
>CAZNFQ010000040.1:0-16888 GCA_964571965.1 uncultured bacterium | reverse complement strand
TCGAACTTTTTATCGTTGGGGTCGCCAGAAGGGAATACCCATGCAGTTCCAGGAAAGCTCCGGTCTGCTCACTTCATTCATCTTTGAAGAAGCAGTAGCAGTTTCTTCCTTTTTTCTTGCATTCATACATTGCCTGGTCAGTTTTACCGAGCAGTTCTTCTTTGCTCTCGCCATCATCGGGATACAAGGCTATTCCCATGCTCAACGATATCCGGATGGATTCACCCTTGATTAAGAAGGGTCTGTTAACGGATTTCAATAACCTGCCTGCTATCTGATCTACCTTATTCCTATCCTCGACATTGAGTATCAGCAATTCGATACTGGAACAGATATTTTCCATGAGACTCCAAACGGTAAATTCTGGAATAGAATCCGGCAGAGGGACAACCCCGTTCATAATCCATAGCGAAAGAGTATGAAAAAAACAGCAGATATTGTACGCCTTCCATGTAAGGAGTGTATTTAGAGGGCCTTGCCATAAGGCGTGAACTGACTTCAGACTTATGATGATGCTTCACGGCTGAACAGCAGGAAACATCTTCATCCACCTCTTATTACCCTGGAAGATCTCCATCAGGGACCATACCCGGTGGTTCTGAATACAGGCGAATTCTCCTGTTCCAGATACCTGACCCTTTTAAAATGACTGGCAGCTCTATGGTTCAGCGTGGTTTCTTCTGCAATATTCAGCCACACGGAGGATTCATAATTTGATATTTTAGATCCTGCGCTAATCGGAAAGGCGGTCAGAAAAATCGGCGGGAACATCACTGCTGCCCTTACGCTCACGGTCATCGTCTGTGTTCTGTGCGTATTCAGCGGCCCGGGAACCTTCGATGCCATGGATGGTGCTGAACTGGCAGTGGCAGGTCAGAGGCTGGAGATACCCCATTCACCTGGATACCCGCTTTTCATGTGGCTGCTGAGGATAAGCGGAGGAAGAAGTTACAACGAACTCAGGATTTTCAACTGTCTCATTTCGGGATTGGCAGCGGGAGCTGTCTATTTCGCCCTGAAAAGCTATAGCCTGAAAACCTTTCCTGCAGCTGCGGGTTCAATGCTGCTCATATTTTCCGGTCCGGTTTTTTCCCAACTGAACATTCTTGAGGTGCATGGGCTGTCCCTCCTCCTGGCATCCGTTGCCATTGCTTCAAGGAACAGCAGATCAGGACCATATGCCTTCGGGATGTCCGTTTTCGGAGGTCATCCCCTTTCTGTCTTTCTGTTTCCGCTGGTTGTCGGTAAAAAGTGGCTTAAATACTGGCCCCTGGGACTTCTGCCTGCAACCATGTGGCTCTACGTACCCCTTCGGGCTAAATCGGCATCCGTAATGCATTATGGGGCACCCGGAGACTTAAGAGAAATTTTGGACTATTTCATGATGTACGAAGGAAGAGTTTCATCGCCTTCGCTTTCCGGAATAACCAGCCTGTTAACAGCCATCGGTCCCGTGACTGCCATAATTCTTCTTCTGATATGTATTTGCGGGAAATTCGGAAAAAGAACGGTACTCACGATCGCAGGTGTTCTTCTGGTGTTCTTACTCTATAACATTCCCGATGCGGATTCCTATTCATGGATGCTGCTGCTGCCGCTATCCATAGTTGCCGGTTCAGGAATTCAGCGTTTCAGTGAAAAAAAGCGGATGGTAACTGGATTACTGCTGATCTCAGCCATTTTCGCATCGGCGGTTTCAGGAATACTGCTCAGCTGGGACAGGAGGGAAAACGCCATGCAGACCATAACATCGGACCTGATGCGTGGTGTACCCTTCGAACGTGTCATCTGCATTACCGGAGGAACTTCATACTACTGCGCTTATCTTACCGAGGCTGAAGACAGGCGGCCGGATCTTCTTGCAGTTGACAGGACCGGACTGGTTTATCCCTTCAGCCTTTTCTACGGTCCCATCGGGCAGGTACCCCCGGAGATCGCCGGAAGGTACGTTTACGCAACCGGTACCTGGGGAAGCCTTCCTCCGTCAGGTCTTCTTTTCAGCGTGGAGGGGAACAGGCTTGACTGGAGTGAATATGACGTTTTCTCCGATAACTTTGAGTACTCTGAATCCATGGCGGGAGACATGCTTGCAGAGATGTGGGTATTAAGATCAGTTCAGGAGGATGATGCTGCAGCCAGGAATGCTGCCCTGTCCAAAGCACTGGAATGCGCTGAATCCGATGATGCCGTGAACGCTGTGTATCAGTTTATCAACAGAGACCCCTGAATTGAAAACCTTCAGCAGGTATTCTGATGGAATGGAGAACATACTGGGCATTACAACAATGAACGGACCGCCATGAAGCCATTGAAATTCTCAGGAAGTGCGGTTTTGTTTTTTTTCCTGGCTTTTTTAACGGTGTACCTCGGCTGCGGAGAATCGCGTCTGGAGAGCAGGCAGGCCAGGCTGGACTCCTTCAGGGGAGCCCTGCCTGAAGAGGTGCTCCTGGAGTTCGATTCCATAGAGAACGAAATGGACTGCCACAGGGTCGGAGCCCTTCTTGAACAGCGCAGAAATGAAGATCCCGGCCTTGATGCGGTTGTTGATTCCATCATGCATGCCGAACTGATCGACTCATTCTCCAACTACGAGATTGTTAGATTCTTCTGGTATTACTTCGCCTTCTCCATAGCGAAAAATGATGTTCCGAATCCATGACCCCCTTGTGGTTGGTGACGAAAGAATGGTTTATATAAGATGACTTTCCAATTGAATTACTGGAGTAGTTTCAATGAACTTTAAGAGTAACCTGATACTGCTGGCGCTTCTTTTACCGGTTGTCTTTTCATCCGGCTGCGGAGGCGAAAAACAGCCGAACATAGTTCTGATAATCATAGATACACTTAGAGCCGATCATCTTGGCTGTTACGGATATGAAAGGAATACAAGCCCCACCATAGACAGTCTCGCCAGAACCGGCATCACCTGCCTTAACGTACAGGGGCAGTCATCCTGGACTCTTCCGGCCATTACAAGCATATACACCGGGTTGAATGTGCGGGAACACGGTGCCGGTCGCCGGGGAAACACCGTCTATGCCATGAACAACAGCATCACTACAATCCCCCTGTTCCTGAAACAGCGAGGATACACCACAATGGGTATCTTCAACATCTACCTGCTGTCCGAGCAGTTCGGCTTTAACAGGGGTTTCGATGGCTTTTCCTGTGATTGGCTGGGAGACGGCAGGGCAGGCGTGTCTGTGGATGAGGCCATAGACTGGATATCGGGACTGGACGGATCGGATCCCTTCTTCCTGGGTCTTCATCTTTTTGACCCCCATGATCCCTACGATCCTCCCGCCCCTTACGATACGTTCTTCACCCCATCGGGCAGCCTCGGGATCAACTGGTGGCTTGCTAATCCAGATGGATCCCTGGACCATTCCAGGGAGAACCTTGAGCACCTCACAGGACTTTACGACGGTGAAATAGCATGGACCGATTCACAGATTGCAAGACTTTTTGCTCTTCTCAGGGAAACCGGAATGGATGAGAACACCATTATCATCGTCACCGCCGACCATGGGGAAGAATTTCTGGAACATGGGGGCGTGGGCCATGGATATACCATGCACCGGGAAATAGTACACGTTCCCCTTGTTATCACAGGACCGGAGATTCCGGCGGATTCTGTGGACAACACACTGAGATGCCAGCTTGATATTCTGCCTACAATCATGGAGATCGCATCTCTCGAACAGCCGGAATACCTTCACGGACATTCCATTCTCTCTCCGGGAGTTCCTTCCAGAGCTGTCCCGGCCAGTAACGTGAACAGCCTGATCCCGGATATCACCGCTTCGGTAACCATGGGAAACAGGAAGCTTATCTGGAACGTCGAGAACAACTCTTCATCCATGTACGACATCTCTTCGGACCCCTTCGAGTATCAGCCCCTTCCGCCGGACAGTGACCTGGTGGACTCGGTGCTGATGTACTGGAGCACGCCATCATTCATGCCGGCACGGATCGCGGACCGTGAAGCAGTGGAATCCGTGCTTCGGGATCTGGGATACCTGTGACCTTATCCCCTGCAGGGATGCGACCAGCACTGGACTCCGGCGAATCACGCAGCATTGCCCCGGGGCTTTTTCCCTAAAAGGAGGGGTATCATGATTTCTTCACTGAAGCAATTCCTGCTGCTAATTTTCCTTGTTTCTCCGGTTGCAGGTTATTCACCAACAGGCAGCGTTCAGGTTACCACACCCCAGCGAATAGCGATCTCACTTGGTTGGTGTGGAGCAGATGCGTTCACTGCTTTCGGATCTTCCTCGGGTCTGGTTGTCCGGGTGGAACCGGGAATATGCGGGGGGAAGGTTCATCTGGGATTCAGATCAGCTTTCAATCTATTCATACCAATGACTTCCATGGATGTAACAGCTTCCCTGCTCAGGACCTGGTACGATCCATGGGGAGGAGTTCAAGCGGGTCAGACCTTTGCAGGGTTGGAATCCAGGCTCGGGCTGAGATACTTTGTGGTCACTGCAGGATACTACAGACACATTGCAGGCAATGGCAGTGACCATCCGATAGGGTCTTTCGGTATTGGCATCGGTCTGTAGCCAGTCACATATCAGTGTTTGCACACATGCTGAAACTGAACACAAAAACACCGGGAAAGACATGGTAAATTCTGCCTGATGCAGACCCTGCCCTGCTTCTGCAACCGATTCTAAAGCTTATTCCAGCAGAAGAAGAGGAACAGCCCGACCGGTGCCGGTGCCTGTTCTCAGCACGGCAAAATAAACCCCCGGTGAAACTCTGGAACCATCTGCATGGGTTCCGCTCCATGTGATCGTGTTCTGATCGGCATTCCCGGATAGAGAGCCTGTGAGGTCGTTTATCACTCTGCCTGAAATGTCATGTATCATCAGAATACAGGCAACGGGAAAAGGATGGGAGGCTTTAATGGTGACTGCGCCGGATGACGGATTGGGGAAGCATGACAGATCGATACCTTCTCCGGAACCACTGCCCTCAATACCTGAAGAGGGATCGTAAATCATCTGGGCGTATTCGGGGTGGTCGATGAAGGGGTTCCTGTTTTCCTGAATGGCGTAAACAGCGTCGTTTCGCTCAATCTCCTTATCGCTGACGGGATCATTCAGATGCCACTCCAGAAGAAGGTCCACCGCCCAGTCTTCAAGATCAGCCCCGTCTGTCATGGGACTTCCCGGCCATCCGGAATCCTCGCCTTTGTACCGTGTTGCCATGTAGAAATAATTCCTGGCCAGGTCTCCTTTGTAACCGTCTATTGGTTCGAAGGCGGTTCCGCTGTATCCCGGGGTGGATGAACTGCCCAGTCTGCTGCCGTTCATGGAGGTCCAGGTGGCACTGCCAACTTCGGCGTAAGGATAATTACCCCTTCTGTTGTTCACATAAATGTCTGTGGGAATTATGTGGAACAGATCGGTATTCATGGGGGAACTGTCACCAAACCAGCTCTTGGGCCAGCTGTGCTCTCGGTTGTAGCCTTCTCCTTCACCTGAGGCTGAGCCCCCCTGGTCATCTCCGAGGGTATAGAGATACGGAGGCGTCCCCCCCGGAATGTCCGAGTACATGTCCCATACCTTGTTTCCGTATATGTTGTCGGTGGTGTAAAAGGCAGTCCAGATGTAGTCGTAACTCACAGGATCATGGTTGTCGATGATACCGTGAAGGGCCCATTGAAGAGCCTCTCCGGAAAGACCCTCCGCCGGGTCGTAATAACCTTCCGGGATCCCGGCTGAAGCAAGTGCCGCAAGTGTGAAAACAAGGCAGACAGGTCTGAAAAACATCTATTCTCTCAATCTTCTGATGGTTGAATCAGTGCATCCGAATAATACCACAGGCGGCCCGCTGCAGAAAGAGATGAATTGGCGGGAAGGTCTAGAAGGAATAGTCCGTCGTGAAAGATGAACCGCGGGGAGCGCTGAACACACGGGAAATGCACTTTGTCAGTCTGCCGAGTCTGACAGGTTTAAGAAGAAGAGCACTGCAGCCTGCGGATGAGAAACGGCCCACATCCCCGGATCTGATCCTTGAGGTGACGAGAATCCACCTGGTCTGACCGCTTCGGGGACGATCTTCCCCCACCGGGACCCTTGAAACTAGTTCATTGAAATCGCAGCAGTCTGCATCTATAAGCAGACATACATTCTCGGAATCATCAATTCCACAGCCGGCAAAAACGGTTTTCATGGATTCCGGATCAGTTACCTTCGTTGTTCTGAATCCAGCCTTCTCCAGCATTGATCGAAAAAGTTCTGCCTGAGTCCGGTCTTCTGAAAACACTATCGTTCTTATGTTTTCCAGCTCTCCTTCGTTCATTCTGCCCCGGTTTGCCGCAGAAACGGGAAAATCAGCCCATATTCGTATTCCCCCGTTATGAAGCTCCTCCGTAAACAGTTCAGAGCCAAGAAGAGCCGCGTATTCTCCGCACTGGGCAAGTATAGCCTTATTGCCTTCATTACCGGTTGGATTCCCCTCAGGTCCTTCTGACAAGTCCCCCTTGAACCTGGAAATTGTAATTGAGATTCTGAGTCCGGACAGATCGGTGCCGTCCATTGTTTCGCAGGCACCCAGAAAAACCTCAGAAGAAGGTTCCGCAAGGCTGAGAAGCCCGGTAAGAATAGTTCTAATGCCCCTTACGGGTCCTTTAAGCTCTGATGACTCCGTGTACTCAGTTCTAAGCTGTATTCCATCTCCTGCGGTGGAGATCCTGAAGGATGCCAGGGTTTTCTCAAGGAATGAAGAAATGAGGAAATCCTCCTCTTCCTGTGTGAATGTTTCCGCCGAGGAGTCAAAGTGGTTCCTCATTGAGTCAAGGGCTTCGGAAAGTCCGCAGACATGGTACCTGAGAAGCTGTAAAGAAGGGTCATCCGGCGCCGATGCGGATATGATGTCCACATACCCTGCCACACCGCCAAGGGCATCCATGGCTTCCCGGAAAATACTCCAGTGGAGATTTCTCCGTCCGGAGACCGCTGCCTTCATTTTGATGCTTGATTCGCTTAAGGCCTGAAGCTGTTTTCGGAATGTGGTATTGGAGGCAGTGAGTTCATCTATCTCGTTCTCTATCTTTGAGAGATCGGTAATAACCTTAAGGAATCTCTGTCCGGAAGAACCCGGAAGTGGAGCTGTGGTATAGAGAACAGGTATGCTTTTCCCGTCTAATGCAGTCATGATAGATCTGCAGTGAAAGGTTTTTCCTGAGCCATAGGCCGTCTGGCATTCACCATCACAGTCTGTGCAGAAAACCTCGCGGCTGATCCTTCCTGATATCTCTCCGGCGGGTAATCCCGCCATATTGCATGCCGTTCTGTTCGCCTGGAGAATTCTTTGGTCTTCGTCGATTACCACCAATCCCACAGGCATTTCATTGAAAACCTCCAACGTTTCTTCAAGGTTTCTTCTGAGTCTCCTTCTGGATTCAACTTCTCCGGTGACATCACGGTTGCAGCCCCGATATCCCTTAAGGTTGCCGTCCTTGTCAAACACCACGGTGCCGCTTGTTGAAATGAGTCTCCTGGTACCGGTTTTTGTTATGATCTCGTTAAGCAGATTACTGAAGGGTACTCCGCTTGCGGCATAACGGCTGAAAAGTGAAGCTACCCTGGTTCCTTCTTCCTCAGACATGAACTCGAAGGGTGTTCGTCCGAAAAGATCTTCGGGAGCGTAGCCGGTGTGATCTGTAACTTCTTCACTGACGAAAGTAAAGGTTCCCTCTGTATCGGTTTCCCAGAACCAGTCGGCGCAGCTGGAAGCTCTTCCCCTGTATGCTTCCATTCCTGCTGTAAGCTGTTCCATTTGCCACGTCTTCCCTGTGACGTCACGGATGAGAACGGCATAACCGCTGAATTCAGCCTTCCTATCCACAAGGGAAGAGAAGGAAAACTCCAAAAAAACCCGTTTGCCTGAAAAGGAATGCATGCTGAGAACGTGAACAGCCTTGTTATGCAGAACCACTGGATCGAATACTATTCCTGAACGGGCGGTCAGTCTGGGGAAAGGCATATTGTAAAGGTCATCGGTAGATGCATCGAGCATTGAAAGAACCGCAGCATTAGCGTAAACGATCACAAGGTTCTGATCAAGCTTCAGAAAACCGTGACTAAGTTGATCAAGAAGATCTTTCTCAAATGGATTCACATGGTAACCACCGGTTCAGTTTACACTCCCCGGGCTTGCCAGCGTGGGAAGCTGTTCAGTCAATCCTCTGTACATCTATGTCGCCATTCAGGGTTTTCAGAGCCGCTGATGCATCTGAATCTCCAATAATGGTAACGTCCTTATCGTAACTTGATCCGTCCACAGTGATGTCGCCGTTCATTGTCTCCAGGACCAGGTCGAGTTCCTTCGATAACTCGATGCAGATGTCTCCGTTCACCGTTTCAACTGCAAAATCTTCTATCTGCTGTTCAAGAGCTGCAGTGATGTCGCCGTTAACGGTGAAAAGCCCGGGAGAGGACAGGGCTTTAACCATTATATCTCCATTGACCGACTCGACAAATGCCATAAGGTCTGCGTCGATTGCCGTTTCACCATTGACTGTCACCACATTCAGCCTGTAATCAGAACGGGCTGGAACTTTTACGTCGAAATCCACGGATACGTATGCAGGACCGCCGGGATACTCCACCGTGTAGCTCAGTGCATCTTCCAGTTCCTCTGTGAGAATGTGCAGACCCGGGGGAATTCCCCTGGCGGAATCACCGTAGATGGTTGTTTCCACCTGAATGAAATCGTTATCCCATTCTGAAAGATTCAGGTCTCCGTTGGTGTTGTTGAAACTCAAGATTCCCCGGTGGTTGAGAAAGTGCTCTTCGCTCCTTGTCTCAAGCAGATCGTTGCTGATGTTCACCATTCTGCATGAGAGGGCCCAGAAGAATATCGTCAGAATAAAAAAGGTTCTTTTCACGATCATTCCCCGGTTTTTCCGGCAAGGGTGTTGATGGCATCTTCCACGCTTATCTCTCCCTTGTGCAGTTTCTCCAGAACATTCATGGACCTGTCTTCACCTGCCATGCGGTCTTCAAGCGCATTGAACATTTCCTCTATTCTGGTTCTGGCGGTTGGATAAGATACTCCCAGCATCCTCTGCACCGCCTTGAGATTGCCCCTTGCAAGAAGGAACAGTTCAAGAAGGCTTTTGTTGTCGCCGTCCAGTGAACAGAACGGACACACGGAAAAGTCACCTGAGACTTCCGTTCCGCAATCGGAACAGACATATCTTACCGGATGGAGAATTCCATTGCATGAAGGGCATCTAGAAGGTGCTGCGGTTTTGGTCATCAGCTTTCTCCTTTAACTACTATGTCTCCGCCCATTGTACTGACTGAGAGCTTGGGCGCATTATCCGAATCACCGTAACTGATGCACATCCTGGAACCGCCGCGCTTCCCGCCGGAACTTGAGACTATCTCATGCTTCGAATCACCGGGATCGATGGTTCCACCAAGTGTGCTGGCATCAATTATAACAGGAATTTCACCTGCAACGGATATGTTTACCCCGCCGCCCATGCTCTTCGCCTTTGAGTTTTGATCCCATGAACTGTCCAGAGCAATGTCCAGCTGACCGCCCATTGTTTTAGCTGAGAAGGAAGAACCCGGATTAAGAATGGAGACGCCCCCTCCCATGGTATTCAGGGTAAGAGGTACTCTTACACCCTTGCTCTGTATGGAACCACCCTTCGATACCACCTGCACGGATCCTGCGATGTCCGGAACCATTACAGTAAGGTCACCTGACTTCCACTGAAGGATCGTCTTCCCGTTTTTCTCGCAGTAACTCACTGACTCGCCGCCTTCAACTGAAGCCTTAAGCAAATTGTCACTGCTCCTGATAAGGAGAATGGAGATGGGCTTTCCCTTCTTCATTGAACCGTGAATAACTATGTCATTCCCTTCGGGAAGTTTCTCGCTGTAGTTCTCGGTCTCCTGGAACTCCATACCATCCAATGGATCTGTTTTCCTTGTGCCTTTGAAAATGTCTCCCATGGTTTCCTGTATCATGGGACCGATTTCAGAAAGCATTGCACTGGCATCTATTATGCTTTTCCTACGAGGTGTTGCAGGTCTCTCTCTGCCAAAACCTGATGACCCCAAAGCTTCCAGAAGCCTGGCTCCCTCAGAGGGAGTAATCGTTCCGTCTGAAACCATCTCAAGTATTCTCTTTCTTTCATCGTTCATGATTCACCTCTTTCCTGTTGGACCACTGATTTACAATATGATACTTGATGGTTTCATATTTGTCAAGTGTTTGTTTATCATTTGTAAACTATTCGGACTTTTCTTTGCCAAGATTATTCTGGAGACGATCAACCTGGGTGTATATTTCCTCCATTTCATGGAGAAGCCTGCTCTTCACGTCGAGGATACTGTTCTCCAGATCTTCGGTGGCACTGCTGAACCTCTTGATGAATCTCTCGTTCTCTGCATCCATGAAAAGTTGAAGCAGCCTGTCCGGTGTAAGGGGATCGTTCCTGGCGTCCCCCCTGATCTTGTAGGTGCCTCCGGAAGTACAGTAGGGCTTTCCGGGCCCCGAGGGTATCTCGATCCTTAGAAAAGGCTTCTCTCCCTCGCTGTTTTCCAGGATCACTCTGACTTCCACCGGAGGTACACAGCTGGCCGCCTTGCCCAGAATCGACAGTTTTGCCTTATCGCTTATTTCGCAGCCTATTATCTCGGCTGCCTGTCTGCCATTAACACCTTTCTTCTCACGGACCCCCAGAAGTACAGTTCCCCCCGGACCGCTGTTTGCGAATGCCACAAGGTCCTCTGCGGAAAGACCGCCTACGGATTCCTTGAAGTCCAGAACCGGACTCTCCTGGCTCCCAAGAAGCTCTTCAGCCTTTTCCGACAGGCCCGAATACTCATGGGCTTTATCGTGGGTAATCAGTGCATCCTCTCCATCCAGGGATTAGGTTCCTGCCAGCCTGCCTGGTATTCGTAATCGCAGAAAAACACCTTCAGGTCCGCCTGATATTCGTAATCCACATAATGGATTATCACATCTGACTGGTAACCGTAGTCGCAGAAGTACCAGATACAGTCGTCATCGTCCGCCTGGTATTCGTATTCGCACACCCAGACAACGGCATCGGCCTGGTATTCATAGTCTGTTACATAGACATTCAGGTCAGCCTGGTACTGGTACTCTGCAATGTAGACCGACCCGGCCGCGGCACAACCGGCAATGGCAAACAGTAAAATGATCTTTTCCATTTTCGCACCTCCAAGGCCAACATGGCAAATATAGCTTCAGCTGTCCACTACTGTCCTGAAGCAATCTTTTGCTTGAAATAGCGTATAACTGCAAATAATTTGCCAACCTGAAATGAAAAGACTTGCCCGAAGCTAAAATCCTGAATAGAATTATGAAAACCCCCGCTTGAGTATTTGAAAGGACAGAAATGAAATACTGCCTCCCAATCGTTTTTCTGGCTGCAATTGCGGCTGCAGACTGGGTTGATTTTGGAATCGACGGCATTCCGTCGGCTGAGATCAACGTTCTCGAATCCACGGTAACCGGCATGGTGGTGGAACTGACAACCCCGGGAATCGAGGTGAACACCATATTCCGTGGAGGTTCGGTTTACCATGAACTCTCCATTCCCGGCGCCGTTCCCAATACTTCCGGGGAGGGCCATCCGTCCATCCCGTCAGTTTCCTTCATGGCAGCCATACCCCGGGGAGGTATTTCCAGCATTACCGTAGAGGATGCCCAGTGGATCGAACTGGGCGAATACACTCCCGCTCCCATGCAGCCAATTCCGGCAGATAACAGCTACGAGTCCATTCCTTTCACGGTGGATCCAACCTCCTACAACGGAATTCTGCCCGGTGAGCAGGTTTCCTGGATCGATGACGGCATACTCAGAGGTGTCAATACAGGCCGGATAAACATTGCTCCCGTGAGATGGAATTCAGAGACAGGTATCCTCTCCGCTGCTCCCAGACTGGTTGTGAGAATTGAGTTTGCAGGGGGAGTCCAGATGGACCAGAGACTGCACAGCAGATTCTGGAATGACACTTTTGAGAGGACCTTCATTAACGCCGACATTCTTGGAGAACCAGTTAGAACCGTTTCAAGCGGTTCCATGCAGCCTGTAAAGGCTTACAGCAGAAGGCAGGCAGACGACATAACCGCGGCTGATCTGCTCATCATGGCCGGAGATGACTTCGTGGACACCATGATGGACTCGTTCGTAAGCCAGAAAATGGAACAGGGCTACCTTACCGCCCTTGTGGAAGCCGGCTCCTGGACACAAACCGAAATAGCCGAATACATTCAGAATGCCTATGACAACTGGGAGATCCCACCCAGCTTCATTCTCTTCGTTGGAGATTCCGGTGATCTGACCCCGTACACAGCCAACGGCATGAACGGAGACAACCGGTACTGCTGTGTAGACGGATCCGATTATATGGCTGACATATACAATGGCCGTTTCGTAACCGGCACAGCAAACTATCCAATTGTCGAGGAAAAAATAATGAAGTGGGAGTTCGATCCCCTCATGGATGCGGATTTCTGGGGCAATGTGCTCTGTGCAGGCTATCTCCAGGCCACAAGCTCTTCGAGCAACATTGCTCAAAGATGGTTCTGCTTCACCTGCGAAACAGTAAGGGACACCTATCAGGACATCTACGGCAAGACCGTTCAGCGGGAATATGTGAAGAACACATCCGCTTCTCCCCCTTACTACTATCGCAGCGATCTTCCCAGCGCAGGCCAGATGATCCCCCTGGACATCACATGGGACGGCAACGCAGCCGGTATAAACGCCAGCATCAACGGAGGAGTTTTCCTTGTTCAGCACCGTGACCATGGAAGCGTTTCCGGCTGGGGTGACCCTGCGTACTACACCTCGAATCTCTCCGCACTGTCAAATGGAGAAATGACCCCCATGGTAATGAGCGTCAACTGCCTCACCGGAAAGTTCAGCGAGAACTGCTTCGCAGAGAACTTCTTCAAAATGGAGGGCGGCGCCGTTGCAGTAATAGCAGCGGTGGAAGTGAGTTACAGCTACTTCAATGACTACTTCTGTTACGGTTTATACAAAAGCTTCAATGACCAGTATACAAGCCCCCCTTTCACCTACACGGAACCCGGAGGAAACTACCTGGGGGGACAGGCTCTTATTAACGGCAAGCTTGAGATGCAGGCGGCAGCACCTTTCAACCCCTACGGAAGCTGGGAGAGCTATGCTGAAGATGAGTGGGACCTTTTCCACTGGTTCGGCGATCCCACCATGGATATGCGCACAGAGGTACCCCATTCACTCACCGTGTCAGCCCCATACACCCTTCCCTCAGGCTCATCCAGCGCAACCTTCACCGTAACGGAAGCTGACGGTCCTGTTGACGGTGCCATGGTCTGCATTCAGCACGAAAGCGGTCTATGGGTTTCCGGTGAAACAGACGCATCGGGAAGTGTAACTCTCAGCTTCGACCCCATAGGTTCACTTAACGACATCACATACATGGTCACCGCCCACAATGCTCTCCCCTACCAGGGTGTGGTGAACGGGGTTGGAATCCAGGAAATGACCACCGGTATTGCAGAGGTCTCCATAGGCTCTCCGTACCCGAACCCCGCTGCATATTCGGTTGCATTCCCGGTTGCCATTGATGGCTCAGGTTCAGTTAACCTCACCGTGTTCGATATCTCGGGAAGAGCAGTAACAGCAATCGACTCAGGTGATCTTACATCCGGGAACCACGCCCTGATATGGGACTCGAGCCAGGTCCCGGACGGTCTATACTTCGCTAAAATCACCATGCCTGACGGCACTTCGGCAAACCGAAGGATAGTAATAGCCAGGTAGAGTAAAACCGATTTTCCAGAGAGAGGGAAGCTTAACAGGCTTCCCTCTGTCTGTAATTGTCACATATTTTTTTATAATTCAACTTGCATTTTTGCCATGTCTTGTAAACGGCTCAGAGTATTGATATTTTCTTCAATACAATGTTTTTTCCATATGAAAGGAGAATAGTGAAATACTGCATCATTACCTGTGTTCTTCTGTGGGCATCCGCCTCGGGGGAATGGATCGATTTCGGCACTTCAGACCTGAACAATGCTTCTGTGGAAGTGGTGGAGATAACTGAAACCGGTTTTACCGCAGACCTCATCCTGCCCGGTTTCAACAACCAGACATTCATACAGAACGGTCTGGTTTTCAATTCACTGGGTGTTCCATCAATGACTCCCTACGCCGAATACAATGGTGCACCTACACTTCCCAAGGCATCATTCATGGCGGCAGTACCCCTCCATGGTGATGTCACCTTCACCGTGGAGCCCCTTTCCGAAACAGTGGTACTTCAGGGGATCAACCCCTCACCCATGCAGCCGATACCAGCTGACAACAGTTATGAGCCTGTACCCTTCACCTACGATCCCCTGGCATACACAAGCGGTTCTTACCCCTCACAGGAGCTCCAATTCGACAGAACCGGAACCATCAGGGGAATCACCATGGGAAAATTCACCGTTCTTCCCTTCCACTGGAATGCAGAAACCGGAACTCTGACGGTTACACCTGTGATGAGGGTACATGTGGAGTTCGGTGAAGCTCTGGCCTTTGATGAAAGACTTAACAGCAGATTCTTTTCGAATACCTTCAGAACACTGATCAACAGTGAACTCATCGATGAGCCGAACAGGATCGTCTCATCTTCAAACCCTGAACCTGTACGGGCATACAACAGAAGACAGGCTGACGACATTACCGCCGCCGACCTTCTGATCCTTGCGGGAGACGACTTCGTGGACACGATGATGGATGAATTCATATACGCGAAGATGAATCAGGGATACCTCACAGCGATCGTTGCCGCCGGTTCCTGGAACCAGTCCGAGATCAAGAGCTACATAGAAACCGCCTACACCACCTGGGATGTACCCCCAAGCTTCATCCTCTTCGTCGGGGATCAGCCGGACATTACCAGCTACAGCGCGCCAACGGGTATGTACAGCGACAACAGATACGTATGCATGGACGGTGCCAGCGACTACCAGGCGGACATATTCACGGGAAGGTTCGTAACGGGCACATCCAACTATCCCATTATCGAGGAAAAAATAATGAAGTGGGAGTTCGATCCCCTCATGGACCCGGACTTCTGGGGCAATGTGCTCTGTGCAGGCTATTTCCAGGCAACAAGCTCTTCGAGCAACGTTGCTGAAAGATGGTTCTGCTTCACCTGCGAAACAGTAAGGGACACCTATCAGGACATCTACGGCAAGACCGTTCAGCGGGAATATGTGAAGAACACATCCGCTTCTCCCCCTTACTACTATCGCAGCGATCTTCCCAGCGCAGGCCAGATGATCCCCCTGGACATCACATGGGACGGCAACGCAGCCGGTATAAACGCCAGCATCAACGGAGGAGTTTTCCTTGTTCAGCACCGTGACCATGGAAGCGTTTCCGGCTGGGGTGACCCTGCGTACTACACCTCGAATCTCTCCGCACTGTCAAATGGAGAAATGACCCCCATGGTAATGAGCGTCAACTGCCTCACCGGAAAGTTCAGCGAGAACTGCTTCGCGGAGAACTTCTTCAAAATGGAGGGCGGTGCCGTGGGAGTTCTGGCAGCCACAGAAGTAAGCTACTCCTACTGGAATGACTACCTCTGTTACGGGCTGTACAAGTCCTTCAATGACCAGTATACAAGTCCGCCTGCTCTCTACACCGACCCCACGGGTAACTACCTCACCGGACAGGCTCTCATGTGCGGAAAGATAGAGATGGAAACCTCGGCACCAATGTGCCCCTACCCAACCAACAGGGCCGAAACTGAGTGGGACCTTTTCCACTGGTTCGGCGATCCCACCATGGATATGCGCACAGAGGTACCCCATTCACTCACCGTGTCAGCCCCATACACCCTTCCCTCAGGCTCATCCAGCGCAACCTTCACCGTAACGGATGCCGACGGTCCCGTTGAGGGTGCCATGGTCTGCATGCGACACTCCGGTGGACTCTGGGTATCCGGGCTTACAGGTGCAACCGGTTCTGTCACCATGACCTTCGACCCTATCGGGTCACTGAATGACATCACATACATGGTAACTTCCCACAACGCCCTTCCCTATGAGGGGGTTATCAACGGTGTTTCCATAGAGAGCATGACAAGCGGTATATCCTCAGGATTTATCGGCAGCCCCTATCCCAATCCTGCATCAGCTTCCATCTATTTCCCTGTAACACTGGAAGCTGCAGGTTCTGTGAACATCAGCATTTTCGATGTTGCAGGAAGGGCCGTTCACAGGATCGACACAGACGAGCTTTGTGCCGGTTCTCACTCTCTGGTGTGGAATGTATCAGATGTCCCGCAGGGAATCTACATGGCAAAGATAACGGACCCCCGGGGAACAACAGTGAACAGAAGAGTGGTCATCACCAGATAACCGCAGACTGAAAAAGGGGGGGCGCAGCTGCGTCCCCCTTTTTTCTAATACCGGAAGGTGTAGTGCAGTTCAAGTGAAGGATCATGACTCCCTGTGAGAGTGCTTTTCGTACTGCCTTCCAGGTAGAAATCCCTGTTGATGAAGTACTGGGCGCTGAAGGTTCCCGCATCGGAAGAGAAAACGTCACTGGAATAACTTACGAAAAGATCAGGAAGCACGTATTTGCCTGCGTTCACCACAAGGGACGTTGTATCGGAAGAGAAGTCAGGTGAGAACTGCAGAGCGTCAAGGCCCACATCATCTCGAATACTCCTTGCAAGCCACTGCCCCAGATAGTTTCCCGCGACGCTTCCAAGGGCAGTACTGTCGAACTGCTGAAGTTCACCGTAGGTCATACCCGCTGTAAGGAGGGTTACCATGTCCTGTTCGGTTATGGTTCCGTATGGTCCTGTTCCCGAGAGGGCTATCTCAGGGTTCTCAG
>CAZNFQ010000039.1:0-17431 GCA_964571965.1 uncultured bacterium | reverse complement strand
TATTGTTCGTTTCCTGCTTCCTCGCCGATACTTCCGCTCATCTGAAGAATGACATTCCCGGATGAGGTGTCCGCAGCGGGTATTTCTTCCGAGCATCCCGCGGCAATGATGACCATGACTGCAAAGACAAGTGTTTTCATTCTGTCTCCATCCGTTTTGATGACCCTGAAAGGATTTATACTTGAAGGTCTGAGAGGGTCAATGTCCACATTCAGCAATATTGGCTGCAACTAATTGCAGAGCATGAGATTGGAGTGTATGACGGTGATTTGTACCGAATTGAAAGGTGAGGTCAGGGAAAAGATAACCAGGGAACTGCTGGGGTTTCTGCAGGAGGAGTGCGAGGTGGAACTTTCACTTTTCCGGGGAGAAATGGTTGTTGACTTCGTTGCGAAGAAGATTTCATCAGAGGTTTACAACAATGCGATCCTCGACGCCAGGGCATTCCTTTCGGAAAGGCTGGAGGACATGGAAGCAACTCTTTATGCCCAACAATCATAAAGATAAAGAATTGCTCGCAGGGCAAGTTGCCGGTATAATTCAACCTGCACTTAACAAGTATCTGCTATGTACCGATGCGGGTTGATTCTTTCATTCCCGTTATCTCGGTTGTACATGAAAAGGAGGTCCACCGTCGTGATAAAGTATCTTAAACTGCATGAGGACAAGTGCATAGGATGCCTTAACTGCATTGCTACCTGTTCCAGGATGTATTTCAAAGAGGAAAATCCGGCGAAATCCCGCATACAGGTTTTCCCTCTGGGACCGGGTAAATTCCATGTTGTTGCCTGCGATCAGGAGTGCCGGAAATGCGTTGCCGAATGTCCTACCCAGGCTATCACGGTTAATTCCCAGGGCGTTGTGATGATCAATAAAAAGCTCTGTGTCGGATGTCTTGCCTGCGTGGCAGTCTGCCCCATTGGAGCCATGCGCTACTATCCCGGTGACCCCAATCCCTTTAAGTGCATAGCATGTGGAGCCTGCGTAAAGACCTGTCCTGCAGATGCACTGGAGATAGCAGAGAAGGAGGATAGTCCCGCCTCCCGCCTGCCCTTTGAGCTGGCCGAGGCCGCCAGAAAGAAGGAGGTGTCTTCATGAGCAAAATAGATTTTACGGACCTGAAGCTGCTTAAGGAATTCAGTTTCGAACCGAAGGCCATTGATAAAGGGTATGCCATGCGTACCCTTCATGTTGACGTTGGTACAAGGAATGCAGCCGCAAAACCCGTATCAGAAGACATGGTGGAAAGATTCGTGGGGGGCAAGGGATTCGGCCTGAAGCTGCTCTGGGAATCCACGAAACCGTCTACGAAATGGAACGATCCCGAAAATGAGATCATCATCGGAATCGGGCCCATAGGAGGCAACACCAACTATCCCGGCTCAGGGAAAAGCCTCGTTGTGAGCCTTTCTCCAATGACGAACATACCAATAGACTCCAATGTGGGCGGGTTTTTCGGCCCTTATCTCAAATTCGGCGGCTGGGACGCCATGGAGATTCAGGGCAAGGCCGATGTGGAGACAATTGTCTTCGTAGACTCCAACAAGGGAACGGTTCAGTTTTATGAAGCCCCCGCGGAGCTCAGCCGGGACACACATCTGCTCGCCGAGGAACTTACCCATACCTTTGCCACCGACGAAAAGGATCTTCAGGCGGTATCCGTGGTCAGCGCCGGAAGAGGAGCGGACCATGCTTACATGGGAATTCTCAACTTCAGCCTTTACGACAAGCGCAGACAGGGAGTAAGGGTAAAACAGGCCGGCAGGGGCGGTATTGGAACCGTGCTTCGCGACAAGAAGATAACAGCGCTTGTCTGTCGTTTTTCAGGGGTTTCCCAGAACCTCAATAACGCTGCAGACCCCGCCGAGGTGCAGCGCATAGGTCTGAAACTTCACCGTGAGATAATCGTTAACGACGATGAGCAGTGCAAGATGAGAAAGCAGGGCACAGCGCATCTCATGGAGATAATGAACGCCTACGATCTTCTTCCCACCAAAAACCACAAGTATGGCAAAGACGAAAGTATAGACGGAATTGCAAGCTGGGTATGGGAGAAGCTCTTCAGCCAGAACCTTCCCGACGGCTGCTGGTACGGATGCACCATGGCCTGCGCCCATGCTGTAGACCACTACGAACTACAGACCGGACCCTACGCAGGGACCAAGGTTTGCGTTGATGGCCCGGAGTACGAAACAGCCGCAGGTGTGGGATCTAACCTCTACGTTTACGATCCCCTTGGGATCGTTGAACTGAACTTCTACTGCGATACCTACGGCATAGATACCATCAGTTTCGGCACCATGGCTGGCTTCCTCATGGAATGCTGGGAACTGGGTATTCTCAACCTTGAAAGAACAGACGGAATAGACCTCTCATGGGGTAACTGGAAGGGTGCCGCCCAGGTACTTCACGACATGGCCGACGGGAAACCCTTCGGTTCCCTTGCCGGCAAGGGAGTGAAACGCCTCGTGGAGTATTTCGTAAGGGAATACGGCGCGGATCCTGAGTTTATGAAGGACATCGCCCTTCACGGGAAGGGTCTTGAGCAGTCCGAGTACATCTCAAGGGAATCACTTGCCCAGCAGGGCGGTTTTTACCTTACAAACAAAGGTCCGCAGCATGATGAAGCATGGCTGATCTTCATGGATATGGTTAACAATCAGATCCCCACCTTCGAGAAAAAAGCCGACGCCCTTCACTACTTCCCCATGTTCAGAACATGGTTCGGTCTTCAGGGACTCTGCAAGCTTCCCTGGAACGATGTGGAACCTGCGGACAACGCCAAGTGGGAGGAAGCAAACAAAGTTCCGGATCATGTGAAGAACTACTTCGAGCTCTACACTGCTATCACCGGAAAGCCAATGACCTGGGATGGTCTTATCAGGCAGAGCGAAAGGGTTTACAATTTCCAGAGGGTGTTCAACATCCGTCAGGGGTTTGGTCACCGTAAGGATGACTATCCCCCTTACAGAGCCATGGGACCCGTTACCGGGGAAGAATACCTGTCAAGGGAAGAGCGTTACGATACGCAGATGAAGGAAAAGATAGGTGTAGATCCTGAAGGCAAGTCACTGGATGAAAAGGTAAGGATCACAAGAGAATACAGGATGAAACAGTATGAATCTCTTGTGGACGCGGTTTTCAAGCGTCGCGGCTGGACTTCAGACGGCTGTCCCACCCCTGAACACCTGAAGGAGATCAAGATGGACCTTCCGGAGGTCATGGAAGTGGTAAACGCTAGAATAGCCGGAAAAGCATAAAGAAGGGTTTCAGGGCAGCGGCAGCTCATTACGGGGCTGCCGCTGCCTTTCTCATGAAAGAGGTGGTTTTGAGGGTTGTACCTGCACTTTTTTTTGTGACCCTGCTCTTCGCCTCCTGCGGCGGAACCCCTGCAAATAACGTAATACTGGTGATAGTCGATACCCTGAGGTCGGATCACCTGGGGTGTTACGGTTATCATCGGAACACTACTCCATGCATGGACAGTATTGCGTCCTCCGGGGTGAGGTATGTAAGCGTCAGTGCAGGTGAACCCTGGACGCTCCCCTCCATGGCAACCATTTTCACAGGTCTTCTTCCCCTGGAGCACAACGCACGCAGGAGGGGAGACTCGTATTTCGGGATTCATCCGGAAGCGGTAACCCTCACGGAGTACATGAACGATGCAGGCTACCAGACGGCTGCATTCTTCAATGTGATCTTCATGAACGCAGACTTCGGTTTTCACCAGGGTTTCGATCATTTCGACTGCTACAGTACCCTTGGAAGCGCCAATGACAGGAATGCCGAACAGACCGTGGACGATGCCCTCCGGTGGATAGACACCCAGTACAGCGGAGAGCCGCTTTTTCTCTCCGTTCATTTTTACGACCCCCATCTTACTTATACACCTCCGGATTCCTTTGCGGATCTATGGAGGGACCTGTCCTATACCGGAGAATTCGATTCATCATGGGGACAGAGGGAAACGGTGGTGAATGTTAACCGCGGGGTGATAGGTCTTTCCCCTGAGGATCTTTACAATCTGGAAGCACTTTATGACGGGGAGATTGCCTATACCGACCATGAAATAAGCCGTCTTCTGGGCGGCCTCCGGGAGCGGGGCATAACCGAGGACTGTCTCCTTATCCTTATTGCTGACCACGGCGAGGAATTCCTTGACCACAGCAAGATGGGACATGCACATTCCCTCTACCAGGAACTTCTCAATGTTCCCCTTATCATTTCCGGTGCCGGTTTCCAGCCGGGAACGGTGTGTTCTCTGGGTGTTTCACAGGCGGACATCCTTCCAACGGTTCTCTCCTGGGCCGGTATTGAAAACGCCTATTCAGGATTCGGTTACGATCTTCTTTCCCCTGTGTTTCCAGTAAGGACGGTACCATCAGGAATGAATATGGAAGAGGGATATGTGGTTACTTCCCGCAGGGATGATCTGAAGGTTCACCTGTTCGATCATGGAAGTGTTGCGTTCATGTTCGATCTGAAGAATGATCCGGGTGAACACGACCCAATGGATTTTGTGGATGCCGAGATTCTTGAGGCGGCCCGTTTCTACCTGGCCACACCCCCCCTCTTCAATCCCCCTGCGGTCATGGTGGAGAATGTTTTTCTCGATGCCCTTAAGAACCTGGGATACATATAGGAGGTTTTTGTGAATATTTTTGCCGATTGTCCCGAAGGCTTGCCGGAGCTTTTTGCCGGTGTTCGCCTGGGAATAGCAGGCTGCGGCGGAATCGGTTCCAATGCGGCTTTCATGCTTGCCCGTTCCGGGGCCACCCGGCTCACCGTCGCCGATTTCGACAGGGTCGAACCCCGCAACCTGAACAGGCAGTTCTTCTTCGCAGATCAGGTAGGTAATTCCAAGGCTCTTGCTCTAAGGGATAATCTGAGAAGGATCAATCCCGGGATAACGGTGGATTCCCATGATGTGCGCATAACACCGGAGAACACGGGGGAAATTTTCGGCGGCTGCGATATTCTCATAGAGGCCTTCGATGATGCAGGGGCCAAAGCCATGCTTATAGAAGAATGGTCCTCTCTCTTTCCCGATAGGCTCATGGTTGCCTGTTCGGGAATCGCCGGTACCGGCATGCACTGCCGCATAGTTACCCGCCGTACAGGGAACCTTTTCATTGTGGGAGACGGCAAATCGGACATTTCAGAGGGAACATTTTCTCCACGGGTCCTTTCGGTAGCTTCGGGAATGGTAACTGAGATCTATCATTTTCTAGCCGGAACCATATGCGGCAACGGATGCTGCAGTCTTCCCCTGTCTACCAAGCCCAGGCTGTTCTCCTCAGGGAAGGAAGTGCCCCTTTCCGGTTTTCCGGGGAAGATGATAGAGGGTACCGTTCGCGGCATGCTGGGAACACTTAAGGGCATCGACCCGGAAGGTCCCGTAGTACTGGAACTGCCATGAGAAAACTGGTTGTGTTTTATTCTCTGGAGGGTAACACCCGGCTTGCCGCAAAGACAATAGCTGAAGCATCCGGTGCTGATATCATGGAACTCATCCCCCTCTCTCAACCATCTTCAGAAGGTTTTTCAAGGTTCCTCCGTGGAGGAAAGTCGGCTGTAAAAAAGGAGATCCCGGAACTTGAGCCTTTCGGGGTTAACCCAGATGATTATGAACTGATTTTTCTGGGATCACCGGTATGGGCATGGACATTCACTCCTGCGGTTCGCGCTTTCCTTGAAAAACACGATCTATCAGGGAAGAAAGTTGCAATCTTCATGTGTCACGGGGGAGGGCCGGGGAAAGCTCCCGATAAGCTCCGATCAGCCGTATCAGGATCCGTTATAGGTGAACTTCTGTTGCGTGATCCTTTGAGAACGGACAGTGAAGCCCAGCTGAAGAAAGCTTCTGCTTGGGCATCTGACATGTCAGAAACAGCTCAAATCCTTAGCTGAACGTCCTCTACTTTATCTGACATTCTTTCAGCAAGACTCTCCAGGTATCCGCCAGGGTAGGATGGCATTCCCCGGAGTTCATCCGAGAGGGTCTTTTCAGAGCGAAATCTTTGCAGGGCATAGCTTTTAATTTTGCCCGGGCCGAATTCCGTGAGCAGTTCAATTACATCTTCATCGGTAATAACACCTGGAACCATTGTGGATCTGAACTCGAAGTCCACTCCGCTTTCCATCACAAGAATGCCGCTTTCCTTCACAGGGCTGAAACCTCCCCTGCCCCCTGTGGCAAAGATGTATTTATCCGGGCTTGCCTTAAGGTCCATGGCCACGAAGTCCACCAGGGGGAGGGCTTCTCTTAGCCTTTCGGGGAAAGAACCGTTCGTGTCCAGTTTTACCGCCAGAGAAGTTTCACCCTTTATCCGCCTCAGGAGTTCTATGTTCTCGCGGTAAAGAAGCGGTTCACCGCCGGTGAGAACCACTGCGTCTATGAACCCCTCACGGTCCCAGAGTTCTCTTATTACCTGATCATGGCTCAGTGAGTACTCCCGGTCCAGAAGATCCAGGTTAAGAAGTTCGGGATTATGACAGAATGGACATGCGTAATTGCATCCTGCTGAGAAGATCACAGATGAGATCTTTCCGGGATACTCTATCAGGCTGGTGCCCTGTATGGACCTAATCAACTTCAGTCTTTCCCTGGGTTGATCTCCACGTAATGCCTCTGGGAGAATTCTTCCTTTTTGCCCCGGTTCCAGTCCTGTACCGGTCTGTAGTAGCCTACTACCCTTGAGTAGACCTCAGCTTTTACCGCTTTAACCGTTCTTACGGAATCCTTCATTTTACATCCACCTTTTCGATGCTGAGGAACAGAGAAGGTTCCTCCCTGTTTTCACCGTACTCATCTGTATTTCTGTAGCTCCCCTCGGGGAGTTCCTGTGTTACTTCCACGGTTTCACCGTATTCAGCAATTTCCTCATCGGTATGGGGATAGGGACAGTTGAAGTGTTCGCCCGGTATGTAGCCATGAACTGGACAGATGCTGAATGTGGGTGTGATACTGAAGTATGGAAGCTTGAACCTTGTTACTATTTTTCTTGCAAGCTCCCTTACCATCCTCCAGTCGTTAATGGCTTCGCCTATGAAAATGTGAACCACAGTTCCACCGGTGAACATTGTCTGGAGGTCATCCTGATGTTTCAGCAGGCTGTAAACGTCCATAGGTGTGTTCACCGGAAGATGAACCGAGTTCGTGTAGTAGGGATTGGAGACCCCCTGATGGGCTGCATCGGGGAACTGTTCCCTGTCCTTGTTGGCCAGACGGTAGCTGGCACCCTCGGCAGGGGAGGCCTCCAGGTTGTACAGATGTCCGGTTTCCACCTGGAATTCAGTGAGTTTTTCCCTCATGAATGAAAGAACCGACAGGGCCCATTCCTTCCCTTCAGGAGAGGCAATGTTACAGCCCATGAAATTCATCGCCCCCTCGTTCATGCCTATGAGACCAATGGTACTGAAATGGTTTGCCCAGAATGTACCGGCGTCTTCCCGCACATGTCGCAGGTAATACCTGGTGTAAGGGTAAAGACCTCTCTCCGTGAGCTCCTCTACGAAGGTTCTTTTCAGTTCCAGTGATTCCCTCGCCGCCTCCATCACAGAACCCAGCCTCTGGAAGAATGCATCGCTGTCGCCCTTTGTTACCAGGGCTATCCTGGGGATGTTTACCGTTACAACACCAATGGAGCCTGTGAGCGGATTGGAGCCGAACAAACCACCGCCGCGGGCCTTGAGTTCCCTGTTGTCCAGCCTCAGTCTGCAGCACATGGACCTGGCGTCTTCCGGGTTCATGTCCGAGTTCACGAAGTTGCTGAAATACGGGATACCGTATTTGCCGGTCATTTCCCAGAGCGGCTGCAGCTCATCATCATCCCAGTCGAAGTCGGAAGTGAGATTGTACGTGGGAATGGGGAAGGTGAAAATTCTTCCCTTGGCATCCCCCTGCATCATCAGCTCGCTGAACGCCCTGTTAAGGATGTTCATCTCTTTCTGGAAATCGGAATAGGTCTCCGGTTTTTCCACTCCGCCAATTACCACCTTAAGGTCTTTGTGGGTGGAAGGTACCCTCAGGTCCATGGTTATGTTCGTGAATGGGGTCTGGAACCCCACCCTGGTAGGGATGTTCACGTTGAAGAGAAATTCCTGCAGGCACTGTTTTACCTTTTCGTAGGACAGGTTGTCATATCTGATGAAGGGGGCAAGAAGGGTATCGAAGTTGCTGAAAGCCTGGGCTCCGGCGGCTTCGCCCTGAAGGGTGTAGAAGAAATTAACTACCTGTCCCAGGGCCGTCCGCAGGTGGGATGCCGGTTTTGATTCGATCTTTCCCCTTGCACCCAGGAACCCGCCTCTGAGAAGTTCCATGAGGTCCCATCCGACGCAGTAAGGCCCCAGAATGCCCAGATCGTGTATGTGCATGTCACCGTTGTCCTGGTACTCTTTTATGTGCGGCGTGTAGATCTTGGAGAGCCAGTAACGGGCGGTAATGGAGCTTGAGAGGTAGAAATTGAGCCCCTGCAGACTGTAGTTCATGTTGGAGTTCTCGTTAACTCGCCAGTCCTGACGTCCTATGTAATCCGCCACAAGGGAATCCATTCCCTTGAAAATTGCGCTGACTTCCCTGGCTTCGTTCCGTTTCTCCCTGTAGAGAATGAACTGTCTGGCTGCCGAGGTGAGTTTTCTCAGCACCAGGGTTTCCTCGATGAAATCCTGAATCTGTTCTATTGTTGGGATGGAACCCGGTTTGAAGTAATTCATGTACAGGGCGGCTTCCACCTGATCGGCCATTTCTCTTGCGGAACCTTCGGAGTCCGATGCCTTGAGGGCGCGGTCTATTGCCCTTTCAATTCTGGTTTTACGGTAGGAAACGACCTTTCCGTCTCTTTTTCTAACCAGCCAGTCCATATAGCGGTTTTCCCCCCCTTACCCTCGG
Source organism: uncultured bacterium (assembly GCA_964571965.1). Taxonomy (GTDB): domain Bacteria; phylum Fermentibacterota; class Fermentibacteria; order Fermentibacterales; family JCC-6; genus Sabulitectum. The sequence goes on along the minus strand of CAZNFQ010000039.1, from coordinate 8,541 downwards.
TAGCAAAATGGCGTGCGTATTGACCCCTTACGCAGCGACAATAACAAACACATATGCGGTGTGCAACCTTGGAACCACAATATGTTGTGCCGGAAATTCCAGAATTATCCATATATTGACATATCCCGTTATTTCACAACAAAATACGATTTCTTATGTTCCAATGCCCTATGGTTTTGTTTTCCCCTTTGGTGGCTCCGGCGTTCTTTTAAACTTATGTTGCCTGAAGAAAGAAGGTTTAAATGGCTTCCGGCAGCTCTGGTTCACATCGTTCAGCGGTGTTTCTGGCCCTGGCTTCGATCCTCTTCTGGTCATGGGCTGCCACGGCCTTCAAGAAAGCACTTGTTTGCCACTCTCCCTGGTTCGTGGTGTTTGCAGGTTCAGTGGTTTCCACTCTTGTTCTTCTGATCATGCTGGTCATCAGGGGAAAAAGAGTGACTGCAGCAGACGCCGGTCGAGGCGCTTTTTTCGGTTTTCTCAACCCTTTTCTGTATTACCTGGTGCTTCTCAATGCCTATCAGGGGCTTCCCGCTCAGATAGCAATGGTCGTGAACTATCTGTGGCCGGTGATGCTCGTGCTCCTTGCGGTACCCATACTTGGACAGAGACTCTCAGCAGGGGGGCTGGCAGGTGTTCTCGTAAGCTTCTCGGGGGTGGCTCTGATGGCTCTTCTGGGAAAAGGCTCTCTTTCCATTGCCTTTTTCCCTTTGCTCCTGGCGTTCGTTAGCACAATTGTGTGGGCGGTTTACTGGCTTCTTAACGCCAGGAGCACCGGGGAGGCTAACACTGTTCTGTGTATGAATTTCTTTTTCGGCTCGGTGTACCTTGCCATTTATGGAGCAGTTACCGGTGAATCCTTCATCCCTGCCGCGAAATACCTTCTCTGGGTGGTTTATGTCGGTGTGTTCGAGATGGGGCTTACCTATATGATGTGGAATACCGCATTGAAAAAGGCATCGTCTGCTGCTGCTGTGGGAAGCCTGATCTTCCTCACGCCATTTCTTGCGCTTGTTCCAATTGCACTTGTGGTGGGTGAGAGTATCCAAACCTCAACCGTTGCAGGACTCTCTCTGGTTATAGCTGGTATTCTCATGGAGAGAAGATTCAGACACAGGGAGTTGGACCCATGATACGCGTTGAGGTCTGCACCGGCTCCATCCGTGACTCTCTCGCAGCATGGAAAGCAGGAGCTTCCAGGCTGGAACTGAATACGGGGCTGGAAACCGGAGGGCTTACCCCTTCTCCCGGTTCGGCATCAGAGGTGATGGAGGAGGTTTCCATCCCTGTGCTGATAATGATCAGGCCAAGGTCAGGAAATTTTATCTACTCCCCTTCGGAGAAAAAGGCCATGCTTCAGGACATAGAGACATTCCTGAAGCTGGGAGCCTCCGGTGTGGTTTTCGGCTCCCTCACCTCGGACGGTGGTATAGACAGGGAAATGGTCTCTATGGTTCGTAATGCGGCGGGCAATAATCAGGTGGTGTTTCACAGAGCATTCGACCTGGTTCAGTGCAGGATGGAAGCTGCATCGATTCTTTCCGATCTTGGAATTGACAGGATACTTACTTCCGGAGGGGAAACCACTGCCTGGAAGGGAAGAGATCAGCTTAAGAGACTTGTGGAAGGTTTCGAATCCGCCATAGAGATACTCCCTGCTTCAGGCATAAGCTCCGGGAACGTGGCGGCATTGGTGAAGCATACCGGCTGCAGATGGGTTCATGGATCTTTCAGCGGTATGGCAAAAGTGGCAACCCGGGGGTTACTTCCAACTGCACCTCCGGGGTTTTCCGTTCGGGAACTGGAATCTGTATTGGGATTGCTGAAAAATCTTCAGTAGAGATCCAGAAGCTTTGCTGAAAAGAAGCACTTCACAACTCCAAGGAATGCCACTGCCGCAGCTATAACCAGCAGATTACTCCAGTACCATGAACCAAGAACTATACCCAGGGCAAGACCTGAAGCCGGAGGATGTTCCGTATCCGTGATGCTCATTAAGAACATGGACAGGGCCACAGCTGAAGCCCCTGCTGCAATCCTGGCCATGGTCCACCCGTCTGCAGCATCCTGAAAAGTCAGACCCATTATGAGCGTAATCACGGCTCCGGTAAGAATACCTACGATGTTTCCGCCCAGCAGTGATCTGAGCCTGGCGGAATAGGACCTTGGTGCAGCGAAAACAACGAAAGCGCTGGAACCCAGCGATGCCGCTATTGCTTTGTTATGCCCGGCAAAGTTCATGGCGACCAGAACGAAAAAAATCACGGCGCCGGCAATACCGCATTGAAAAACGTATCTGAAACCATGTTTCTTTATCTTGGTGTCTGAAAAAATGTGCATGTCTTTTTTCTCCAGTGTTCTTTCGCCTGCATATTCAATATTATCAGACAGGGAGAAAAAGCAATGATTACAGAATCCATTACTTCAGAGACCCTCAAGGGTAAAACAGCGCTGGTGGTAGACGACGAAGAGTCCATAAGAAACATTCTGAACGTTTACCTTTCCGAACTCGGCGTCACCGTTATCTCTTCGGACTCGGTACAGTCTGCAAGGGACAATCTTGCAAATTTCGAAGTTGATCTGATACTGAGCGATATCGCAATGCCCGGGGGTGAAAGCGGTATCGACCTTCTGCGATGGTGCAGAAAAAGGCACATCATTTCTCCCTTTATCCTGATCTCCGGTTATGTCACATCGGAAGCCGTACGGGATGCTTTGTCACAGGGAGTGCAGTACGTTATTCACAAACCCTTTACGAGGGAGCAGCTTAACCATGCCGTGATATCCTCTTTCGTGGTTTCCGATTCCTACAGCAGGCTTCTGAACAGTTATCTGGAAGAGATACAAAGGAGCAACGAGCATTTTCTTGCCACCGTTGACGGCTTTGCGGCTGCAGTGGGGGCCAGGGACGGATATACCCTTGACCACTCCAGGCAGGTTGCCGGTTTCGCGGTTCTTCTTTCCAGGAAGATAGGTCTCGACGGTAAAAACCTAAGAACGATAAAAATAGCAGGCGAACTTCACGACATAGGGAAAATCGGCGTTCCGGAGAAGATACTTCTCAAAGAGGAGCTTCTCACGGTGGTGGAATACGGTTTAATGAAAACACATGCTGAGAAGAGTGCTGAGATACTCAGTCAGGTTCCAAACCTTGACGACGTGGTCAAAGCGGTTCGCTCCCACCACGAAAGGTACGACGGCACAGGTTATCCAGATGGTCTGAAGGGAGACGAAATACCTCTGCTGGGAAGGGTTCTCGCCGTTTGTGATGCCTATAGCGCAATGATAACCGAAAGACCATACCGGCCAGCCATATCTCCCGATTCTGCAAGGGATGAACTCCGGTTGAATTCAGGCGAACAATTCGATCCAGACCTTGTGGAGGCTTTCCTGGCCATTCCCGAGATCGCGGATATGTAGATTCACTCCGGAAACCCTTCCGTATTTCTTATATTCCCGTTTTGGTTCTGTGTCCCAGCAAGGAAGGAAAGCTGTCATGGGTAAATCTGCAAAACACCTTTTCATTACTGGAGGAGTAGTATCCTCTCTCGGGAAGGGAATAACGGCGGCTTCAACGGCGCTCCTTCTCAAGCAGAGGGGGTACAAAGTGTTCCTTCAGAAACTCGACCCCTATCTCAATGTGGATCCCGGAACCATGTCCCCATACCAGCACGGTGAGGTTTTCGTTACCGACGATGGTGCGGAAACCGACCTGGATCTGGGTCACTACGAGAGGTTTTCCGGTATAACCTGCACCAGGCAGAGCAATTACACCACCGGGAGAATCTATTCATCCGTTATCGAGAGAGAGAGAAGGGGAGGATATCTCGGAAAAACCGTTCAGGTGGTTCCCCATGTTACCGACGAGATAAAAAAGGCCATTCTCTCCTGCAGGGATACAGGGGCAGACATCATAATTACCGAAATCGGCGGAACAGCCGGCGATATAGAATCCAGCCCCTTCCTTGAAGCCCTGAGGCAGCTCAGGGTCCAACTGGGGCCGGAAAACGCCGTATTCGTTCACCTGACCCTTCTCCCATATCTGAACGCCTCCGGTGAACTGAAAACCAAACCCGCCCAGCAGTCCGCAAGTATCATGCGTTCCATAGGTATTATTCCCGATGTGCTTATATGCCGCACGGAGATACCCATGGAGGATGAGCATTTTTCAAAACTTGCACTTTTCTGCAACGTTCCTTTAGAAGCTGTCATCGAAGAGAAGGATGTGAAGAATTCCATCTATGAAGTACCCATAGAGCTGGCCAAGCAGGGGCTGGATTCTCTTATTCTCAGAAAATTCAACCTCCAGGAGAAAACCCTCGATCTCGAGAGCTGGAATGCAATGGTGGGAAGGGCTGTCAATCCGGATGCCGGAAGGGTAAAAATTGCAGTTGCAGGAAAATACATGGCCCTCAGAGATGCCTACAAGAGTATTTTCGAAGCTCTTTCCCACGGTGCGATAAGCAGGGGACTCGACCTCAGCCTGAAGTGTATCGAGGCAGAGGATCTGCAGACCTGTGACCCTGAAAAGCTCCTTGGTGACGTGGACGGTATTCTGGTTCCCGGAGGCTTCGGCTACAGGGGGCTCGAAGGCAAAATAGAAGCGGTGAGATACGCAAGGGAAAACAAAATACCATTCCTGGGGATTTGCCTGGGAATGCAGTGTGCAGTTATAGAGTCAGCAAGGAATATCGCCGGCCTTGAAGGGGCAGACAGCCTGGAATTCGACGAAGAAACAGCCCACCCCGTCATATCGTTAATGGACGAACAGAAGAAAGTGGTGAACAAGGGAGGCACAATGAGACTGGGCGCCTATCCCTGCATCCTTCAGCCGGGTTCCAGGGCATCAGCCGCCTATGGTACCACCAAGGTGCATGAAAGGCACCGTCACAGATTCGAGTTCAACAACGCCTACAGGGAGCAGCTGGAATCCGCCGGACTGGTCTTTGCCGGTCTGTCCCCCGACGGCGCACTGGTCGAGGTGGTTGAAAGGCATGACCACCCCTGGTTCATGGCAGTGCAGTACCATCCTGAATTCAAGAGCAGACCCCTTGAGCCTCATCCCCTCTTCTCGGCATTCGTTCAAGCTGCTTTCGAGAAGAGGAACAGATGAAAAGAATAGGTGAGTACTGCGGTCTGTGCGGAGTATCAGGGGCCTCTGAACTGGTATCGGCGCTGATAGCAGAAGGACTTTTTGCCCAGCAGCACAGGGGGCAGGAGGCCGCCGGTATCGCCACACTGGACAGCAGCGGAAAGGTCAGACTTCACAAACACAGGGGGCTGGTTCCCGATCTGATGAACGATTTCCCTGCAGACATGATGCTGCCTGATATAGTTGCAGGTATAGGCCACGTGAGATATGGCACATTCGGAGGAACCTCGGTACTCAATGCCCAGCCGATAAAGGTTACAATGGGGGACATCCCTGTTGCAATAGCTCACAATGGAACAATAAGCAACGCAGGTATCATAAGGGCCGGTCTTCAGAGGAAGGGACACATTTTTCAGACGAACACCGACACCGAGATAGTACTTCACCTCATGAGCAGGGAACTTGAGGACAATGACTATAACATCGAAAAATGCTTTCAGATAGCCATTTCCAAGCTCGAGGGAGCCTTTTGTCTTCTTCTTCTGGTCCCGGAAGGAATGTACGCCGTTCGTGACTCTATGGGCTTTCGTCCGCTCAGTCTGGGGAAAGTAGCCGGAGGCGGATGGATCGTGGCAAGTGAAACCATTGCCTTCCCCGTGACCGGAGCAGAATACGTTAGGGAGGTGGCACCCGGCGAGATGCTCTTTTTCCCCGCCGGCGGCAGATCATCCCATGAAACCCCGGTTACCATTGCTTCAGGAAAACACAGCAGTCTTTTCTCACGTTCCGGGGAGAGGAATGCCCACTGTATCTTCGAGCATGTGTATTTTGCAAGACCGGGAAGCTACGTGTTCGGCGACAGCGTTTATCAGGTAAGAATCAGCATGGGAAGACAGCTTGCAAGGGAGTTTCCCGCCCAGTGCGATATGGTCATGCCGGTACCGGACAGCGGAATGTTCGCGGCAATGGGTTTTGCCCGTGAGCTCGGCATTCCCCTGGACATGGGTTTCACAAGGAATCACTACGTTGGAAGAACATTCATCGACCCCGGGCATGCCACCAGGGCTGCAATGGTCATGAGGAAACTGCAGCCCATTCCCGAAGCCATTCAGGGTAAAAAGGTATGCGTAGTCGAGGACAGCATAGTAAGGGGAACCACCAGCAAGGCACGTATTAAAGCTCTCAGAGAGGCAGGAGCGGTGGAAGTACACATGCGTATAAGCTGTCCTCCGCACCGGTTCGCATGCTTCTTCGGGATCGATTTCCCGGAGGAGGAGAGCCTTATAGCCAACAGATATTCGGTGAAGGAGATTGAAAAAATTCTTGATCTGGACAGCCTTGGCTATCTATCGGTGGAGGGAATGCTTGACTGCGTAACTGCTCATCCTCCAACAGATTACTGTACTGCATGTTTTACGGGGGATTATCCGGTGACCCCGCCGGCCAAGAGCCTGAGAGGACAGAAGCAATGATTAAAGGCGGTATTGCCATTCTGGATTTCGGCAGCCAGTACACACAGCTCATCGCCAGAAGGGTCAGAGAGCTGGGGATCTACTGTGAAATGCTCCCCGGCAACTGCAGCTGGAACGAGGTTAAAGCATTATCTCCCAAGGGAATAATACTTGCCGGAAGCCCTTACAGCGTTTATGGAGAAACCAGCCCCATGCCCCCTGATGAGGTGTTTGATACTGATCTTCCGGTTCTTGGGATCTGTTACGGAATGCAGCTTCTGGCTTACCGTACAGGTGGAAAGGTTGAAGGCGGTCATCACAGGGAATACGGCAAAGCTCTTCTTAACCATGACCACAGTGCTCTTTTCCAGGGAATCGGGAGCGGTCTTCAGGCATGGATGAGCCATGGAGACAGGGTTACGGAAGTTCCTCCGGGATATGAAGTAACCGCCAGCACTGATCTTCTGCCCATAGCGGCCATGGAAAACCCTGTCCTTGGAAGATACGGCGTGCAGTTTCATCCGGAAGTGCATCATACGGTTTTCGGAACCGAGGTTCTGCGCAATTTCCTTTTCAGGATCGCCAAGCTTGAGGCCAACTGGGACATGAGCTATTTCCTCGATCAGGCGGTGGACCACATTCGAACCGAACTCCACCCCGGCGGCAAGGTGATCCTGGGTCTCTCAGGGGGGGTGGACTCTTCTGTGGTGGCCGCTCTGCTTCATGCGGCGGTTCCCGACAGGTTCGTTCCCATTTTCGTGGATAACGGTCTTTTAAGGGCCGGTGAGAGTGAAGAGGTTCAGACCACATTCGGAGACCACTTCGGAATGCAGCTGAAAGTTGTGGACGGCAGCAACCGTTTTCTTGACGCCCTGGAGGGTGTGTCGGACCCTGAGAGAAAGAGAAAGATCATAGGCAGGGTCTTCATCGAGCTTTTCGAGGAAGCCGCCGGTGATATCCCGGGGGTAACACACCTGGCCCAGGGTACACTCTATCCCGACGTGATCGAGAGCGTAAGCTTCAAGGGACCAAGCGCAACCATCAAGAGTCACCACAATGTCGGCGGACTTCCCGAGAGACTTAATTTGAAGCTTCTGGAACCTCTTCGTGAGCTTTTCAAGGATGAAGTAAGGGAACTGGGCCGTACCCTGGGTCTTCCGGAGAGAATGGTATCCAGGCATCCTTTTCCCGGGCCGGGTCTTGCGGTGAGGATACTGGGACCCGTCACCAGGGAGGACAGGGATCTGCTTCAGAAGGTTGACAGGGTCTTCATCGACTACCTTAGAGAGAACGATCTCTATGATGAGATCTGGCAGGCTTTCAGTGTGCTTCTTCCCGTGAGAACCGTGGGGGTTATGGGAGACGAACGGACATATGACAGGGTTGTGGCTCTGAGGGCCGTTACCAGCAGAGACGGCATGACAGCCGACTGGTACAGAATGGACCCCGAACACATGGCAACGGTCTCAAGCAGAATAGTGAACCAGGTAAAGGGGGTAAGCAGAATTGTTTACGATATCAGTTCCAAACCCCCTGGAACAATAGAGTGGGAATAGGTCTAAAAGCCCTTCAGACAACAGCGTAAACATACCCGCCAAGGGTACAAGTTAACATGAATTACGAGAGGTGATACAGTGACCAGGTTAAGAGCGGGATATCAGGCAAGAGACTATCTGGGAATATTTGCCGGCGCCGTTCTTTTCGGTCTTGCCTACTCGTGGTTCCTGTTTCCGTTCAGAATATCCCCGGGTGGAATAGGTGGGCTGGCACAGATACTCTACAGCTGGACCGGTTTGACAGAGAGCGTCTGGATGTTTCTTTTCAACATTCCGCTTTTCGTGGTTGGGTACATTTTCGTGGGGAAACAGTTCGGCATCAGAAGTTTCGTGGGTATGTTCCTCTCCAACATGATGTGCTGGGTTTTCGACCCCAGTCATCTGCAGCTTATACCCGGTGCCTCCTCTCATGTTTACAACATCGCAGGTCCCGGTGAACTTCAAA
>CAZNFQ010000038.1:0-17902 GCA_964571965.1 uncultured bacterium | reverse complement strand
AATGGAGAGGGTCGAGCCGGCTTCCCAGCCTCCCTCATCCGGTGGTGTATCAGTATTCGGCGCTCCGGGAGTGGGGTATGCCTGAACCGCCCAGTTCTCCTCAAGATCAGGCCATCTGCCCCATGAGTCGTCATCGGAAAGATCAGGAAATGTGATATGATCCACCATCACGCTGCCCTGCATCAGGTACACCTCTTCTCCATCGCCGTCCAGTTTGAATTCGGCGTGAAGCGCTCCCTGTTCAGGCTCTTTGTCTGCCCAGACAAGCATGTATTCTCCAGGTTGTATAACCGTATCGGGGAATGTGTACTTCCCGGGAAAGGCCATATCATCCGTCAGCCCGAAGGAAGACAGATCCACAGGTTCCGTCCCGGTGTTCACTATCTCTATCCAGTCGTCGTATCCGCCATTTTCATCGGCGATGGTTGAATCGTTTCCCGCCATGAGTTCGTTCAGGATAATGTTCTCCACGGGGTCCCAGGTCCCGAGAACCGAAACGAGGTATTCATGTCTGTTCTCTATGAATGTCCCAAGGGCCGGGGCAAACCTTCCCGGACCAATTGGAACATCAGTGTACATTGCCTCTTCAAACTGTTCAGGAGAAAAGAGACTTCTTGGAAAATCCTCCATGTAGACCCAGTCTCTGATAAGGTCTCTCATCTCTTCCATTCGGGGAATAAGGATGGAAGGGTTGGCATAAAGTGCGTCCATGCGAAGAAGTATGCCCCGGTAAACATCGTCGTATTCCGAAATGCTCCACAGAACATCCGCCAGTGGCCTGTCCTCATCAGGTTCGATATTGGTCCAGTGAATATCCATGCTCTGAAGCTGTTCAATGGAGTAACCCCATGAATTGAAGCATCCCCAGGCCTCGTTTACGTCCCACTGCCCGAACACGAACCTGCCGTCCCTGTCCGCGTGGTAGAGATAGTAGTTGGCACACCTTCCCGCGTAACTGTCCAGGTTCACCATGAGATTATCGGTTGCCAGAAGACAAAGCGCCGTGTAAACGTCCATCTCGTCGGAGAACGCTTCTGGCACTGAATCCGCTGGAGTTCCGCTGATCACCTCTGTGAGGTTAACAAGTGCCGTCCAGTCGTTCTCTTCCTCGTTGGTCTTGAGCTCATAGTCTTCGTAGTAGTCTTCCTGCTCCCATCCCTTGAACTCCAGGGATCCATGGTTATCCCCCTTCCAGAGATTACCGTCTTCCGATTCCCCGAACCTTTCTTCGATGAAGGTGCCGTCGAACTGTTCCACCAGGGTGTAAAGACCCCAGTAGACATCGTTTATGTAAAGAGCGGCAAAGGATGTCCTGGGGCATGGGAGCCCTATTTCACGGCACAGTTCGTAGGCTGCGGCCTCCCTTACGAAGCTGGGATCATCGTAATTGCAGTTCAGGTTGATCTTGCTTACCCCGAGAAGCTCCTGATCCTCCACGAAAACATTGAAGTCGACCTTGAAGGATTTCTTCATCGATGGGTTGAACATGTAGCTGGAATTCCCCTTGAACCTCACTCCCACGTCATATAGATGGTATCCTTCCCACTGGAACTCCCCCTCCAGATAAGTTTCGGTCTCGTAATTGTTTTCCATTATCTGCCAGAAATCCTCCTGCTGGAAATACAGATGGATCTCCTGAACCTTGTCGGTCTGAAACAGTGAATTTTCCTCCGGTATCAGCTCCCCGAAGGAGACCAAGGCCACTAAAATGGTTACGGTCAGCGCCGTTCTCATACTGCCCCCCTGTTCTCTTTAGGGACACCATGAAATACAAGGGTCAACCCCGGTTAAACCGATTGTAACAGAATGTAACGGCTGACTGAAAAGGAAATTGCACAGACGCATCAATAGCTGTATTTTCCTTCTTTACGGATATCACCCCGGCAGAAAGGGATCTTCATGAAAATCTTTGCAAGTTTGCTCATGGTGGGCCTGGCAGCTTCCTGCCTGGCAAACGGCTGGTTCGTGGACATTGAAGGGGGAATGGCCTTCCCCGGTTACAACGACGTTCAGGTACCCAACGATTCCACCGGAACCAGATTCTCCCTGGCTGACGCCCTGGATATTGAATCAAAGCTGATCTACAGGGTCAGGGCCGGTTACGAAACCGGCAGGCACGCCTTCAGCCTGTTTGCGGCACCCTTGAGCCTTGAGGCTTCAGGAAGTCTCCCGGAGGAAATTTCGTTTGCAGGGGAAACCTTTGCGGAAGGAACAGAAGTAAACGCCCTCTACAGGTTCGACTCCTACAGGGCAACCTGGAGGTATTTGCTGGTGGATAACCCCGGGTTTCTCTTCAAGCTCGGGTTCACCGCCAAGATCCGCGATGCCGAGATAAGGATAGAATCCGATGATCGAACAGGGAAAACCACCAACACAGGATTCGTACCCCTTCTCAGCTTCGAGCTGAGATGGGTTCCCGCAGGGAATCTTACGGTTCTTCTAGAGGGAGATGCTCTTGTTGGTCCCGTGGGAAGGGCAGAGGATGTTTTTCTGGGTGGAGAACTGCCCATTTCAGAGAAGGTTCATGCCAGGGCAGGATACAGAATTGTTGAAGGCGGAGCTGACGTGGAAACCGTTTACAACTTCACCCTGGTTAACTACGCCACCGCAGGGTTAACCTACAGATTTTAACTCCCGGAGCTTTTCCAGCACCCTTCGGGCATGAAGGATTTCGCAGGTTTTGGTCTTCTGACGGACCTTGACGTTCCGCCACACCTCAACGGCTTCTCCCTCAGGGTTGACCAGAATGGTGGTTCGGATAACTCCCTTGTACTCTTTACCGTAGTTCTTCTTCGTGCCCCAGGCTCCCGCGGCTTCAAGCAGCTTTTTCCCTGAATCACTGAGAAGAGTGATCCTAAGACCATGCTTCTCCGCGAAACGAAGGTGGGACTCCACACTATCCGGACTTACGCCAAGGATATCGCAGCCCTCTCCGAGGAACTCATCCTTCAAAGATGAAAAATCCTCAGCCTCTTTCGTGCACCCGGAGGTGTTGTCCCTGGGGTAGAAGTACAGAACAAGCCATCTCCCTCTGAAATCCGAATCCGATATTGTTCTGCCGTGCTGATCCGGCAGTGAGAATTCCGGGATTCTGTCTCCCTTTCCCATGAGCTAACCTCCAACCGTAAGTGCCAGAGCTTCTCCCAGTTTCATCACGGCCTTCCCGGTCCGGGGGTCCTTGAGAGAACCGTCTTCGGCGAAGGCATCCCCCGCTGCTGAAACGCACCTGTACTGGGGGATAACCGTTACTCCCAGTTCTCCCAGCATCATTCTCAGGGGAACAAGCCCCCGCATGCCTCCCAGAGAACCCGGCGAAGCCGACATGAGAACAGCGGTTTTCCCCCTGAATGCGGAGAGGGGCTTCTCATCCCTGGACTGGCTTCTGGAAGCCCAGTCCAGGGCGTTCTTCAGGAGGGGGGTCATTGAGCTGTTGTACTCCGGTGCAGAGATTATGAATCCGTCTGCCTCCATCAGTTTCTTTTTGAATCCGGCCGCCCCCTCGGGCATACCTTTCTCGGATTCCAGGTCCTCATTCATGAGGGGCATCGGGTAGTCTGCCAGTTCGAGTATCTCAACGCTCGCTCCGGCCTCTTCGGCCCCCCTGGCGGCAATTCGAACAAGTTTCCTGTTATAGGATTCTATCCTCGTGCTTCCTGCAAAGGCAACCAGATTAGCCATATGAACTCCTTTCCCGGCAGTGAATGGACTATTTCACGACATTTCCATTGGATAGAGTACAACAAGCATAATCAGAATAACCGGTGGAACGGAAGCACCTACCTGTATCGGGTTCAGATCTGCACTTCTTCAAGAATGGCATACATCCATGGGATCCTGCAAAGGCGGTGATAACCGCTGAACATGCTCTGCGGTAAACCATGGGTTTAGCAGCTGGAAGAAACTATACTTATCATCGTCGGGAGGAGGGGACATGGCTTTTCTTTTGACCGTGGCAATGCTGATGAACACCGGGATGCTCAGACTTGAAATAACAGGTCTGGACCACACAGAAGGTTTTGTCCGCATTGCTCTTTTCGACTCTGAGGAGTTTTTCCCGGAGGACATCGATCATGCACTGCTTAAGGTGACAGAACCTGTTACCCGGGAAAGCATCACCGTGGAAATAACTGGAATTGAATACGGCACCTACGCCGTGGCGCTTTTTCATGACAGAGACGGCGACGCGGTTCTGGACAGGAACTTCCTCGGCCTTCCAACGGAGAAAATAGGTTTTTCATCAGGAGCCCGGGCCATAACCGGCCCTCCTGATTACGAAGATGCCATGTTCTCTTTGGATACGGATACTCTGTTCCTTTTCGTGAAGCTACATTAGCACCCGCAAGGAGGGAAATGTGAAAAGACTTTTGCTAGTTATGTGCGGACTGCTCCTGGCCGCCGGCTGTGGAGGAGAAGAAGCCCCTGCAGAAAACCCCTCACCAGGCACAGATGACGCTGCAGCTTCTGACCAGGGAGAAACACCTGTAGAGGCCGTGGAAGCCGTTGAGGAAGTTGTCCCCTATCCGGAAGGAACCCTTGATCCTGAAAGTGTTGCAGACGGCGATCTTATAACCGCTGAAGCTCTCAACGCAGCATTCTTTGCCTGGGAGGGGAAAGAAGTCACCCTGGCGGGATACCCCTATATCTGGTACGGAGACAGCAGCATTGTGGAGGACGAGCTTCGCCTGGTGATAGAACCCGAAAGCACCGATGAACTTGCCAGGGCCAACTTTGATGAAAACCCTGGAGAAGTTGTGTACAGAGGCCATATACTGGCACTGAGAGGAACTTTCGAAGCAGGTTTTTTCGGGCCTGAGCTTAACAGCGCCCGGTTCGTAAATCCTCCGGATAATCTGGAATGGATAGAGACCAGCCCTTACATCTATGATGGGGAACCGATTCCAGTGGACCAGTTCAGCACCATTTACGCTCCATGGGAAGGGAAGGAAGTAACTGTTGAGGGTTACTACAACTCCACCACCACTTCCACTCTCAATTCAGGGGTAATCGTAAGGGTAGACCTCTCCAGTCCGGACAACACAACTCACAAGCTGGTGGCGTGCGAAATGGCAGAAGAGATCCCCGAAGCGGTGAGCGAAGCCATGGCAGCTGACCGCGCAGGAGTTCAGATCAGAGGCACCATTGCAGACGAGTCATTCGGAATGGTGGGTCTTGAGAACTGCGTGGTAGTAAACAGGTAGAGATCAGTAATCTGGAAGCTCTCCGGTTATGCACCTTGCCGCGTTGTAGCCGGAGAGTACCGCCATGGGCATTCCACCACCGGGATTGACACTTCCTCCTACGAACCAGAGGTCTTTTATCTTTCTGCTCCTTTTCGGCATCTTGAAGGCGTAATTCGTTCGGATGTCAGATGCCACTCCGTAAATAGCTCCCCGATTGGAGCGGTAGTTCCTCTCTATGTCCACTGGGGTCCACATGTCCCTTACGACAATGTGCTTTCTTAAATCCGTCAGCCCCAGTCTCTCCATTTTTGTAATGCAGAGAACCGCAAGGTCTTCGTAATCCTGCCTGGAATAGCTTCTTTCGCTGCTCAAAGGAGGGATATGGGGCAGGATCTTGATGTTGTCACAACCCTCAGGGGCCTGGGAGGGATCGCTTCTTGTCACCGCAACCACATAAAGTGTGGGGTCATCGGGAAGAAGTTCCTCTCTGGTTATCCTGTGGAAATGGGCTGCCTGGTCCTTGGAGTAAAAGAAATTATGATGGGCAAGCTGGGGATAAACTTTATCGGTTCCCAGATGAAGTACTATTCCCGAGCAGGCGGGCCGGAACTTCATCTCCATTCCGCGAAGCCAGGGACCTTCCATATTCAGAAGTTCCCTGTAAGCCGGAATGACTTCCATATTGGAAACAACAATGTCACAGCTTACAGTTTCTCCTTCAGCGGTTCTCACCCCGGTTGCCCTTCCGTCCTTTGTTTCTATGGAAACCACAGGACAGTTTTTTCTTACCTCCACCCCCTGCCGGCTCAAAAGCTTCTCGAAAGCCAGGGCAAGATTGTACATTCCCCCCTTCACATACCACAAGCCGTCGTCCCACTGGACAGCGGGAAGAAGGTTCATGAACCCCGGGGCATCAACAGCTGAACCGCCAACGTACTTTATGAAATAGTCGAATGCATCCCTGAGATTGGAATTACCGAACTGAACGGTATTTGCCTGGTGCATGGTTCTGAAAAGATCAAGCCCGAATATTCTCAAAAAACCCGTTGCCCGGAACATCCCCCAAACCGTATCAGGACCCTTTTCGAAATAGCCCCTGTCAGTAATTTTGTACTGTCGACGTGAATATTCAAGATACTTGCCCAGAAGCTCAGATGCTCCGGGGTGGTGAGCCTCCAGGTCCAAACCGGTTTTATCAGGGTCTCTGCTGAAATCGAAAACGGTTCCGTCCTCGAAAAAATTCCTCCAGTGAACCTCAAGGGGTTCAACCGGGCAGAGGGATTCGAAATCTTCCCCTGCTTCTTTGAAAACCCGCTTGAAAACCCTTGGAAGAGTAAGGATCGAGGGTCCAAGGTCAAAGGTGAAGCCCTGCTTTTCCATGATGTTGAGCTTCCCGCCGAGATGGGCGTTTTTTTCCAGAAGGGTTACGGAGAAACCCCTGGAGACAAGGGCACTGGCAGCGCTTAACCCGCCCAGGCCGCCTCCTATCACTACTGCATGGTTTGGCCGGATGCTCATTCTTCCCCTTCCGGTTGAATGCCTTAGGTATTAGCTTTACTTTATATAAGATTCAACCCGTACCTGGAGCAACACCGGCGGAGGGGATATGAAACACCTGGAAACTATTTTGAAAAACCAGAGGGATTACTTCGGCACAGGTGCCACCAGATCCACGTCAGCCCGGCGGAAAGCGCTTAAAACCCTTGTAAAAATGGTCAAACGGGAAGGTGACTCCATAGCAGAGGCAATCGGCAAAGACCTCGGCCGATGCTGGCTTGAGGCATGGAGTTCCGAGCCAGGCCTTGTTCTGGGAGATTCGCGATACGCCTTGAACCGCCTCTTCCTGTGGAACATGAAGAAGCTGCAGCGACCTTCTCCTCTGATGATACCGGGTTTTGTCCGCTCTTCCAGGGAACCCTATGGAACCGCTGTGATCATAGGGCCCTGGAACTACCCGGCGGGGCTTCTTCTTGCTCCCATGGTCAGCGCCCTGGCCGGGGGTAACACCGTAATACTGAAACCCTCCGAAAGAGCTCCGGCAACCGCCGCATTACTGAAGAGCCTTATAGATGAGTATTTCCATGAGGGTCTTGTCTCCGTGGTTACAGGAGGGGGCGAAGAGGCCGGGTGGCTGGTACGGAACGCCGCAGACATAGTCTGCTTTACGGGCTCAGGAGCCACAGGGAAAAAGGTAATGGAAGACGCGGCTTCACGGCCTGTACCGGTTATTCTTGAACTTGGCGGTGCAAACCCTTGCTATGTGGATTCAGACGCAAACCTCAAAGAAGCGGCGAAACGCATCGCCTGGGGCAAGTTCTTTGCCGCGGGACAAACCTGTCTGGCTCCGAACCATGTATTCGTCCACAAAAGCGTCCATGAAGATTTTCTTCGTGTAATGGCAAAAACCGTTAAAAGCTTTTACGGGGATGTGCCGGAAAATTCACCTGATTACGGCAGAATAATCGACGAGATCGCCTGGGACTCTCTCGAACCCATGCTCAGCATGGGAACACCTGTATGCGGAGGGTATGGAAACCGGGAGGATCTATTCATTGCCCCCACTGTTCTCGGGAAGATTCCGGAAAATTCCCCGCTTCTGTCCCGGGAAATATTCGGTCCTGTACTTCCGGTGGTTCCATGCGAATCCGTGGAGAGGGCCATGTCCCTTGCCGGCACCGGAGATTCCTCTCCCCTGGCAGCCTACGGGTTTTCGAAACAATCCCGCAGGATGGAGAAGCTGCTGAAAAAAAACGTACGCGCAGGGTCCATCACCGTTAACGGAACACTGCATCGTATCGTATCTTCCTCCATTCCCTTCGGCGGAGTTGGCGGAAGCGGCTTCAGCAGATACCGGGGAGCCGGAGGGTTCAGAAATTTCACATGGGAACAAGTTGTACTTACCAAGTGTCCAAGTATGGAAATGCCCATGGTCTACCCGCCATACAGGATAGGGAGACGAATGGTCAGACTGCTGGGCAGATTTTTTTAATGGTGAAAGCAGGTTAAGATGTCTGGAAGGATAGCGGTGGTGGGAGCAGGGCCAGGCGGGTTGACCGCAGCAATGCTTCTTGCGGGTAAAGGTTATTCGGTGAAGGTCTTTGAAAAAGCGGACTCGGTGGGCGGAAGGAGTGCATCCATAAAATCTTCCGGATACACCTTCGATACAGGTCCAACCTTCCTGATGATGACATTCATTCTAAGGGAAATGTTCCAGAATGTGGGAAGAGACCTCGACGATTACTGCAAAGTTGTTCCCCTTGACCCAATGTACAGGCTCAATTTCCCGGGTTACAATTTCGATCCGTCCAGGGACAATTCCCTTACAAGGGAAAGAATAGCCGAAGTCTTCCCGGGGCAGGAAGCAGGATTCGACAAGTTTTTCAAAAGAGAGAAGGTAAGGTACAAATACATGTACCCCTGTCTTCAATCTCCATACGGAAGTCCCTTATCCATGCTTTCCGGAAGGCTTCTCAGAGCTCTTCCCCATTTATCAGCCGGAAGATCTCTCTTCAATGTTCTGGGCGACTACTACAAAAACGAGAATCTTCAGATCTCTTTCACCTTCCAGGCAAAGTACCTGGGAATGTCTCCCTGGAACTGTCCCGGTCTTTACGCCATGATCCCCTACATAGAGCACAAGTTCGGCGTAGACCATGTACAGGGAGGGCTTTCAGAGATATCCGAAGCCATGGCAAAGGTCATAAGGGAAGAGGGCGGAGAGATACACCTCTCCACACCTGTAAAGAGGATAATCACCGATGGAACGAAAACCGCCAGGGGGGTTGAGCTCCCCGACGGCAGCAGGGAAGAGTTCGACGCAGTGGTCCTCAATGCTGACTTCGGCCATGCGGCAGTCAACTTGTTCGAACCGGGACTCATAAAAAAATGGAATGGGAAGAGGCTTCAGAAGGCCAACTATTCATGTTCCACCTTCATGATGTATCTGGGGCTTTCGGGAACCTGGGAAGAGCCTCATCACCAGATCATCATGGCTGAAGACTACCGGAAGAATATTTCAGAGATAATGGGAGAGGAGGTTCTTTCAGAGGACGTTTCAGTTTATGTGCGTAATGCAGGGGTAACAGATCCCTCCCTGGCTCCGGAGGGAAAGACCGCACTTTACGTTCTGGTTCCCGTTCCCAACAACAGATCACCCATCGAATGGACACCTGAGCTTACAGCTGAGTTCAGATCGAGGGTTCTGGAACGGATCTCCGGGAGAACATCTTTCAAGGGTCTGGAAGAAAAAATCGAGTTCGAAAAGATAATCACTCCAAAAGAGTGGCAGGAGGAGAGATCCATACACCACGGTGCCACCTTCAATCTGGGACACAACATCATGCAGATGCTCTACTTCAGGCCCCACAACCGGTTCGAAGAGGTAAACAGGTGCTATCTGGTGGGCGGAGGAACCCATCCGGGATCGGGACTTCCCACTATTTACGAATCCGGCAGAATCTCCTCTGACCTTATTTCGAAGGACCTGCCTCTCTGAAGAACTGATTAACGTCACGTTTGAAAAGGTTCAGCGATACAGTGTCCAGGTAGAACATGTGCCCGGCATTGTAGTAGCTGATGGAAAGGTTCTTCCTGACCTCAGGATCCAGGTTCAAGTGGGAAACCATGTACTCAGTTGCGAAATGTGGAGTTGCCAGGTCGTAGTATCCCTGTGCCACAAGAACCTTCATGAAGGGATTTTTGGCCATGGCCCTTCTTAGAGACTCTCCCGTATGGGGAAGCATTCCATTTTCCCACTGCCATTTTCTCTCTTTGAAGTGGTGCATTATCCTGTAGGGAATGTGTGTCTCCACCTCCAGCTCTGAAACCGCATAAGAGTTGAACATGGTGGTGTAAGCCGGCATTATCGCGCTCATCGCCGGATCGAATTCCGGCATATCGTTGACCTGGTCAGCCTCTATTCCCAGAAACCTGGCATCCAGCCTGCCAACGCTTCTTCTCTGGTCTCTCAGCAGTTCTCTGCAGAACCTGTGGATGTTCACCCTCAGGTTGGTCCCCTTCACGTACTCCGGATCCAGACCTGTGTAGGCTGCCAGTTTTGAGGCAACGGCATCCCGTTCCTCTATTGAAAGTCTGTCACCCTTCATCAATGCGGCGCAAAGATCACTCTCGGCCCAGGCGGATACTTCCTGAAGGTAGTCGGGCAGGCTCTTTTCAAGATGTTTTTCCTCCAGGCGTTTGTGATACCATGCCGCAGCCGCATAGGTGGGAACGAAGAGCATGAAGGGCAGATCATCACCCACTCCGAAGAATATGGGCCTGAGGTTGATTGCAGTGGAGATGAGAACTATTCCGCTGAAGGCGATACCCTTGCTTACAAGATCTCCCGCAAGCCCGGCCGCCCTTGTGGTTCCATAGCTCTCTCCAGCCAGGAAAAGCGGGGAGCCCCATCTCCCATAGGTTGTGAGGTAAAGTTTGATGAAATTGCCGACGGATTCTATGTCTCCTTGGTAACTCCAGAACTTCTCAATGAGTTTCTCTGTGGCAGCACGACTGTAGCCTGTTTCAACGGGGTCTATGAAAACAAGGTCGGTTCTGTCCAGCCAGGTATCGCTGTTCTCCTCGAGCTTGAACGGTGGTCTTGGCATCCAGCCTTCGGGTTCCATGCATACCCTTTTGGGTCCTATGGCCCCCATGTGAAGCCATACGGAAGAGGAACCGGGGCCTCCGTTGAATACGAAGGTAAGGGGTCTTTCCTTCTCTTCACCGAGCAATTCGTAGGAGGTAAAGAAAATCTCAGCCTCGGTGTCTCCTTTGGTGTCTTTCAGGGGCAGAACCCCCGCCCTGCTCAGGTATTTTCTTTTCTGCCCGTTAAGGTTCATCTCGTGATAACGTTCCACCGGTTCGATTCCAGCCAGTTCGAACTTCTCTTCTTCCTTCCCGTGCTCGTTCTTCTTTACATCTTCCATCTTTACTGCCCTTCATTATTTCCATGAACTCATGGCCTATTCATCTATTATGAAGAATTCAGGTTACCTAAAGATAAGCGAAGTGAGAACAGAGTAAAGCGCCGACCTGCAGGTCCGGCGCTTTCTTTACAGGAAAAGGCTGAGTTAAACTACAAGGTAAAGGGTTCGTCCCCTGCGCCAGATCAGAAGCAGGGCATCACCAACTGTTCCGGAAAGCTCTTCGCTCACTTCGGAAACAGAATTTACCTGTGTGCGATTAACTTCCATTATCACGTCCCCCGGCTGGATACCGGCATTGGACGCAGGGCCTCCAGGGTAAACATTTACCACCACAACACCGGTAATGTCCTCAGCTCCAAGTCTGACGGCAATGTCCTCGGTTAGTTCGCTGAGCTGCCACCCGTAGTCATGCTCCAGCTCATTGGAAATAACTTCAGGATCTTCCTCTCTAGACCCAAGGGCAAGAGAAACCGTTCTTCTGTTCCCATCACGTACGATCGAAAGCCTGGTCTCCGTGCCGGGGTCCATATCGGCTATTCTATTCCTGAACTCACTCAGCGATCGGAAGGCTACTCCATCTATTGCAGTTATCACGTCACCGCGGCGAAGACCGCCAGTTTCAGCGGGTGAACCGGGAAAGACCTCTGACAGAAGCACTCCGGACTCATCATCCAGCTGGAACTGCTGCGCCAGTTCAGAACTTACCTCCTGAATGCTCACGCCAAGCCAGCCCCTGCGTACCTCTCCAAATTCCAGCAGGTCAGAAACAACGCTTCTTACGGTACTTACCGGTATGGCAAAGCCTATGCCCTGATAACCACCCGACCTCGATGCTATGGCGGTGTTCACCCCTATCAGCTCTCCGTCAAGGTTAACCAGTGCTCCTCCGCTGTTTCCGGGATTGATCGCAGCATCGGTCTGGATGTAGCTTTCGTAGTCTGCAAGCCCAACGCCCTCGCGCCCCAGATAACTTACGATCCCCTGGGTAACGGTCTGGCTCAAGGCGAAGGGAGAGCCCACGGCCAATACCCATTCTCCCACTCTCAGTTCGTCGCTGTCTCCCAGCTGTATGGCGGGAAGTTCACCGTCGTACTCTATCTGTATGAGAGCAAGGTCGCTTCTGGGATCCGCCCCTACCAGTTTAGCTTCCACTTCTTCTCCACTGGAAAGAATAACTATTAGCTCATCAGCATCTCCGGCAACATGGTTGTTTGTTACTATCAGACCGTCGATGCCGATTATTACACCGCTTCCAAGCCCTTCACGGGTGTACTCCCTGGTTCCCCCCTGGTCCGGAAAACCATAACCGAATCCAAAGGGCATTAATGGAGAAACCGGTGCCGTTACAGTTGTTTTCGAGGTTATGGTTACCACACTGGGACCAACCTCTTGGGATATATCTGCAAACAGATCACTCATGCCCCTGGGATCAATTACCACCGAAACAGGAGCAGACACATCCGAAGAGGGTGTGATCTGCTCATCGGCGAATGAGAGACCCAGAAGTCCAAGCAGCATGGATATCATCAGGTATCCCGCGGGAACTCTTCTCATGAAGTCCTCCTTTCTGTTCCGCTTTTCTTTGGAAATAGTCGGGAATCCCGTATAGGGTTCCAGGAATCAGTGTGTCTGAATGATGGAATTCAGTTTGGCAGTGAGTACCTCTGGAGTAAAAGGCTTCTGAAGGAATCCAACGGGGCTCCTGTTCGCAAAAACAGTGGACAGCTTATCCCTGCTGTATCCGCTGATAATGAGAACAGGAATGTGTATCTCCCTCTCCGTGAGGATTCTGAATACATCCAGACCGCTCATCCCCGGCATGGTCAGATCAAGGATTATCAGGTCGGCGGATGAACCTTCTTCAAGATACCGCAACACCTCCGCCCCTCCTTTGAAGGTAACGGGAAGGCTTCCAGAAGTTCTAAGTATGGAGGAAACCGTTTCCCTCACTATCTGTTCGTCATCCACCACCAGAACGGTTTTACCCTCGAGGAGAGAAGGTTCAGCATTGAAGGATTCCCGGTGAGGTTCAGAAAATTCTCCATTTGAACACTTCAGGTATATGTTGAACTCTGAACCCGCCCCGGGGGAAGAGCTTACGGTTATGGCTCCTGCATGCCCCCTGACTATCCCAAGCACCGCGGCAAGACCAAGCCCTCTCCCTGTCTCCTTCGTAGAGAAGAAGGGGTCGAAGATCCTGGTAAGATCCCGGGGTTCTATCCCCTTTCCCTGATCCCGTACTGTAATACATAGATAGTCGCCACCTGACGGGGTCTCTTCAAGAAGGTTCCCGGCAAAATCTTCCTGTTCCATATGAACTCTGCTTGTGGAAATGATAACCTTTCCGGAGGCTGATATGGCCTCGGCGCCATTAAGGGCAAGGTTCATAACGACCTGACGCAGCTGAGACCTGTCCCCCATTATCCCCGGAATGTCATCGTCAAGATCAAGGACCAGCTCTACATTGCTGTGAAAACTGGTGTCCAGAAGGGTGGAAAGCTCCCTTATCTCCTGGTTTATGTCAAGGAATTCATGGACCACTGACTCGACTCCCGCGTAATCCAGCATCTGCACACAGAGATCAGATGATCTTTCAGCTGCTGTCTTAATGAGTTTTGCCGATTCAAGTTCGTCCGACCCTTCTTCAAGGGTATTGCAGAGCAGCGAAGCATTCCCCAGGATCCCCTGCAGCAGGTTGTTGAAATCATGTGCAATCCCCCCGGCCAGTGTGCCCAGGGCTTCAAGTTTCTGGGCTCTCCTCATCTGTTCTTCCATAAGGCTTTTCTGATTTTCTGCCCTGTGCTGGTTTGTCAGGTCTATCTGTATGAGGAAGGTTTCATCGGGGGAAAGTGTTACCGTGGAGACCTGCACGTCCTTCATACTTCCATCGGCTGCCGGCAGGGTAACTTCAAACTCATCTCCGGAACATTCCCCGCCCAGTGAAGATCTCAGCCGGGATTGAAAGACGGGAGACACCAGGATATCGCTGACCCTCTGATTCATCACTCTGGCCGCGGGGTACCCATAAAGGTTCTCGCAGGTTCCGTTCCAGAATGTTATCCTGCCCTCCCTGTCGAATGCCATAACCCCGATTCCTGTCATGGCCTGCACAAGTTTTCTGAATCTCTCTTCGCTTATTGCCAGGGCCGAATTCTTCTCTTCCAGAAGAGAGGAACGGTACTTGGCTTCCTGGAGCTCTCTGTTTTTCGTTGCAGAATTAGAGATGACCTGCACTACGCTCTGAATGGCGGCAACTTTAACCCTTTCTATCTCTTCCCCTGCATTCACACTGGCGAGGAGTGTAACATAGGCCTCCTTATAGTCACCCTTCTGCTCATAAAGCTCGGACTGAACTCTTAAGAGATCCTTGTCTGCCTTTCCCGGAAGGTTCCTGGAAAACAGATCACTGCCTTTGTTGAACAGCTCTTCAGCTCCGTCATAATCCTTAAGGGCAACCAGAACTTCGGCCTTCATCCCGCAGAATTCCACCTGTGTGTCCCATATGTCGGTGGAAAAAGCAAGCTCTTCAGCGGTGTCGAATAGAGACATGGCCTCTTCGGTGTTTCCCAAGTGGAAGGAAGCCACCGCGGCATTCGTATAGACAAGACCTGCCTTGGCCTTCTCTCCGTTCTCCAGCTGCATCTCAGCCGCTTCTCTGAGAATGGGAAGGGCCTCCCGGTACAGCTTGTGGTGCTTGTGCATAAGCATACCCAGGTTTGACATACTGTCGATGTAGCCGTATCTGTTCCCAACCTGTTTCTGAAGGGCCATGGACTTCCTGAAACTCTCCTCAGCCTGATCATAAAGACCCATCTGCTGGCATAAAAGACCCATATTACAGAGCAGGTAACCCTGATTCCCGTGAAAGCCTTTTTCTTCATTCAGTTCAAGAGCTTCTGTGTAAAAGCCCCATGCCCGTGAATAGAGCCTGAGATTGCCGGAGATTACACCGAGCCAGTTAAGGCAGTTGGAAAGAGTAATATCCCTTGTTCCGCGAAGCCCCTCCTCAGCCTTTTCCATAAGGGAAAGAGCCTTGCTGTAATCACCAGTCGACCACCTGATAACTCCCTGGGCCATAACACACCTGGATGCGGAGAGTTGGTCTTTATTGCGAAGGGCAAGGTCGCGGCATGATCCATAAATCGCCGTTGCCTCATCGAGGTCTCCCCTGCGCCACAATCTGATTCCCGTGTAAAAGTCGCAATAGAAGCGCACCTCATAGGGAATTGGCTTCTCGAAATACTCTCTGTAGGTTGAGATCAGGTATGTTGCAACATCGTTGCAGCCGCTGTAGGTAGCAAGGCGTATGGCCTCCTCGAAATCACAGACCACTTCGGGAACAGATCTGCCTGCCTTCTCCTTCAGGGATTCTGTAAGTTTATCAAGCCTGGTGGATGGTATGTCAACCATAATACCTTTCTCTTTTGAAGGATTTATTATAGTCCCCTGAACAGATGCCAGAAAGAGCAAGCAGAAAGAAGGAAGTGGAATGGCGGATGGAAAACCCCTGGGGACAGCAGGCTCAGCAATCTGGTTTGCGGTACCCGCTCTTCTATTGCTGGCAGCCACCCGGCTTCTTCTCCCATGGCTGATCCAGAAAGGCATTCACGGCCTTTACGCATGGTATATCTGCGGCTCAATTGTCATGGGAGGAATGTTCGTCACCGCCATCTCTCTGGCGGGAAAACCCATCCTTGAATCCCTGAGACTGAAAAGACCGACTAAGGGGCAGTTGAAAACCACGGCATTTGTATCACTCATCTCCCTGGCAGGAATGGCGCTGACCTGGTTGGCTGCTGAAAGCATTCACGGAAGATCAGAGTCCATGATGCCGCCCTTCATACAGGGAACCGTGCTGGAAGGCCAGAACCGCGTACTGCTCTTCCTCGCCTGGCTTCCTATGTTCTTTTTCAATATTGCCGGGGAAGAGCTTCTCTGGAGGGGCTACCTGCTTCCCAGGCAGGAGCTTGCATTCGGGAAAAACGCATGGATCATTAATGGTCTTCTCTGGATCGTTTTCCATATACCATTCGGTCTTAGAATAATAATCATGGTACTGCCGGTTTTCTTTACCCTGCCATGGCTTGCCATGAAAACAAAGAGCACCTGGCCGGGAATAATCCTCCACGGGCTGGTTAACGGCCCGGCCTTCGCGATGATACTGCTTGGAATTATCTGACAAAAGGTCTTATATTCAAGTAGCAATATAAGATGCTCTCTGACGGGAGGTGGATAATGCTTCTTGTCCTTCTTGCTGCACTGCTGGCTGATCCTCCATACATCCTCTGGACAGGAGCCCCCGGGGGCCAGGTTGCTGCCGTTGAGAATGCCGGCGATATCAATCAGGACGGAACAGATGACGTTTTCGTGGCATGGGAGCAATCATCGGGGCAGGGCACGGCTCTTTTCAGCGGACTCACCGGTGAAACCATCTGGTGGGAAAATGCTCTTACCGGAGTCAACTGTACAGAAACCCTGAGAAGTACTCCCGACTTCGACGGAGACGGGCACAGGGATTTTGTTACCGCCTGCGAATCCCCTTCCCTGCTTTCGGCAAGGTCAGGTTCAAACGGAGAGTACCTTTGGATCATATCACAGTCGGATCCCGTTAAATACCTGGAATACTCCTGCGGCCCCTCTGAGGGAGACGTGCTTATCCTTGGCAACCGAGTAGCGGGTGCAGAACTCTGGAATTCATTTTTCGCAGTTGATCCAGTTTCGGCAACTGAAGTCTGGCAGGTTCCTCCACAGTCTTCCGACGACTACAAGATCATGACCACCGATGGAGACTGCAGCGGCAACGGATGGTCGGAGTTCGGATATGCCACGGACAGAGGTTCGGCTTACTCCGGATTTGCAGTGGTACGGGACGGGCTTACGGCCACCCAGCTGGAGACCTCCTACACCATGTACTTTCCTGAGATGGATGTATGCGATTCGCCACCTGCAATGGTCATCTCACATTATGGAATGGAGCCGTGGGTGTGGCTCGAGGATATCAACACAGGCCAGCAGATCTGGTCTATCGATGAGTATGGCTTCATGGGTAGAGTGCAGTTCATAGAGAATATCGACGGACCTTCTCTACCCTGGCCTGAGATCATTCTGTTTGCCGGTAATGATCTTATTCTCATTAACGGGGAGAACGGTACATACGGAGAGTGGTACCAGTTTTCCAGCAATATCCAGAAGGCGGAATTCTATCAGCAGTGGGGCAGCCCCAAACTGGCGGTTCTTACTGCCAGCAGCCTGATATGCCCCTCTCTTGCATACATCCCTGTTCCCGGCTTTCCAGAGATTTCTTTGCCGGGCACCATGCCAGTGGACCTGTGCCTTATCAACTCAGAGAACTTTCCGACACCTTTGGCTGTGGCGGCAATGTCCGGAACAGGACAGGGAGTCTGCGCCATAGCAACAAGCTGGCCTCTGTCCACAGAAGATGAAACGGAACCTGTTCCTAACGAAAGACCTTTGGTGATACTTGAGGAAACACCCTTTCATGGAGGGATCCCCTTCAGAGCAACCTCCCAGGCACAGGTTGATGTTTTCGATGTCTCCGGCAGACTTGTCCGCTCGGTTCAAACGGAGGAAGGAAGCAGTCATTTCCTGGAACTGCCTCCGGGTCTCTACTTCCTCAGGTACGATAAGTACAACCCTGGTGTTGTTAGGGCAGTGGTCATTTAGGATTGCCACAGGTGAAATTGATTCAGCCTTACGGAAGCATTGTTTTCTCAAATGTCCGCATCGGCTGGGTGAAGTTGACGGAGTAGGAGGCTGAGATGAGACAAATTGCCA
>CAZNFQ010000037.1:0-18070 GCA_964571965.1 uncultured bacterium | reverse complement strand
GATAGCCTTCCAATGGATTTTCATGATGGTCAGGCCTTTCCCGCTGATGAGGTCAGGTTACCCGCAGCAGATACGCCCATGCCATCTTCACAAAGGCTTCACAGGAAATTCAGTCTGTCCTACGCTGGAGAGATCACCGTCAAGGAATCTGACCCGGTTTCCCCTGGAGACGTTCTCGGGGAAAACAAGCTGGTTCCCCCCCGGGTTTACTTCGTGGATGTCCGAAGAAGCGTTGGCTACCAGCGTGAAGACATTACTGAGGAGATGGTAATGGAACGCATAGAAGTTTCTCCTGGGGACAGGGTGAACAACGGCACCAGGCTTTTCTCATTCAAGACCGGTTCCGGCTTGACTTCTTATACCTTTACAGTGGACAGTCCCGTGAGAGGGTTGGTCACCTCTGTGATACCTCCGGGCCTGGTGATAATGCGAGAGATACAGGACTACGACGGCAAACCTCATTTCGTGAACGTTGCAAGACTTCTTGGGGTTAAACCCCGAAGGATTACCGGCAACCTGAAGGTTCACCGGGGTGAATTCGTTCAGAGAGGGCAGGTAATCGCGGTGGGGGATAAACTCTCCAACGTGAAATCCCCTGCAACTGGAACCGTGCTGGACATAGACAGAAAAACAGGAGTGGTTAAGATACAGTACGTTCTTGAACCTGTGCGAATGCACTCTCCCATTGCTGGAAAGGTAACAGCGGTGGATCCAAAGATGTCCGCCACCATCAGTTCCACCGGTGCAGTAGTTCAGGGAACCGCCGCCTTCGGTGCTGTAAGGTGGGGAGAGCTTGCAGTTGGTGAGCCCCGAAGAGGGTGCATAATGCTTCTCAGGAAGACCCTTACCTCTTCATACATTACCTCGGCGGTTGAAGCAGGCGTTTCCGGCGTAGTGGCTCCTTCAGTATCGGCGGCGGATCTGGTGGATTTCCTTGGAGAAGAACCGGGGGTAATACTGACAGGAGACGAGGATCTTCCCTTCTCTCTCATGCTTCTTCGCGGTGTTGGAGACGTGGAACTTGAGGAGGATGTGTACAATGCCATGGCTTCCGGTGCTGGAGGAAACTGTGCTCTGTTCACCACCACCAGGCTCAGAGCCGGAGTGGAACGCCCGTTCCTTCTTCTTCAGGACAAGGAGGTCTGATCGTGGTATGGGAATGTCAGGCATGCAGTTATGTCTATAGTAAAACCGCAGGGGATCCCCATGCAGGTGTAAGGGCAGGAACACACTTCAAGGACCTTCCTGAAGGATGGAAGTGCCCAGTGTGTGGTGTGGGTCCGGAGTTCTTCGAAGAGCTTAAGGGGAGTAAAGAATAACTCATTGCAGTAAAGCCACTTACCGAGAATAATCCTTTCGGGGTTGACCATTGCCTGAAATCGCCGTAAATTACTGCCTCCGGTGCCGAGGTAGCTCAGTTGGTAGAGCAACGGACTGAAAATCCGTGTGTCGACGGTTCGATTCCGCCCCTCGGCACCATCTTCTTTTTTGAAGAATGGTCAATTCTCATCTCTCCCCGATACTTTTCTCTAAGCCTTTCAATGAGTGAATATGCACCAACCCATTCAGGTATTGTTTCTCTGCTCCCGTTTAACTGCTCTCAGTACCTACATTCATCGGCATGATGATCGAACAGTCGGGCATTATGATGTTTTTCCAGGCAATGCATTTTCTCTGAGGTTGGATCTCCGTTGATTCTTATGCCTGCAAAGCATTGGTCACCGGTTATTCCTGAGACTTCGGCAAACAGCTTTATTCGGACTCTACTACTTTGGTTGGGTTTTATTTATACTACTCAGTATCTGGCTGATTTGCAGTCAGGTATGCAAGTTTTCTTTTGGGAGGTAATTATGAGGTTCTTTTCTATTTTGATGTTGTTAGCTTTGGCTGCAACAGCCGCCGCAAACAGTTATTCTTCCGGTGGAGTTGCCGGTGGAACTGAGTCAGTGTTCAGGCCTTACCCTGATACGGGAACCGACAACCTCACCTACTATACTGATGAGGCAACCTTTGATGCGGCCTATCCCGGCCTCACAACCGAAGACTTCAGCAGCACACTTGTACCTGGAAACAGTGTTCAGTCAGACACTGGTCCAATTGATTACTTCTGCAATAACACTCTTTTTGCCCTGAATACAGTGGTAGAAGGAATCGCCATCTGGGAACAGAGCGGTGCCGACATGGTTGTCCTCACTCCTCCATTCCTCGGAGTTACAGATGTGGTTGTGGGACCTAACACCTTCACGGATCATGGTGTGATAGACTTCACCGTTCCCACAAGAGCTTTCGGCTGTTTCATTATTATGCCTAACGGTGGAGTGCCTGCAAACATCGAGATCTTCGGAGCCGGTGGTTCACTGGGTACCACAACTGCCACAGGTGCCACGGGCGGTGGCGCATTCTGGGGTGTCTTCTGTGACAGTGAAGACATTACTCAGATCACATTCAACTGTGCAGATGACGGCGGTGAGCTCTTCTCACTGGTTAGATTCGGACTGCCTACAGCTCTTGCAAGAACATCCTGGGCTGGTATAAAAACAAGCTTCTAAGAAGCTGATACAATTCAGAAAAGGGTCATTCCTCTGGATCATTGAGGAATGGCCCTTTTTGTATCTGATCCCCATGGCATTTCCAGATTCGACCTTCATTACTTGGATAAACACAGAATATGAGGTCAATATGCAGAAGCTTTGCTGGAGTGAGATTACGCTGACTTTCTGTACTGTATCTTGATCCTATTCGAGAAAAAGCAACATCGGGATACTCTTTATGATCTACCTGGTTTTATGACGGCTGTGTTCGAACGCCTTGTACGGTTCAGTCCAAGGTTTCCACCTCTTTTTCACCCAGGGTTTTCACCATCTTCTCGATCTTCCTTACTCTGGTTGCGGTGCTGTTCATCTGGTACTCTATGGTGTTCAGAATCCAGAACTGATAGTGTTCAACCTTCTGCTGACGGTGTATCATCCAGATTATCTTCATTGAAACCAGAAGCAGGGCGATTTCCACACTGAAGAGTTCTGGAATGAAATCTATCTGCATGTGAAGTGCATGACGCATTACATCGAAGGAGAAGAACAGAATAACCAGAATTGCGAAGGTAATATTGATGGCTGTTTCCTTGTTCTTGCTTCCAGTACCTCCGATCTGCCCGATGATCTTCCTTACCGCTTCCTTTTCCTGCTGATACTGGTTGATCTCTTTCTGCAGGTTTTTTTCGTCGGTCATGGCGTTCCTTCCCGGTTATATTAAATGCAATGGTTATCCTTTGCCTGTGAAGGGGACAGTATTGAGAATTCTCCAGATAGTCAACAGTATAAAGGGTGGAGGAGCAGAGAAGCTTGTCTGCGATCTTCACGAAATGTATTTGAACCTGGGGCATGAATCAGCCGTTATTGCCCTTTCAGGAGCAGCTGAGGGAAAGCTCTACCATTCGGCGGGTTGTTCCTCTCCCTATGGCCCGATGGCTTCATTCAGGGCTTCCAGGCTGTTCAGAGAGGTGCTGCCCCTGGCAGATGCTGTTCATGTGCATCTGTTCCCGGCGCTGCTCACCCTTCCCCGAGCTCTGCGCCGTGCCGGTTACAGTGGACCTCTCTTTGCAACGGAGCACAGTACCTCCAACAGAAGGAGGGGAACCCTCCGCGGCAGAATAATGGACAGCTTCACATACAGACCCTACAGAAGGATCATCTGTATAAGCGAAGCCGTGGAGCAAAATCTCGTTTCATGGAAACCTTCGGTTAAAGGCAGAACAGCCGTAATTCACAACGGCATACCCCTGGAACGGTATACCGCTGCAGAAAGAACCACCTTTCATGATCCTGTGGTCATCCTCTCGGCAGGCAGGATAACCGAGGCCAAAAACCTGTTCAGAGCTCTTGAAGCAGTTAAGATCCTATCTGCAACCTCTGCTGTATCATTCGTGTGGGTGGTTGCCGGTGAAGGACCCCTTTTAAAGGAGTTTAAAGAAAAGGCTGCAGACCTTGTTTCAGCAGGATTCGTAAGGATTCTGGGTAATCGGAAAGACGTTCCTGAGCTTATGAGTGATGCGGACATTCTGTTCATGCCTTCACTTTGGGAGGGTTTCGGAATTGCAGCTGTTGAGGCCATGGCAGCAGGGCTGCCGGTGGTGGCAGGTGACGTTCCGGGTCTTCGGGAAGTGGTAGGACCCCATGCTGGGCTGCTTGTGGATCCCATGTGCGAAGGTTCACAGTCGGATGCCCTTGCGGAGCTTCTTGCAAATCCCGTCAAGGCTTTGACTATGGGTGAGGAGGGCAGGAAGAGGGCCCGCTGCTACTCCATCGAGAAATGTGCTGAAGAGCACCTGGAGCTTTTCAGGGAAGCACTTTAAGAACGGGTTCTCCCGGTTTTCTTTCCGTAACTCTTCCCACGATGGCAGCGCTTTCATCTCCACATTCTCTGATGGCCTCCAGGGCGTCATCCGCCTGGTCGGCCCTTACAGCTGCCAGAAGACCTCCCGAGGTCTGGGCATCGAAAAGGATATCTGCGCTGTGGGAAGCTATATCGGCGTTTATTCCGGCTTTTTCTCCCACATACTTCCTGTTCTGAGCTGAACCGCCCGGGAAGAACTTCTCCACAAGGTCCATGGTTCCCTGGAACACGGGTATTTCGCTCCTCGAGAAAATCAGACTGACACCGGCTGATTCCGCGAATGCCACGGAGTGGCCAAGAAGACCAAAGCCTGTAATGTCCGTCATTGAGCTTACGTCATAATTCCTCAGTACGTCACACGAGTACATGTTCAGGCGTTCCATGGATTCGATAACGGGACCCATGATCTGAGGAGACAGGGGAGATGCCTTGTTGGCGGTGGTTATTATTCCAACCCCCAGGGGCTTTGTCAGTATCAGCAAGTCTCCGGGTCTTGCCATGGAATTTCTTTTTGCCAGTTCAGGATGTATTACACCCGTTACGCTGAGTCCGAAGAGTACTTCGTCCTGTTCAGCGGTGTGTCCACCCACGAGAACCACTCCAGCTTCAACCAGCTTTTCGCTTGAACCTGTGAGTATCTCCTTAATAACTTCAGGGCCCAGTTTGCCGCCGGGAAAGCAGAGCAGGTTCATGGCGGTTATGGCCTTTCCCCCCATTGCCCAGATATCTGACATGGAGTTGGCGGCTGCTATCCGTCCGAAGGTTTTCGGGTCTGCAACCACAGGGGCAAAGAAGTCAACTGTCTGAACAAGTGCGGAATCGTCGGTGAGACGATACACCCCTGCGTCGTCCATGGTGTCCATTCCAACTATCAGATTGGAGCTCTTTACCGATGGCAGTCTTTCAAGTATTCCCGACAGCCTGCCGGGGGCCATTTTACCTGCTCAACCGGCGCAGGCGGCATAGTCCATGAGGTTTACGCCTGAGGTGTTCGGTCTGAAACTGCTCTTCATCCTGTCGCAGTAGACAGGGGATCCCACACTTTCGTGGAACTCCCTGCATGCTTCACAGTTGCCGAACCTTCGGCAGCCGGTGTTCGGGCAGGGGCAATGGGTGTGCATCTCACCTCCTTTCACCCTTCGGGTTCAGAGCGGTAATATAGCGGTTCAGAGGTTTTGTGAAACCCGGTCAGTAATCCCCCGTGGATTGTCTGAAGTCTATCCGGTCTTCTCTGAAGGTTATTTCTGCTTCATCCCCGGTGAGTCCGTTGGTTACATAGCCGAAGTCGCCGTTCAGATATGGGGAGCTTACCCGGAAGTGGCCGTCAGTTGAATAGACCGCCGTGAAGTTTCTGGTTTCTCCAGGGGCCAGAGTTTCAATGTTCCAGCTGCTGTCGCACACGGAAACAGCTATTCCGGATATGGCTTCATCTGTGTCATTTCTCACCGTTACTCTGTTATCAAGTCCGTTGCAGGCTGAAATCATAATGAGAAAAACAGCTGCTGTGAGCATCAGTTTCAATTTGGTCCCTCCTCTGTACCACAGGGCTCTTTCGTGACATAATTGAACATAACTTATAACTGGAGGTTCAGCTTGTTCACCTGTACTCTCTTTTTTCTGGTCATGTTTTCTGTTCCCGAGATAGTAAGCGTGCAGAATGCCCCTGATGATGCCGGTACAACTCTTCTGATTGAGATTGATGGTGCACTGGATTCTCCTGACAATGCCGGAGCGCTCCTTATTCAAAGAAGGGAAACGGGTTCCGACCTTTGGAATACTGTTCTGGCCGAGGCTCTTCCCCTTGAATCTCCTGTTCTCGCAGACGGTTATGACCCTGACTTTCCCATTGAACCCATGGTTTCATACGAGTACAGGACCATTACCTTCACCATGGAGGGGGACTCTCTGGCAAGCGGTGTTTTCACAGAAGCAGAGCTCGCCAGGGGCGAATGGTTCAATATGAGTGAGATACCGGTTCTAATAGGCTGTATTCTTTTTCTTGCCCTGATTCTGTTCTACTTCCACAGGGCAAGAAGTGGAGCAGATCTTTACCTTCGTCCCATAGCAGGTATCGAGGCCATCGATGAGGCAATAGGCCGTGCTACGGAAATGGGGAAACCCATTCTTTACGTACCGGGTCTCTCATCCATCAGCGATGTGGCAACCATAGCCAGTCTGACCATTCTTGGCCGTGTTGCCAAGAAGGTTGCCGAGTACCAGACTCCGCTTCTGGTCCCCAACTGTGATCCCATTGTTTACACCGTTGCGGAAGAGACCGTGAAGCAGGGCTACCTGGAAGCTGGAAGACCTGATGCCTACGAGAACAACAGCGTGTTTTTTCTTACACAGAGTCAGTTCGCATATGTGGCCGGGGTGAATGGAATAATGATGAGGGAAAAACCCGCTACGAATTTCTACCTGGGAATGTTCTGGGCAGAGTCTCTCATCCTTGCGGAAACAGGTTCCATCTCAGGTGCCATACAGATAGCCGGAACCGACGCGGTGACCCAGCTTCCATTCTTCATAACCACCTGTGACTACACCCTTATAGGAGAAGAACTTTACGCTGCAAGCGCCTACCTGGGCCGTGAACCCAAACAGCTGGGTTCAATAAAAGGGCAGGATGCCTGCAAGGCTGTAATCATGGGCTTTATTACACTGGGTGTAATACTCAGTATCATCAGTGCCATAACCGGCAATGAATCGGTGATGTTCCTCAAGGACTTTCTCAACCTCTCAAATGGCTGATCTCCTGGTGCCCCTCTATGATCTGCAGGAGTTTTCCGTTCCTTCCGGGTTCACGGTAAGAAGGCCCATGGCAAGCGAAGGGCACTCACTGCAATCGTGGGTTTCGGAAAATTTCAGTGAAGGGTGGGCTTCGGAGATACTTCCTGGAATTTCCAGGACCCCGTCCAGCGTTTTAATCGCTGTGGATAAAAGCTCCATGTCAGCTGCGGGATTCTGCTGCTGGGACTGTACAGCCCTTGGTTTCCTTGGGCCCGTGGGGGTTGCTGAAGCTTATAGAGGGAAGGGGCTGGGCCGTACTCTTGTGCTTTCCACCCTGCATGAAATGGCGAAACAGGGTTACGGATATGCCGCTGTGGGTGACGCAGGTCCAGCAGGGTTCTTCCGGGAGGTATGCGGTGCTGTGGAGATTCCCGGCAGCACACCGGGTATCTACAGTGAAAGGATAAGATGGAAATAGTGCCGATGGAGCCCGATCATTACCAACTGCTCGTGAAGCTCTGGAGTTCATTTCCGGGAAACTCCATCACAGGCGCCGATTCCCTTCCGGGTTTTCTTCTGTTCCTTCAGACCAACGGCGAATACTGCTTTTCTGCCTTCTCAGAGGGTTTGCTTGCAGGTTCCGTTATGGCTGGTCACGACAGCCGCCGGGGTTATGTCTATCACCTTGCCGTACGGGAGGATCTTCAGGGCCGTGGAATTGGAAAGTGTCTAATGGATCGCTGTGAAAAAGCGCTTTTCCACGCCGGTATCGAAAAGATCCACCTCTTCATCTATTCGGACAATCCCGCGGTGGAGTTCTACAGGAAGATCGGCTGGCATCTTCGCTCTGACATAGAGGTTATGAGCAAGGTTCTTCATGGTGATAAGTATACGGGAACAAGGATGAAAGAGAACTGATCAGCCGGCGATCAGCTTTACGGCCATTCCCAGCAGGGCAGCGGCCAGTACTACCTTGATCCATTTAGAGCCTGCCTTCTGACTGAAATTGCTTCCAAGAACACCGCCGATGCCGTTTCCCGCAGCCATGAAGAGGCCCGGAACGATATCGATGTTTCCCCCTGCCGCGAAGACAGCAATTGACGGGATGAGATAGACTGCGATTATTATTACCTTAAGGCTGTTTGTGGCTGCCAGTTCAAGTCCTCCCACCAGGGTGAGGCTGAAGATAATGAGGTAGCCGGTTCCCGCCTGTACCAATCCCCCGTAAAATCCTATGAAAAGAAAAATTGCAGCCTGGAGCCATTTTCGTTTAAGAACGGTTCCGCAGCACCTTTTCGGGTGATGGAAGAATACCACCGCAAGACCCAGAAGTATTGCGCCTGCCAGTATTCCCTTGAAGACAGGACCTGGAAGGTGCAGGGCTGTGAAAGCCCCTGCTATGGCTCCTGGAACCGCGGCAAGACCCAGAAGCAAACCGTTTCTGAGATCGCGTCTTCCATGCCTTCTGAAGTTACCGGTTGCCATGAGGTTCTGAATGAGAACCGCCACTCTGTTGGTGCCGTTTGCGGTTACGGGATCCATGCCGGTGAGTATGAGCAAAGGAAGGGTTATCAGTGAACCGCCGCCTGCGGTGACGTTCATGAAACCGGCAAAGATTCCGGCGCCCAGGAGCAGTATGTAGTAATACATCTGCGAAGTATAAACCCCCGGGCGCCTCTCTGGTAGTTCCTACTGGCCGGAAGCCGCCGGTTCTATAAGTTTCATTCTTTCCAGCCTGGCCAGCAGTGAGCCTGTGCTTCTTCCGAACTCCTTTGAAAGGTCATCGATTTCGGTTCCCTTTTTGAAGAGCTTTTCAAGTTTTTTCTCTTCCTCTTCATTCCATTTCATGAATGCCCTGGGGTGGGTTTTCCTTATCTCTTTTATCTCTTCCCCCCGGCGGTTTCCCGAGAGTTCCTCGATTATCTTGCAGGCCTCGGTAAGTGTTTCTCTGAACTCCTTAACCGATTCTTCGAAGACAATGACCTTCTGCTGCTGGAAGGTGCCGTCTTCCTGACGACGGGAGTCGGTTATGGAAATGTAGTAGTGATCATTAACCGCCTGCCTTGAATCGATGAAGAAAGTGTTCCTTCCAGCGGAGATCCTTCCCTCGAAGAGGGTTTTGCGTTCTTCAGACATTTTTCTTTCCTTTCTTCTTGTGGTAAACATGGGTTTACATTTGAAGTTACCGATATCTCCTGTGAATTTTCAAGTCTTAACTTTCCAGCTTGACATCCGCCTGTTTTTCCGGCACACTAGCCCAATGAAAAAACCGCTTCCAATGAGCATGCAGGAGATGGAGAAGCTTGGCTGGGACAGCCTGGACATTCTTCTGGTAAGCGGTGACGCCTACGTGGACCACCCTTCCTTCGGAATCGCCGTAATCGGCCGGGTTCTGCTCGCGGAAGGCTACAGGGTAGGGGTGATAGCCCAGCCGGACTGGAAAGACCCCGATTCCTTCACCGTTATGGGCAGACCAAGGCTTTTCGCCGGAGTGTCTTCAGGAAACATGGACTCCATGGTTAATCACTACACATCTCTGGGCCGAATTCGATCCAACGACGCGTACACCGAAGGCGGAAGAGCCGGGAAAAGACCTGACAGGGCCCTTCTTAAGTACACGAACTGTATTCAGAGGGTGTTTAAGGGTTTACCGGTGGTTCTGGGGGGCATCGAGGCCAGCCTGCGCAGGGTAAGTCACTACGATTTCTGGAGCGACAGGCTTAAGAAGTCGATTCTTTTGGACTCCAAGGCCACCATTCTTGTTTATGGAATGGGTGAAAAGCAGATCGTTGAAATAGCAGGAAGAATTGCTTCAGGTGAATCTCTGTCTGGTATTCCGGGTACAGCCGTGGCGTCTCATGCAGGTTCCCTCGGGGATAAGCCCGGTGATGTGCAGCTGCCCTCCCATGAGGAGATTCTTGAGAATCCCACCATGCTTGTGAGCCTTACAAGAACCCTCGAAGAGAATCAGAATCCATGGGTGGGATCCAGACTGATACAGAGGGCTGACACCAGGGCAGTTGTCATGGAGCCCCCAGCCCGGCCACTGACCCCCGTAGAACTGGACAGTGTGTATGAACTTCCCTACACCAGGATGCCTCATCCTGTATACACAGGTGAGATCCCAGCCTATACCATGATCAGGGATTCTATTACAGTGGTCAGGGGGTGCAGCGGAGGCTGCAGTTTCTGCGCCATAGGACTGCATCAGGGAAAGTATCCCGTGAGCCGCTCCAGGGAGTCTGTGCTTCGAGAGGTGCTGCTTGTTACAGAGACCCCCGGTTTCCGGGGTATCATTTCCGACCTGGGGGGCCCCACTGCTAATCTCTACGGTCTTGGCTGCACCAGTTCCGAAGCCTGCCGGAAATGCAGAAGACCTTCGTGCCTTTATCCTGAAATCTGCGGCTTTTTCTCCACTGACCACCGGGCATACATGGAACTTCTGGATTCTGCGGAGAAAGTTCCCGGGGTGAAAAGAGTTTTCATTTCCAGCGGAATAAGGCACGATGTGGCTCTCAGGGATCCGGGTTTCGTAAAGAGACTTGCCTCCAGAAACATATCCGGTCACCTGCGAATCGCCCCCGAGCACACACATGACAGGATTCTCTCATTAATGAGAAAACCGGGAAGGGACATCTGGAGTAAATTCGCTGAGATGTTCAGGGCAGAGGGGGGGAAAGACAGTGAGGAAAGGTACATTATGCCCTATATCATTGCCGCTTTCCCGGGGTGTACCATTGGAGACATGCAGGCGGCAAGGGCTTTTATCCTTGAACAGGGGCCTCTTCCCAGGCAGATTCAGATTTTTCTTCCCACTCCCATGACCCCTGCAACTGCAATGTACTTCACCGGAAGGTCCTACGAAGATCTGGAACCTCTGCGAATACCAAGGAAACCCTCTGAGAAGCAGAAACAGAAGGATACGGTTCTGGGAGGTTCTCACCCAAGGAAAAAAATTGACAGAAAGACCAGGTGAACAGCTCCGTCCGCCCAGGGCAGGTATCTGTTCCTGCATGGGAATGACGCCGCGGTGAACACCGTTCTTAAAAAAAGAATTCCGAAGTAGAGCTTGACCAGTTCAGGGAAAGAAGGGTTGGCGTAGTTCGTGCCACTCCCGGTGAGAAGATAATTTCTCATGTCTCCCGTGAGACCGCAGAAGGGGCATGGTCTGCCGGTTATGGCTCTGTATTGACATTGCCAGAGGTCTGGCAGGAGTTCTTCCATGAATGGTGAGATAAGGGAAAAGACAAGGGCGTAGAGAAGAAGACACAGAATAACCAGATTTACGGTTCTGTACGCCCTCATTCAAATCTCTATTTTATGGTCATGTCGTTTATGGTGGCAGCATCCGCGCTGAATCCCACGAAGATCGCCAGAACTGTCATTATGACCAGTGGAATGGCGTTCAGCAGTATTCCCGCAAGGGCTATTCCCGCCGGTTCCTCCACCTGACGCTTCCTCAGGAAAGAGACTATTCCCAGGATCAGCCCCACCAGTGCTGGCAGAAAAACGAAAATCTGAACGCATGGAATGAAGCCGATTATTACAGCGACTATACCTATTACCAGTGACGCAATATCCATCCAGTGTTCCTCCTTACAGCTCGGTAAGTTCCTCTATGGAAGCAGAATCAATGCATTCCCTGCTGCCCATTACGCAAATTCTCATGCTCTCTGCGGAAGCATTCAGCCACAGGCTGAAGTCCTTTATCGATTCAGCAGTTACCCCCAGAAGACTGTTGCGGAATTCCTCCCCCTTCTCCGGGCTGAGCCCGCGGAGATATCTCATTATGGCCATTCCATTTGCCATGGCGGGTCTCAATGGCGGGTCCGTACTCTTCAGCCCTGCTATTATGGAGTCCTCCACGGATCTCCCGGTCAGGTCAAGCCTCTTGAATCCCGACTCTGCAGCTTCCCTGAAGAGCTGAATGCTCGAAGCAGGAGAGGGATCTCTGTAGGAGTAGAAACTCACTGCGCCTCCCGAGAGACCTGCTCCGGCTCCGTAGGCACCCCTTTTAACTCTTATCTCATCCCAGAGGAATCCCTCGGACAGCATTCTGAGCATTACAGTTCCAGACGCTGTGAGCGGGTGATTGAGGGGGATACCCGGAAGAGCGGCAGCGGCAAAGCACGTGCCGGGACCGGTATCAATTCCTGTTGCCTCTGCAGGAGTTGTGTTAAGGCATGGCGCCTTCTGGTCTTCCCGGGCAAGAATAGGAACTGAATCCATCCATTCAAGCACGGTTTTTCTTTTATCAGAAGGTCCGGTCCAGGCAAGGATCCCGGGAACGCCCCTGCAAATGTAGTCACGGATTCTCTCCAGGGCTTCAGCGTGCTCTGCGGCGTTCTTTCTGCTGATTGATGAAAGGAGTTTAAGAGACGGGATACCGTTGAGAAGATTGGAAACATAGTGCCCGTATGAAAGACCTGCCCGGGCAGCAAGCATGGAGATGGAATGGCCCCTCGGGATGAGTGCGCTCTTTTCATGTTCAGCAACTTCACCTGCAACTGATGCTATTCTGCTCAGATTTCCCACATCCGGTACCAGGAGTCTTTGCCGGGCAGTTTCCAGCATTTTTCCCATATCCCGTTTCAGGCAGTATCCGGACATTTTCAGCACAAGCTGGTAGGCATCGGTACTCTCGACGTTGTCGGTTCCGCATTTCACCGACGCATTTATTCCACCTGAGCAGGCAAGTTCCTCCTCAGCCATCATGATGTGGTCTTTCCCGCCTGCACCGGTTCTGGTCATCAGGTCCGCATAGAAGGATGCGTAGGGTACAAGTTTTTCCGGTAAACCGGATAGATCCAGGGCAAGATCCACATAGCAAACATCGGCGGTATGAACGTCTGTTTCAAGGAGTGTTCCCCTGCCCGTACGGGTTTCGCGGTGGAAAACTGCTCCTGTCACAGAGGGTATTTCCGAAAGATGAAGTTTGGGCAGAGTGGACAGTGCATCCGGGGTGTTCGGGGTATTCATGGATTCCTGAAGGGCTTCAGACCTCCTCTGCACTCCCTCGAGTTCTTCGGGGGTCATTTCCTCGCTGAGCTTTACCAGCTCCTCGGTGACCTTCAGTTCCTTTTCGTGGAAATGCTTGCTGTCGGGGAAGAAAACTATGTCGGCCCTGTGGGGATTAACCAACAGCCATTTTTCGATCATTTCCTCGAGGAAACGGTCATTGCTTTTCATGCGGCTCTTCAGCCCCTGGAGAAGACCGGTCAGATCCAGTGTCTCAAAAATGTCTTCTCCGTGGGTCCATGCGGCTGTTACCGCGCTCATGAGCGACATTGGCCATCCGGAACCAATATACTTCAGGGCAAGCTCTTTCCTGTGAAGCATGCTTTTTACAAGATCCTTTTTCAGACCTTTTTCCGCAAGGGAATGCAGGGTACTCCGTATCAGGCGTAGAACTTTGTCAGCGTTCTTTCTATCCACTCCCTTGAGTCCGGTGAGGAAGTTCCTCTGAACGGGATCGCTGTCATATCCCGAGGCGGAAAGACCAGTACCCAGGTTGGAGTCCAGAAGGGCTGATTTAAGAGGTGACGAGTCATCCTCAAGCAGAACGTCCTCAAGAAGGGAAAAGGCAAGTGTCTCCACCGGATCTCCTGCTGTGTTAACCTTCCATGCGTTTACTACCGTACAGCCTTCCCCTCCACCCGGTACCGGTATCTCACGAAACACCGGTTCGGTGAAATTCTTCTGGGAGATGAAATCAACCTGGCCCGATGCCCGTTCAGGGATGCGGGGACCCAGGAAGTCCGCGAAATCCCCGAAGGGAATCTGTGTAAGAACGAAGAGACAGCAGTTCGCCGGTGTGTAGTGGTTTTGGTAGAAATCCCTGAACATGCTGTACGTAAGGCCGGTTATGGAAGGAGGGTCACCCCCGGAGTCTTTTCCGCAGGACCCTTCAGGATACAGGACCCTTCCGATCTCCCTCTCCATATAGCTGTCAGGATCGGAATACGCGCCTTTCATTTCGTTATAGACCACTC
Source organism: uncultured bacterium (assembly GCA_964571965.1). GTDB lineage: Bacteria > Fermentibacterota > Fermentibacteria > Fermentibacterales > JCC-6 > Sabulitectum. The sequence continues at coordinate 3,959 of CAZNFQ010000037.1, read as the reverse complement.
CGTTATGCACCAGTGTACCGGTTTCCTTCGAATAGTCCAGCCTGTAACCCTCCTGCTGAAAGAATTCCTCCTTCAGAAGAGGGTTGAACACTGCATCCATATACACGGAAACAAGGTTTAGAAAGTCCTGTCTGTTGAGACTGCCGCAGGGGTAGATGGTTCTGTCTCCGTATGTAAGAGCGTTGATGAAGGTTGCCATGCTGCTTTTTACCATTTCCATGAAAGGATCTTTCACAGGATACTTCACAGAACCGTTGAGAACCGTATGCTCGATGATGTGAGGTACTCCAGTATCGTCCACGGGGGGGGTTCTGAAGCAGGCTGCGAAAAAGTTCTCCCTTTCTTCTTCGCAGAGCAGGTGAACCAGGACGGCGCCGTTACGTATGTCTTCGGCAAAGGTAACCTGACTTCTTACTCCGGGTATGTATTCACTTCTTTTTATCTGAAAAGGAGAATTGCCCATTGGAACCTTCACTTTCACCGGCTGGCACGGTTTTGACGGTTTGTCTATGTTCAGAACCGGTGTGCATTATTGCAATCCGGAGGTGATTTGGTGGGCAGAAATATAGTTATTGCGGCTGCTGGCAGGAAACTGGGAAAAACCCTTCTCTCTGCTGCATTAACCGGTGTACTGGCAGCTGACGGTTACAGGGTGGTCTATTTTAAGCTGCGCAGAAGGCAGGAGCAGGGAGTGGAATTCCTTCCCGGCCCGGGTCGGAAGGGCTGTGACACCTGGAGGCTTCTAAACGCGGGAGCATCTGAAGCCGGTCTTTTGAACTACGGTCCTGAATCCGATGTGATGCCATTCCTTGATGGGAATTCAGGCGAGAAAGACGTGGTCATCTGGGAAACCAATTCAGCGGCCCACCAGATTCCGGACGCAATAATAGTATACATCGACGGTGATATGGAGGATCCGAAGAATCCGGAACTCGCAGACAGGGCCATCATTCATGTTCAGGGCCCTCTGAAGGAGGAAATATCAGCGGAAACCACCGGTCTTATCCTTTCCTCGGCGGGGTTCCCCGGCTACAATCCTGTACGCCCGGGATGGAAACTATGGCTTGAACTGGACTCCGGACCGGTTTTCGGCAGAGGTGTTGCTCATCTGCTCGAGGTAATAAGGGATACCGGGTCCATTATTGCAGCATCCCGGGAAACCGGAATACAGTACAGGAGGGTATGGACCCTGGTATCGAAAACCGAAGAGAAGCTTGGCGTTAAGCTCATTCACAGAAGCAGAGGAGGCGCCGGAGGTGGCGGCAGTTCGCTGACGCCTGTGGCAGAAATGCTTCTTAAGAGGTTTCACTTTCTTGAAGATTCCATGAAAATAGCAGCTGAGAAACTGGAGGAATGATGATCAGCGTGGGTGAAGCATTCAGAACTGTCATAGAAGGTATGCCTGAACCTGTCATCGAGACCATGGCAGTGGAAAAGTGTCATGGAAGAGTACTTGCAGCAGATGTCATATCGGACATTTCAATGCCTCCCTTCAACAGGAGCGCCATGGACGGTTATGCCCTGAGAGGGGCCTCTGACTCATACGAGCTTCTTCCTGAGATACCTGCAGGATCAGATCCGCCCCCAATGGAGAAAGATGGATTTGCAGCACCGATCATGACCGGTGCTCCGGTTCCTGCAGGGGCTGACAGAGTTGTAATGGTGGAGGCAACCGAAATCTCCGGAGAAAGGGTCAGGGTAAGGACACTGCCTGATCCAGGGGATAACATCTGTTTCAAAGCCGAGGACATAAAGGCAGGGCAGACGGTTCTTCACAGCGGGACACTGCTGACCCCCACCGAGGCAGGTATAGCATCCATGGCGGGCAGGAGCTTCCTGCAAGTGTTCAGAAGACCATCTGTTAGCGTTATAACAACCGGTACAGAAGTGATATCTCCGGCAGGTGTTCCCGGCCCCGGAGAGGTGAGGAACGCCAACTGTTCCCTGATGACATCACATCTGGCAATGAACGGTTTTCCTCCTTCAGCTGTTCTGCATTCCGCTGACGATCCGGCATCCCTGAGGAACATTGCCATGCAGGCTGCTGAAGTATCCGACATGATTATCACCGCAGGGGGTATTTCCATGGGAACCCGAGACTACATTCCAGAGGTGTTCATGGATCTGGGGTACTCTTTCAGGTTCAGATCCGTAGCTCAAAAACCCGGGAAACCCTTTTCTTTTGCAGCCGGCACCCGTCCTGTGTTCGGTCTTCCGGGGAACCCTGTGAGCGTTCTTGTGGCCCTGGAAATGTATGTTCTTCCTGCACTCAGGTATGCATCGGGTCATGTGAGCTACCGAAGGAAAGTGTTATCAGGAAACCTGAAAACTCCATTGAGGAAAAAGAAGGGAAGACAGTACTTCTACAGATGCATGGCCGACCAAAGCGATGGTTCGTGGATACTGTCGGTTCCCGAGACATCAGGTTCAGGGGATCTCATGAGTGCAGCAGGCACTAACAGCATAGCCTGGCTGCCTCCGGACAGTTCAGGAGCCGGAGCCGGGGAAACTCTGCCCTTCAGTCTTATGTCATGGGCAGGCGGAGAGAGTATCTGGAAATGAGGGACTCTCATGGAAGGAACATCGACTATCTGAGAATATCAGTTACTGACAGGTGCAACCTTCGCTGCGTGTACTGCATGCCGGAAACCGGAGTGCCCATGCTTAGCCACGATGAGATACTTTCCCTGGAAGAGATACTCTCCATAGCGCAATTGACCGCTTCGGTGATTGGCCTGAGAAAGATCCGGGTTACCGGTGGAGAACCACTTGTCAGGAAGGGAATAGTATCCCTTGTGAAGGGTCTGTCGGAGATCGCGGAAACAGTTCTTACAACCAACGGTTTGCTCCTGCCTGACTTTGCGGATAGCCTGGCGGAAGCCGGTCTCTCCAGGGTGAACATCAGCCTCGACAGCTTGAACGATGCGGTTATTGCCAGAGTAACCAGGCGGAATGTAACCCTCAGGCAGATCGAAAAGGCCATCCATGCCGCAAAGAAGGCAGGGCTTGAGCCTGTGAAGGTAAACTGTGTGGTCCTGAAAGGGATCAACACCGGTGAGCTATCTGAAATGGTAAAGTGGGCCGGTGACATTGGAGTTGTTATTCGGTTCATCGAACATATGCCCATGGAGGGCTCCAGCTGCCAGTATTTTTCCGGCAATGAACTCCTTCGTGTGCTCCAGCCGCATACGTTCATGGGTTCCCAGGGAACGGCGCAGCTTTACAGAACGCCGGAGGGTAACGTATTCGGACTCATTGCACCGGTTTGTACCAACATGTGCTCCAGCTGTACAAGGCTGAGGCTTACGGCAGACGGCGATCTGCTGCCCTGTCTTACCGGTGGACAGCCGCTTCACATAAAGAGAATGCTCAGGAGCGGAAGTACCCATGAAGAGATCAGAAGAGAAATAGAGAAACTCATTTTGGAAAAGCCGCTCAAAGGGCGGTGCGGAGGAGTCAGAATGTGGAGGATAGGCGGATGAAACTCACCCATCTCGACGAACGGGGCCGGCCCAGAATGGTAGATGTTTCCGATAAGAAACCGGTAATGAGAACCGCCAGGGCAAGGGGAACCATTACTCTGCCCGGGAACGTTACCGATTACCTGGAAAAAAAAGGCAGCCCCAAGGGAAACATCCTGAACACCGCAGTGGTTGCCGGTATCCAGGCGGTGAAGAATACACCCTCCCTTATTCCCCTCTGCCACCCGCTTGCCGTTCAGTCTGCCGATATCACCTTCGAGACCAGGGGCTCGGAGCTTGTGTGCCGTTGTTCTGTTTCAGCAGAGGCGAAAACCGGTTTCGAAATGGAAGCCCTCACCGGTGTTGCAGTTGCTCTGCTCACAGTCTATGACATGCTGAAGGCTGCAGGTAAGAACATGGTTATCAGCGACATCTGCCTGGAGGAGAAAACCAAACAAGGCCATCCGTAACTTTGTCAAATAACGTTTCTAAAGTTAA
>CAZNFQ010000036.1:0-18947 GCA_964571965.1 uncultured bacterium | reverse complement strand
CGGTTTCGGACGGATGCTTTCAGCTCTGCTTTTCAGCACCTCGGATACCAGACGCCTGGTTCTCCGCGGTTCCCGCAGGATAAAATTTCTGGAGATCCTGGGGGAAAACTTCCTGCCCTTTGCGGTTTTGGCACCCGGGGGATCTGATGAAGAAGGTGAAACCTCTGCGGAGATTTGCGGCAAGGGCTTCTGTCTTCCGCCTGTAAGGGGAATTGAGGAATTTGCCTCAATATTAAAGGGGCCCGGCTTTCACCGGACCCCTGAAAAGAAAACAAGCAGCTCTATATGCTGAGAACCGTAAACTCGATTCTTCTGTTGCGAGCTTTGTTTGCGGCTGAATCGTTGGGGGCAACAGGGTTCGATTCGCCGTATCCCACTGTGGTCAGCCTGTTTCCGGCAATACCCTTGCTCACCAGGTACTGATAGACCGACTGGGCTCTTCTTTCGCTCAGGGTCTGGTTGGAGCTTTCACTTCCGTCGCTGTCGGTATGACCGGCTACCTGTACCCTGGCGGTGGGGTTATCACGCAGAAGAATGGCAACACTGTCCAGAACGGGATAGCTCTCAGGTTTGATATTGGCGCTTCCGGAATCGAAGTAGATGTTGTCGAAACTCATCACTTCGCCTTCTCTCAGTGCTGCTCTCAGGGCAAACTCCACCCTCACCGTTTCATTTGCGATTGCAGTGATGGACTTGTTGTCGGAAATGTAGCCGTCTGCCTGTACTGCCACAGGCCATGTTCCCGCTTCAACCTGGGCGGTGAAAACACCAACGGAACTGGTTGTAACAGTTACAGGGGTTGAGCTGCCTATGGTAACGGTGGCGCCCTCTATGGGTCTTCCCTGGCCGTCTTTAACAGAACCGCTGAGAGTACCAAGGTTGGGGACCATGGCGAAATCAAGGGTAGCGGACTGCTCTCTGCCAAGAACCACTCTTGCACTGGCGTTCCTGTAGCCCGGTGCTATCACGGTGACAGGCAATTCCCCTGCCGGTATGCGATGGGTGTAGAATCCTGTTTCCTGGTCGCTTGTGACGTTTGCAACAGGTACACCGGGGAAGGTAATGGTTGCGAATATGGGCGCTCCTGTAAGGGAATCTGTAACGGAACCGCTTAGGGTCGAGAGCCTTGGGCCGTCGTCTTCGGTCATCATGTCCGAAGAGAAGCCCACGGCGATACCGATCCCGTAATCGAAGGTTCCGCCTATGGGAAGCGGAGCCCTTTCCGCCCTCTGGTCCTGGGTTACCACGCTGTCGGTCTGGTACAGCCCGTGACCAAGGTCATAGTACAGGGGATCGAAGGTGCTGGTACTAAGGTCGAAGGTAACATCTATGTACGTACCCGCTGCGTTTTTGAAACGAATTCCCGGTGTGAAATAGGATACCAGGGCATCTTCTCTGTCAAGAAGTTTCTGGCTTGTGTACTCAACAAAGATATCTGCGTAGGGTGTTGGCACCTCCACGCCGAATCCCCAAGAGAAAACAGCATCGGAAACTTCCAGGGAAACTTCCGTTGAATCCGAGTAATTCCACCCTACGCTGTCAGGTGCAACCCGGAAATCCGTGAAGTGATAGTTCTGGGTGTAACTGTTGTATCCAAGGTTAAGGTGGGCTTTCACAGCGGTCATTGGTATCCAGCGGCTGAAGTCTCCGCTGATCAGAAGGTCTCCTCCGAAGTAACCGTTGCCGGTTGTTGTGAAGGGTTTTCTCAGAGTGCTGTAGATCTGTCCAGTGTGCCATCTGCCGTCGGGGTCGTCCTCTATTCTGAGAAAGGCGGTGTCTGCAGGGGCCATGCCCATCTTTATATCGGCACCGAACCAGACTACGTCTTCCAGATCAGGAATGGGATTGTAACCTCCGTGAAGTACGAGATCTACACCCTCGAAACCGTGAATGTTCTCCCAGTGACCAGTAGATCGTTCTTCGTAAAGGTCTCTTTCCAGCCATGTTCCGGAGTAAGACGCCCTGGCTGCAAGATCGATGTAGTCCCAGACACCGTAACCCAGGGAAATGGTTCCCTGCCCGGTATGTTCAGTTTCCGTTATCTCAGGGAAGAGCAGGGTCTGGGGAAGGAAGTGACTGTGATAGATAAAATTAGTAAACTCGTTGGCAGCAGTCCAGTAATTCATTCCAATGCCGAATGACATCTCGTTGAAGCCAAGCGGCATGGCTCTGTTTACCCTGTGAAGTCCCGGGACTCCCCATATTGATGGAGCAGCTACTGCTGATGCTGCTGTAATTATCATAACCAGGGTTATGGCTGTTTTCATCTGACCCCTCCTTGAGTGAAAATGCTTCCGTTCATCCTGCAAAGCATGCAAACAATACCCTTTGCGGTCAACTGATGGTCAAAAGAGCTTGACTGGAACTGATTTCAACTCTATAGAAACAACATCATGAAAGAAGATGGAAACTATATTACGGTTCTTCTCAGGGTTCACGGAATGGTACAGGGCGTGGGTTTCAGGTACTGGACCAGAGTGAAGGCATCTGAACTGGCCCTTGGCGGTTATGTGAAAAATCTTCCGGACAGTTCGGTTGAGGCGCTGGTATCCGGCCCGCGGCATGCGGTTGAAACAATGCTTCAGCGCATGGGATCCGGTCCCGCTCATTCCCGGGTGGAAGAAGTGGAAATTGTTGAGATATCTGAAACGGATGAACCTGTTAAGGGTTTCAAAATACTAGTATGAGAACGAAAACTGGAAGAAAGGAACATACCTGATGAGACGTTCCCTGCTTTTAATTGCATTGGCGGCCTGTGCATCCATGGCCTGGGATCCTCTGTCTTCGTACTACCTGAGCCATGTGCTGCAGGTAACCGGAACCGACAGCAATTTTGCCCTGGGCTATTTCTCCTTCGGTCAGTACTGGGAAACCGACACCCTCAACTTCGACAGCCTCTATGATTACAGGGAAGGATACGGGATACTCCGATTCATGTGGGCGGGGAGGTACGGTCTTACCTCCAGTCATACCATTAGTCTGGTGGTTCCGGGTTTCCTTCAGTTCTCCGGTCCCGGAGATACGACCGGGGTGGGCATAGCGGATCCATGGATATGTGTCGACGGATGGATGAGCAGAGATCCTCAGCTGATATTGAGAGGGGCACTGAGACCTACACTGAAAGGTACACTGGATACCGGTGACTACACCGAAAGCGACAGACATGTGGCTGCTGAAGTTTCAGGGACGGTGGAAATGCCCGTTGCCGGTAACTCTTCCGGTCCCAGGCTGGAGATCTCCGCAGGGCTTCGCCACTATTTCACCGCCTGGGATCAGGTGCCGGGTTCTCCCGGAGACTCTGCGGACACCTCTCCCGGTACGGAATTCCGCGGAGGGGCCAGAATGATCCTCCCGGTGAACAGGGAACTTGATTTCAATGCGGGACTGGAGATGTGTTCAAGAAGCGAAACAGAAGTGGAGTCACAGGATATCACCGGCAGCGAGGTTTCCTTCGTCGACCTGAGAACCGGCATCGAACTGGACAACAGCCAGCTGCAGCTCAAAGTGGATCTTTTCTACAGGGTCAGCGGTCAGAATGTAAACAAGGAATGGGGTCTTATGGTCAGCGGCATAGGCTGGAACTTCGGAGACCTTTTCAGCCTGGGTTCCGGAGGAAGGGCTTCTGATTCCGGTGATTCAGGCGGGAGAACACGGTGAAGAAAGGGCTCTGGGCTGCCTGTATCGGAGCATTATTAGTGTTTTCCGTTGTTCTTGCCAGACAGGGAAGCCCGGGAGTCAGACTGAGGGAAGCAGCCCTTTCGTATGCTGAAGCCCTGGAATCCGGACGAACCGCCGATGCCCTTTCAATGATGACCCGGGAAACGGCAGCGGGTTTCAGTGAAGGTTTTCTTTCAGGACTTTCCGGTACTCAAGCCCCGGATAATTTCGTTTTTGACGGCACCGACAGCAGGGGAATCCGCATGGCCGGCGAGACAAGTGAATACGGAACCAGGGTCATCTGGTTAACCCCCTCTGGAGAAGCCAGGGTTGTTCACGATACGGCACTGGATAATCTTCTGGGTAACGCTGTTATTCTCTGCAGGTCAAACGCCGCGGAAAATCCCGAGGGAAACTGCCCGGTATCCGGGGAACCCTATGATTACGATCCTGTTACCGGCACGGTACTGTGTCCGCAGGGGCATCTGGGAGATGGACTTGTGGTCATTTCCCAGGGCTGTGCCCTTAAAAGGGACACCGTTGTTGCAGAGCTTGAGGCATTCCTGGAGGCCGGCTACCCTTGGCCCGCTTCCCTTGAAGACATATACAATACAAGTTCCGGGGAATTTGGAAGAAGGGGAGGCTATCGTTGTCCCGACAATGGCTACAAATACTACGAGATCAGGGACGGAGCGGTTTACTGTCCCTTTCACGAAGAGGCAACTCCGGTACCGGTGACGGAATGAACCAGTTCCCGCAGCTTATAGAGGACCAGAGCACATTTGATTCCCTCGTGTCCGAACTTCTGCGGAAGCCTGTGGTGGCTCTGGACACCGAATTTCACTGTGAGAAGAGGTACTGGCCAGACCTGTTCCTTCTTCAGATAGCCGCCGATGGAATAGGGCCTCTGGCAGTGGACCCCCTTAAAGTAGGGGATATTTCTTCCCTGGCCGGGCTATTCGCCAGTGAAGACGTGGTAAAGGTTATCCACAGTGCCAGGAACGATCTGGCAATTCTGTTTCACGATGTTTCTGACTTTTCCGTTAAGAACCTTTTCGATTCCCAGATAGCCGCGGCCTTTCTGGGCTACGGAGATCAGATCAGCCTTGTTAACCTGGTTCAGGCCGTTACCGGCGTAAAAGCCAGAAAGAAGTATTCCATGAGCGACTGGTCAGCCAGACCCCTCACGGAAGGACAGCTGGAGTATGCCCTGGACGACGTGCGTTATCTGGTGAAGGTTTACCGCACACTGTCTTCCCAGCTGAAGAAGAAGGGGCGCACCAACTGGTTCCTGGGAGAGCAGGAGATGCTTCTTCAGCCTGAAACCTATCAGATATCCCTTGAAAAACTTTTCAGCAAGGCAAGATCGGCTGGAAAGGTGAAGAAGGCGAACTTTCCCCTTCTTTGGCGCCTTGTATGCTGGAGAGAGGATTTGGCCAGGGAAATCAACAGACCCAGGTATTTCATAGCCAGAGACCACGTTCTGTGCAGACTGGCCCTTCTTGCTCCGGGGGACATAAAGGCTATAGAAAGTCTCAGGGGACTTCCGGGGGGGTTCGTTGAGAAATACGGTGAGCAGATAGTAAAGACAACCCTGGATTGCCGCAGGGATCCTCCCGGGAACGTTCCTTCCATAAGAATGCCGAGACATGACTGGGGCTACGCTGCAAGGAAGGATATTCTAAGGATATTCCTGAAGATGAAATCCAAATCCCTGGATCTGTCTCCCTCTCTTCTTCTGCCGAAGGAGAGCTTCGAATCCATTCTGGAGGATCCGCCGAAGAACCTGAAGCAGCTCATGGCCAGAGATGATCTCACCGGATGGCGTAAAGAGGCTCTGGGACCTGAGATGGTGGAGGTTCTCACAGGGGAGCTGGCCATTTCCCTCAAGAAGGGAAGCTCCATAAGATTCGTCAAGGTAAAGTGATCCCTGCTGAAATTCTGAACCGCATGTCCCTGGCAGTGGGAGAGAAGGGTATGCCATCTCCTCTGGCTGCCGGCTCTGATCCTTTCAGTGTTCTGGTTGGAACAGTGATCAGCCTCAGAACCAGAGATGCGGTTACAGGTCCGGTTACAGAAAGGGTTTTGAAAAGGGCACCGGATCCCAGGACCATGGCTTCCATTGACGTTGAAGAGCTTGCCCTGCTTCTGAAACCGGCGGGTTTCTTCAACAGAAAGGCCCGACAGCTGAAACTCATAGCCGGGATCCTTCTGGAACGTCATGAAGGAAGGGTGCCGGATACGAGAATGGAACTGGAGGCCCTTCCGGGGGTTGGAGGTAAAACCGCCGCCTTCGTGCTTTCCATGGGCTTCGGCAAGCCTGCTGTTTGTGTGGACGTGCACGTTCACAGAATAAGCAACAGACTGGGACTGGTGGAAACCGGTACTCCTGGAGATACGGAAAAGGCATTAATGGACCTGATGCCAAGGGAACTATGGATACCCCTCAATCATGTTTTCGTAAGGTTCGGGCAGAGGATCTGCCTTCCCCGCAGGCCATCCTGCCCGGTGTGTCCCCTAAACGATTGGTGCAGATATGCTTCATGACGTTACAAAGACCATGTTCACCGGAATTCCCGTCTGGCCCGGTGATGTGGAGTTCGAAAGAAAGACGGTTCAGAACGGGGAGTTTTCATCTTCCTCCGTGCGCATGTCCCTTCATACGGGAACACACATGGATGCCCCCAGGCACAGGTTCGAGAACGGCAGAACAATAGACAGCTTCGATCCATTCATCGTTCCCGTTCTGGTTGACATAAGCGGCGACTACAGGGGCAAAGCGGTATTTCTGAACGGGCCGGTTACAGCTGATGAGGCTGATGCCCTGGTTTCCGGAGGCGCTGTTCTCGTTGGAACCGCTTCCATCTCCATCGATCATGACGGAACCACGGAAGCCCATGAGATCATTCTCGGAGCAGGAATTCCGGTTATAGAGAATCTGGAACTGGGTGACATAGATTCAGGGGAGTACATTCTTCTGGCTTTTCCCCTGAAGTTCAAGGATGCCGACGGCTCTCCGGTGAGGGTTATGCTTGCGGACTCACCTGAAGATATTCTTCCATCAGCTGACTGAAGAACTGGGTTGAAACCCAGTTGTCCGGGTTGTCCGGAAGGGCTTCACCGAGGGTGAGGTTCTTCCCGGGATCGAGAACATTTTTCAGATAGAAAAGTCTCAGGTCGATTTCCTCTGCAATTCTCTTTTTCCCCTCCAGCATGGGGCCGTGGGAGAGAAGGATACGTTCTCTTCCCATTCCCTTCAGTTTTTCAAGGGAGCGAATGTGTTCCCTTATGTTGTCTTTCTGAACCCATGGAAGAATCCGTTTTCCGTCGTATCTGCTCATGAGGTTGTCTCCTGCATGGAGATCCTCCCCGTTCACGTCTATGAGGATGCTGCACGGGGAGTGTCCCGGAGCGGGGATGAACCTGAGAACATGATCGCCGTATTCCAGGGGCTCGGTAAAGGACACCGGTGTAACCGGCTGGGGTATATCCTTTGAAAGGGTTTTCCTGTACTCCGGGCTTCCCAGCACCTGTACTGTTTCAGGAAGAACCATGAGCCCTGCGATGTGGTCGTTGTGGAAGTGCGATGCCACCACATGGGTTACTTCGAGCCCTTCACCAGTGAGGTGTTCTTGTACGGTGAGAATCTGGGAGCGGAAGGCTGCATCGATAAGGAGAACGCCCTTTTCGCTCCTGATTCCATAAATGTTGAACCCGTAGTCGAATCCGTCGATTTCAGAAAATGAAAAACAGCTGAAACCCTTCTTCAGTTCAATGATGTCCATTACCTAAAAGATAACCCGGAAGTCCGTTACAATGGGATCGTACTCCCGGAGTTCTGCAGAAGAGAACATGCTGTCACCTATGAATCTTTCCGGAACTCCAACCTCAGGGGTAAGCCTCATGTAAAGACCCTCATAAACAGTTCCGTCCAGGTCTGCATATCCCTCGCAGTCCCAGGCGAAGCCTGCCATCTGGAACTCTCCAATGACTTCTTCGAGGTCAGTCAGCGAGGAACCCAGTCCTATGCCTTCAGCTGTTTTCGGACCTGCGCTTTCCACGGTTATCGAGGATACGAGTCCTTCATCAAAAACAACTGTCAGCTGATCTTCGTCAGAAATGAAGACCCTTGCCCCTTCACTGTAGTAACCCTCTCCAATGTGTTCGCTGGTGGCTTCCACATTTTCCGGGCCGAACATCATTTCAAGATCTTCAAGGGTCGTTTCAGCGGTGATACCGGCAATACCTTCGGGGGTAACGGTCATGTCAGGCAGAACCAGCACGCTTTTCGCAATGAGAACACACACAAGCAGAGTCATTTCTATTCCTTTCGAAAAGGGGGCACACAGGGCATGCCCCCATTCTGTAACGTTTTAAATCAGAGCTGTTCGCTGCCCTCGGAGATCTCTTCGTACTGGAACAGGGCAGGGTCTTCGGATCCCACCACGTAAACCCTTGGCCATTCTTCGCTGGTGGGGTCGAATGCCAGAATTCCGTAGGGAGTGATCAGCGGCATTACATTTTCGTGGGCCTCATCGGTCCTTAGGGCTGCCGTGAAAAGGAATTCAGCGGTATCGGCATCGTAAACCCTGAATACAGAACCCTCGTAGAGGCCGCTCATTACCCAGAGCCTGTTGTGGTTGTCCACGGCAAGGGAAGCTATCTTGGAGCGGTACTCGTCGGGTTCGTAGCTTTCCGCCATTGCGGGCGGTGCTCCGCCTGCCGCCATTCTGTTCCTTACTATCTCACGCTCGATCTGAATGTCTTCCTCGGACTTGCGCACCATGGGGAATTCCTCCTCTATGGTCCACAGTTCCTCTCCGTAAGGGCTGTATGCGGTTACCTGGTAGTTTTCAATGTCGTACTGGGCAAGGAAGACATCTTCATCGGCATCAACGGCAAACATTATCGAGGTCTTTGCCATTGCGCCCATGTTGTTCATGTCGAAGGGAACTAGATTCTCTCTGTAGACCACGTCCGCTTCGGTTGAGTCGGTCCAGAGACTTACGGCCATACCGGTTAACATCTCGTCCTCGTTCTGTTCGAAGGCAGGCTTGAGACCAACGAATCCGCCCTGGACAGGAGCTATTCCCACAGGAGGAGCCGGGAAGAAACCGCCCATTTCGTGGGTGAAATTGTAATCTGAATCATAGAAATTGATCTTGCCGCCCATGGCGTCGGGGATGATGAAGCCGTTGTCCGGGGTTACGGTAAAACTGGTAAGCATGAGGTACTCTCCGGGTCCCTGACCCTTTTGCCCAACGGAAGCAAGGTATTCACCCTCCGGAGAGTAGACGTTGACGATCGTTCTTGCCATGTCGCCCACTGCGATGTTGCCGTTGGGAAGGAATTCTGCGGCAACTATTGTGCCGAATACAAGGTTGGAATCTCCCAGTTCGACACCGAGGGAGTCCAGTATCACGAGCCACTTGTCCACCTGGGGCATCTCGAGGCTTGTGGGCTCTCCGCCGGTGTCCTCTCCCTGCTCGCCGTCATCCACGGGAGCTTCGGCTCCGCAGCCTACTGCAATCAGCAGTACGGTTGCGAAGATAACAAGGAACTTTAGCATTTTCTCTCCTTAGAGTGAGAAATAAAGTTTGTGTTCAAGGGGGTGGGGATTGCCGCGGAAAAGGGCTGCCTCGCTCCTCTTGATCCCAATGAATGCGTCAATAAGGTCCGGTGTGAATACATCGTCGGTCTGAAGGAATTCCCTGTCCTCCGCAAGAGAATCCAGGGCCTCACCGAGGCTCTCCGGAAGGCAGTGAAGACCTGAAGTGTCATATCCGTTCCTGAATACGTTTTCATCTATGGGGCCGAATCCCATTTTTTCCGGCTCCATTTCATTTTTAATACCGTCGATTGCGGCCATGAGCATTGCCGCTGTGGCCAGGTAAGGGTTGCATGTGCCGTCTGGAACACGGTATTCGAAACGCATCTTCTTAGGGGAAGTGGCATATGCGGGAACCCTTACGGCGGCGGACCTGTTGGGTCCGCTGAAGAATCTGTAAACAGGGGCTTCCTGGTTGGGAACCAGTCGCTGATAGCTGTTTTCAGTGGGGTTTGTAAAGGCTGAAAGGGCTCTGGCGTGGTGAAGGATACCGGCGATGGCGGATCTTGCCGTGGGGCTCAGATTGCAGTAGCTGTCCTTCTGGAAGAATATCCTCTCTCCGGCCTTTTCGAAAAAGATGTGGAAGTGCATGCCGCTGCCGGGTTCTCCCGGAAGAGGTTTCGGCATGAAAGTGGATGCAAGGCCATGCTTCAGGGCGATGTTTCTTACTATGTGCTTGGTGATCATTACATTGTCGGCACTTGTCATCATTGGGGCAAAGTTAACCTCGATCTCTGCCTGTCCCCATCTGCCCACTTCGTGGTGATGGTACTTCACATCGATACCGGCTTCCTGCATCCTGGAGATCATCTCTCCGCGAATGTCGTGAAGGCTGTCCAGTGGAAACATGGCATGGTAACCGCTGTGGGATGAATGCACAAGGCCATGGGAACTGCTGTTTTCGGACGCTCCGGGGTTTTCGATGTTTCCGAATTCATAGCCTGCCTCACCCGGTTTCGACCAGAACCGTGCACTGTCAAAGAGGTAGAACTCGAACTCAGGAGCCCAGAAACTGTCCGTTGCTATCCCTGCGAACTTAAGAAGTGCTGTGGCTTTTTTTGCTATTCCCCGGGGGTCCCTCGAGAACGGGTGTCCGGAAACGCAGTCTACTATGTCACCGAAAAGGGCTACTGTGGGCTTCTTTACGAAGGGGTCGAAGTACAGTCTTCTGGGATCCGGTATCAGCGCCAGGTCGCCTGCTTCGGTGCTGCTCATGCCGTCGAGAGTGGAACCGTCGAAACCCACTCCCCGGAGGAACAGATCTTTAGGGGCGGTTGACACTGGAATGGTGACATGCCTCCAGTAGCCGAGAATGTCCGTGAACCTGATATCTATCTCCTCGATACCCTTCTCTCTGAGCTTGCTCTGTGCAGCCTCGATGATGCCATTGCTCACTTCATGTCCGCCTTTCTAAAGATTCGATTTCATCTATAAGTGCTTTTTCCAGTTCGTCTTTATGAATTTCTCCCATGGATTTCCCGTTTTTCCAGAAGATCAGCCCCGCCGGAGTTCCGATAACCGCCAGATCAGCATCACGGGCCTCGCCCGGACCGTTTACCTCGCAGCCCATCACCGCTACCGTTACCGGTTTCTCTATGCCTTCCACAACTTTCCGGATTCTTTCCGCCAGGGTTCCCACGTCCAGTCTGGCCCTGGCACAGGTTGGACAGCTGACTATCCTTACAAAACGCCTCCGCAGACCCAGAGCGGAGAGAATTTCCCAGGCGGTGCCCGGTTCAGGTTCCGGGGAGCCTGAAATGGAAACCCGCAGGGTGTCGCCGATGCCTTCGTTAAGAAGGATCCCCATTGCCACTGCGCTGCGTACCCCGGCGATTCCCGCCGGACCCGCTTCGGTAACCCCCAGATGAAGGGGGTAAGGACAGCTGCGGGAAGCCTTTCTGTTCACCTGAACAGTGAGCATGGGGTCAGAGGCCTTCAGCGAAAGTACTATATCGTGGAAATCTATTTTCTCCAGAATGGTAAAGTGTCTCTCCGCCGCGGTCCACATGGAATCTGTATTCACTCCGCCGTATTTTTCCCGAAGGTCGCCTGGAACACTTCCGGAGTTTACCCCTATCCTGATGGGAACTCCCCTGCTGGAAGCCAGGTCGGCGATTGCCTCGAGGTCTTCCAGACGTCGGATATTCCCGGGATTCAGCCTGAGTTTGTGAACTCCTGCTCTGAGTGACTTAAGGGCAAGGTCCGCTCTGAAGTGCACATCGGCAACAACGGGAACCGGTGACATTTCAACAATTTTCTCAAGTGCTTTCGCCGCCGGGTCATCGGGTACCGAAACCCGGATGATCTCTGCTCCCAGAAACACCAGCCTTCGGATCTGGGCAAGGGTTGCTTCCGGATCTGATGTGTCGGTGGTGGTCATGGACTGAACGGAAACAGGAGCTCCCCCGCCGATGAGAACCTTTCCAGCTCGAACACTATTCTCAGATGCCACTGTTACTCCTGATCGCGGTGACGAACCTGTGGTTACCCGCCAGATCCCTGTGGGTTTCCACACTCTCCCATATCTCCTCTTCGAACAGTGACGGGACCGATGTTTCCTGATCACTGCCGGTCTCAAGGATAATCAGCCCCCCGGGCTTCAGAAGCCGGGAGGCGTTCCTCACAAGCTCCAATATAAGCGAAATGCCGTTTTCTCCACCATCCAGGGCAATTCCAGGGTCGTGATCCCTCACCACAGAAGGAAGGCTCTTTATGTCACCGGTGGGGATGTAGGGCAGGTTTGCTGCTATCAGGTCCAGAGGATGCCTTACCGCATTGGCCAGGTGACAGATAACAGGGTAAAAATTGTCTGTTCCATGGAGCCGTGCATTCCTTGAAGCCAGTTTGATGGCTTCCGGGGATACATCGGTTCCCACCACGGTTGAACCCGGGATCTCCAGGGCCAGTGTGATTCCGATAACACCGGATCCTGTGCCTGTATCGAGAATGAAAGGGTCTTTCGGCGGGGAAAATTCAAGTACCTTTTCCACCAGCAGCTCGGTTTCCGGTCTGGGGATCAGTGCCCCGGGACCCACCAGGAATGTTCTGCCGAAAAAGTCCCAGTTACCTATTATGTGCTGAAGGGGCTCTCCCTTGATCCTTCTTTCCACCAGGGAAAAAAAACTCTCCTCTTTCCCGGGGGAAAGGGAGAGTTCAACTGAAGGGGTCAACTGGGAGGGCAATTTGTCAAGAAGATGTGCCGCCATTACCCTTGCCTCCCAACTGGGAGCTTCCAGACCTGCTGCAGCCATTAATCCCGCAGCCTTTTTCAGAGCAGGAACAAGGGTCAACCTTCGGACCTTTCAGCAAGGAGCCTTTCCTGGTCAGCCTTTATAAGTTCTTCTATTACCTGATCCAGATCTCCGCCGAGAATGGAGTCCAGCGAGTGCAGGGTAAGATGGATACGGTGTTCGGTGAATCTGCCCTGGGGGAAGTTATAGGTTCGTATCTTCGCGCTTCTGTCTCCTGATCCCACCATGTTTTTCCGGCTCTTTGATCTTTTTGCCTCTTCCTCTTCCTGCTTCACCACGAGCAGCCTGGACCTGAGCACCTTCATTGCCTTCGCCTTGTTCTTGTGCTGGCTCTTCTCGTCCTGGCAGGAGACCACCGTTCCCGTTGGTATGTGGGTGATGCGAACAGCGGAGTCGGTTGTGTTTACACTCTGTCCCCCGGGACCTGATGAGCGGAAAACATCTATGCGCAGGTCTTCTGAGCTTATCTCCACATCCACTTCCTCGGCTTCGGGAAGCACGGCCACGGTACAGGCGGAGGTGTGTATGCGCCCGCTGGTCTCAGTTTCCGGTACCCGCTGAACACGGTGAACACCGGATTCGTATTTCAATCTGCTGTACACCCCGTCACCGGAAAGATTGAAGATTATCTCTCTGAGACCGCCGCGTTCGCTTTCCCTGGTACTCATTACCTCGAGTTTCCAGTTCTTTTTCTGGGCATAGCTGCTGTACATTCTGTATATGTCGTTTGCGAAAAGAGCAGCTTCCTCACCACCGGTTCCCGCACGGATCTCCATGACCACGCCCCTCTGATCATTGGGATCAGGCGGGATCAGAAGTATCTTGAGCTTTTTGTTCAGCTTCTCCAGCCGGTCCTCAAGAGCCGGCATTTCTTCGGCTGCCATTTCCGAAAGTTCCGGGTCATCCCCCTCGGACGCCTCATGCATTTCATCGAACAGGGATTGAGTGTCTATAATATCGGTAAGTGTTTCATCTATTCTTACAAGCCCGGACCTTTCGAGGTTCAGAGATTTTATCATGGAAGGGTTTCTCAGGGTTTCCGGTTTGCATAGTTCCCCGTCTATCTCCGACAGTCTTTCCCTGATCTTCTGCTGTTCTTCCCCGTGCTTCATTCCTCTGTCTCTCCGTCTATTTCAACATTGTCCGGCAGTTCCATTCCAAGTGCCATTTTCGCCGCTGTTTCGGCAACCTCCAGCATTTCCGGAGTGGCCTTTCTGGTGGTAAGATGCTGAAGCCAGAGACCGGGACGGGAAAGTGCCCTTGCGAAGGCTGAAGACTCCAGGTTTTTGTCGGCGGCCTTTAACACCTCGTAGGCTATTCCCATTACGAGCGGAATAAGGGGGAGGTGATAGAGAACCCTCCAGTGTGCTGCAGGTGAGATGCCCGTAACCAGGTAAACACCGGAATCTATGATGGTATAACAGATGATAGTGATTATCATGACGTACATCAGGAAACTGGTGCCGCATCTTGCGTGAAGGGGTGTATTCTTCGCGGCATCAAAAGCCAGGTTGTCAGATCCGTCTTCCCAGGCGTGTATCACCTGATGCTCTGCTCCGTGGTACATGAACACCCTGCGGATTTCCGGCATGAGGGAGATGACCGCAATGTAAAGAACAAAGGCTATTATCCTGAATACGCCTGCGGTCAAGTGAATGAGGAACTGCTCTGATCCTCCGCTGATGCTCCCGGGAACCAACCACTGACCCAGGCGGAGAGGAAGCCAGGCAAAAAGCACCATGGCCAGCAGAACAGCCGCTATGTTGGCAAATATCGTTCCCGCACCGGATCCCCCTGTTTTTTTGCCTTCCTCTTCTGTGGCCGCCGCAGACCAGTTCAAAGCGGTGAAACCCAGTTTCAGGGTTTCAATGAGGTTCACTGCCCCTCTGAAAACAGGCTTGCTGAGTATCCCTGTTCTTTTACCGGGCACCAGAGAAGTCATGTCGCGTACTATTATCGTTCCGTCGGGTTTTCTTACAGCGGCTGCGGCCCTTTCCGGGGCTCTCATGAAAACCCCTTCTATTATGGCCTGTCCGCCTATGTTCGGCCTGCTGCCCATTATTTACTCCCAGATGTGAGAAAACGGGAGGCCCCAGGCCCCCCGCTTCAATGCCGTATCGGGATTGCTATCCCTCCTGCTCTTCCTTTTTCTCGATACCGTACTTCTTGAGATACTTATCAACTCTGCCTGCAGAGTCGATCAGTTTCTGCTTTCCGGTATAGAAGGGATGACAGGCCGAACAAATGTCGAACTTGTGATCTCCCCTTGTGGATCTTGTGTGAACAGTATTACCGCAGGCACAGGAGAAAACTGCTTCCTTGTACTCGGGATGTATGTCTTTTTTCAATTCTCTTTCCTCTCAGACGAAAAACCGCCGTATCCTACTCGTAATTCTGCATGTTGTCAAGGAACCTGCGGTTTGATTTATGCTTTGACAGCTGGTTCTTGAGGGTTTCCATGGCTTCAACGGCACTCATTTCCACAAGAATTTTCCTCATTACCCAGACCCTGCTGATAGTTTCGGGGTCGAGGAGGAGATCTTCCCTTCTCGTTCCGGACTTCGTAATGTCTATTGCCGGGTAGATCCTTCTGTCCGCAAGCCTTCTGTCAAGGACTATCTCACAGTTTCCGGTTCCCTTGAATTCTTCGAAGATCACCTCATCCATTCTGCTGCCGGTGTCAACAAGCGCTGTTCCTATGATGGTAAGGCTGCCCCCCTCGACGATATTCCTTGCGGCGCCGAAAAACCTTTTCGGTCTTTGAAGGGCGTTGGAGTCCACACCGCCGGACAGAATTTTACCCGAGTGAGGAATGACCTGGTTATTTGCCCTTGCAAGCCTTGTTATGCTGTCCAGCAGAACCACCACGTCCTTGCCGGCTTCAACCAGTCTTCTTGATTTCTCCATGACCATGTCTGCAACCTGAACGTGTCTTTTGGGAGCTTCGTCGAAGGTGGAGCTTATGACTTCTCCCTGAACCATACGCTTCATATCCGTAACCTCTTCAGGTCTTTCGTCTATGAGAAGAACGATCAGTTCCACGTCTGGATGATTTTCACTTATGGCATTGGCCAGGTGCTGCAGAAGAATGGTTTTTCCCGCCCTGGGCGGGGAAACTATGAGAGCCCTCTGGCCCTTTCCTATGGGAACCAGAAGGTCCATTATCCTTCCGGAGAATTCTTCAGGCTTCGTTTCCAGGGTGAACTTCTCTTCAGGGTAGAAGGGGGTCAGGCTGTCAAACCTTCTTCTTGTGGAAGATTCGTCAGGGCCGAAACCGTTCACGGTTTCAAGCCTGACCAGTGCAGCATACTTCTCCCCGTCCCTGGGTTTTCTGGAGTGACCGCAGACCGAATCCCCTGTCATCAGGTTGAATCTTTTTATCTGGCTGGGGGAGACATAGACATCTTCCGGTCCCGGAAGGTAGTTCGATTCCGAGTTCCTCAGGAAACCGTAGCCTTCATTCAGAACTTCGAGTACTCCGGTGGAATAGCCGAGGCCGTTTTTCTCGGCCTTGTTTTCCATGATGATCGTCACCAGGTCCGCCTTCCGGATGTTGGTGACCCTTTTGATTCCGGCTTCCTTTGCAATGGCCTGGAGCTCAGACAGGGTTTTCGAGTCGAGATCCGAAGCTGAGGGACCGGATATGACCCTGTGGTGTTTGCTGTATGATCCCTTTTTGTTACGGCTGTTCTTCTGCAATGAAAATCACTCCAAGGTCTTCCGCCGGCTGGCGGTAATTGAACATCTGGTTACTTCTACCATATATGAAATTGCATTTATGGATCTGTGCGCGTTTGGTTGAGTGGGAGATTCCATGTTAATTGTGGTTCCCAAAAATCATTAAACAGCAACCCCTTCGTCAAGTACCCCTCTTTTTTAAGGTTTCACCGTTGCCGCACTGGCAGTTCACAGGTGGAATTCGTTAAAATTACCCAGTGGATTTAAGAAACCTGACCGTTCTCAATCGAGGTACCTTTGGGCAATGTTCTTCTTGTTGCGGCTGTGCTTATAGGGTTTTTGAACGCAGCAGCAGTTTTTTCCGTATTCCGGGCATCGGCGCCATACGGTTTCGGTGTGCTGGCCATTTCTGCAGCAATGGGATTCTATCTCCTTAAACGGGACCGGACCCCTGAGCGTGGCACGGTTCTTTTCACCGCAGGTCTTCTGGTCACAGCTGTTCAGCTCATGGGCGGTGGCTATGGTCCAGCGGCTTTTCTCTATCCCCTTCTTTTTCTCTGGATGAGAAAAAACACCATATCAGGACCGGTTCTCGTTACCGCATCTGCAATTGCCTTTGTGGAGTTTTGCGCTCCAATGGTTAATGCTACCGGAATTCTCTCCGGAGCCTTCGATCCTGGCGGTATTCTTCGCTCCATGACGGAAGCGCTTGCTTCAGGCGTTATACCCCTTGCCTCCCTTTTTGTGGTGGAGTTTCTTGGAGATGCCAAACCGGATCTTCCCGCCGTGATCCCCGATGTTCCTGAAAAACCGGGAACGGAGCCCCTTTTCCCCGACGATGTGGCAAGGAGTCTTATTCCCATCCTCAAGAAGAGTACAGGCGCAGGGGGTATTTATCTTTTCACCAGGGATAACAGAGGGGTTTCAGCCCTTAACGAGTTCGTTGCCGACCACGGGACGGTTTCGGCAAGGTACATGACAGGTCCCGACGATCCTGTTATTCAGATACTGGATGCCTCCAGGGATCATATCGTTCAGACAGAAGCGTCGAAGCTTGCCATAGGAGGAAGCAAAGGTTTGCCCTGGTACACCGAGGACCCCGGCTTTGAATGGGTTACCGTTCTTCAATTCAGGAGAGAAGGCGAGCTGCGTGGTTTTCTGGTTATTGATTTCGATACCAGGGAGAAGAGAAAGGAAGCTGCATCCATTCTGGTGGACTCGGCCTTTCTCGTTTCCGTTGCCTGGGAAAGATCTCACCAGACCGGCAGCGGAGGATTTCTCGCCATCTGTGATGACATGTGTAAAATATCGGATGTGAGACAGGCTGTTCACAGGCTTGTAAGCAGGGTACTGAGAACATGGCCTGAGACCACCGCTTCAGTGGCGATCCTCGGGGAGGGCGGGGTTCTAAGGATATATGAATCCCTTGGCTCCTTCAGCGAAGGCAGAGCCGGCAGGGAATTCGGCCTGAGGGATGGTTTTGCAGGTCTTGCGGTTACCAGAAGAGAGCCCATGAGAAGACTGAGAATGGGAGTTGGTCAGAAGGCCGTGAATACCTTCGGAGAAAACGACAGTGCAGGGAATTCTGCAGGTTCATGCTGTGCGGTTCCCCTGGAGGATTCTTCAACGGTTATCGGTGTGCTTACCGTGGAAAGTGCCAGTGAGCAGTTCTTCGCTCCGGAAGATCTTTCCCTTCTTAAAGCTTTTGCAACGGTGTTCAGCCTTGCCGTGAGCAGGAAGAACTTAAAAGATCTCCTTTTAAAAGTGAAGGAGAACGACAGGCTTACAGGATTTCCCCTTCTTTCTTCCTTCCACGCGAAGCTTAATGACATGGTTCGCGGAGTTCGAAGCAGGGCATGGTCGGTAACCGTTCTGGCAGTTGATATAAACGGTTTCGCCGGGATAAATGGAACGTACGGTTATTCGGCGGGGGATAAGGTTCTGGAAAAGACAGCCGCAAGGCTGAGACGGGCCGTTGGCAGCAAAGCGGTTTTTGCCAGGTCAGGGGCGGACAGTTTTCTCATATGCCTCCAGGAGGTGGACAGGGTCTCCGCCGAGGCTTTTGCTGCAAGGATACATGAAGAGTTCGCAGATTCTCCGGTAAGGGTCTCAGACAGGGACATTCCTGTTTCGGTGTGCATAGGGGGAGCGGTGTCACATGTGGACAAGATGATAAGAAAACTCCCTGAAATAGCAATGTCAATTGCTGAAAGTTTATCGGAAAAACCCGGATTCAGTACTATAACAGAAGTTGGTCAGTTCTATGAACAGGACCGGAGAAGATAATGGACAGGGTTCCTTCCCGAATGTTCCTGCTTCTTGTGGTTCTTCTTATACCCGTTCTCAGCCATCAGCCTTCCCTTAAACCTCCCTTTGAGCTGTTCCCTCATCAGGATAAGATCTTCCATATTATCGAATTCGGGGGTCTTGCTCTGGCCATGGTTGTCAATAGGGATTTATTCATTAAAATTGGGAACATACGGGGGATGGCTGTTTCGGGCCTGCTCTGGGCAGTTATGGACGAGATCCATCAGTCATTCGTTCCCGGGAGGGATTGTTCCCTGCAGGATCTTGCTGCGGACGCAGTGGGCCTTGCCGCGGGACTGCTTCTTTTTTCAGCCCTTCTGGCTGGCAGAAGGGGTTGACACTTTCCTTTCTTAGTTAACTAATAGTATATATGACTTGTCAGTAGTCAGAGTGCATCTTGACAGCGCATGGCGTTGTGGATTAGTAATAGCTTTCTGGATGTTGAT
>CAZNFQ010000035.1:0-19236 GCA_964571965.1 uncultured bacterium | reverse complement strand
TTTGCAATCTTGTTATCCGTCAAAGGAAATCACCTTCTTCCAGGCCTCTTTATTCGTCGTTATTCGTATTTTCTTCTTCATCGGATTCCGCTGAGCTATTTTCCTCCAGCTTTTTGGCGGTCTCAATCTGATGAACCCTTTTCTCCACAAGTTCAGAGGCTTCTGCTAAAAGCTGCGCAACCTTCACAGGACCCACTCCCTGAACATCGAGAAGATCTTCTTCTTTTGCGTCGATGAGCATCTGGGCGGAGTCAAAACCCGCTCTGCTGAGTCTTTCCGCGAGTTTGCCGGTTACACCGGGAAGCTCGCTTACGTCAACTCTGAGCATGTTCTGCCAGCGGTTTTCCTCTTCCCACTGGGACTGTGTCTTCAGATCGATCCTGCGCTCTACCAGATTGCCTGCCAGCCTTACATTGTGCCCGTTTCTGCCTATGGCCAGGGAAAGGTGGTCATCGGGCACCACTGCCACGAAAACCTCTTCCATCTCACCCGTTTCCCTGTTGAAGCTTTCACCGGATCCCATGTGCAGAACCGTTGCAGGGGCAAGGGCCTGTGAAGCAAGAACCAGTTTGTCCCTTGTCCAGGGCAGTATGTCGATCCTTTCACCGTTGAGCTCACGCATCACCGACTGAACTCTGGTTCCCTTCATTCCCACGAAGGCTCCCACAGCGTCTATTCGCATATCCGTGCTTGTCACGGCGATCTTCGATCTGACCCCGGCTTCCCTTGCTATTGCCTTTATCTGAACCACGCCTTCTTCTATCTCAGGGGCTTCCCGCTCGAAAAGCCTCCTCACGAGGTCGGGAGTTGCCCTGGACAGAACAAGCTGGGGCTCCAGGCTTTCAGGCTTCTCGACTCTGATAAGAACAGGAGTGATGGAATCACCCTGATCATACCTTTCGCCGCGTGCCCTCTCATCGGCGGGAACCACAGCTTCGATCTTTCCCGCCACCTGTACGAGAATCCTGTTCCTGTATACCTGCTGAACCCTGCATCTTGGTATTATGCAGCCAATGCGGTCGGCGTACTCCTTCCAGACCTGGTTCCTCTCTGCGGACTTTACCAGCAGAAGGAATTCACTTCTGAATTCGTTAACGGCGGAACGGCCGAAGTCGGTAATGCTGATGGGAACTGCCACCTGATCGCCAATTTCGCAATCGGGGTCTATCTTCCTTGCCTTCTTCAGGTCTATTTCCACATGTGTACAGTGACGGCCGATTTTCTCCACCACGGTTTTCATGGCTTCCATTCTGATATCACCGGATCCCTGCTCCCAGGTAACCTTTATATCCTGTTCCTCACCGTACTCCCTGAGTGATGCCTTCACAAGACCCGCATGGAGGCTTTTTAGCAGGATTTCCCTGTTGACCCCTTTTTCCCTTACCAGACCTGCAAGGGCTTCAATTCTTTCAAAATCCGCCAATTTACCCTCCTGTCAGATAACTTCCCTGGCAGCCAGAATGCTGTCAGTTTGTATTTCTTTGCCGTCCTCGAACCGCAGAACACCCGGGGCATATTCCATGAGAATTCCGGTGTATTCGCCGTCGTCGGTCTTTACTTCAATATTTCTTCCGCAGCAGCGGATCCAGTCATTCTCCGTTGCCAGGGGTCTGCCTATGCCCGGAGAACTCACTTCCAGGGTGTAAGGCCCTTCGATCAGGGCAAGGGTTTCCACCGTGCCGCCGATGGCCCTGGAAACCGCTGCGCACTCGTCGAGGTTTACTCTGTCCTTCTTGTCAACGAGAACACGGAGAACCCTTCTTCGCCCGGCCTGGAAAAGATTCGCGTCGATCAGAAGAAGACCCATGTCTTCGACTATTTTTTCAACATGCTGCAGCACATCGTCTTGAGCCAAGAGAAAACCTCCGTTAAATCCTGTTTGACACAGGTGTTATAGCAAAAATGGGCGCTACGCGCCCATGCCTGATCAGCACAAGTAAAGGTAATCTAAAGAATTACCGGAAGTCCATCAAGTGATCATTCCGGCGGCGGGGCTGGAAGCCTCTCTACTCCAGCCACCAGATCTCCCTTCAGCTGTTCCAGCTGGGGAGACACATGGAACATGAACACCGCTGCTTTTTCCTCGGTTCGCTGTATGGCCGTGGAAACACGTCCCTGCCAGGAATCGGGATTAAGGGCCTTTATCATATCCCTGCAGTAAAAGGCCCTTTCAAGAAGATACTCGTTCTGCGACCAGGAAAATATCTGATAGTCCCACCAGTAGGATGAGAGAAACAGGTAGGTCATTTCGAACTCCATCTCATACCAGGCACTGTTCAGTGAGTCCTGCTGTTCCAGAACCTGCAGTGTATCGGAGATGAGATCCGGCAGAGAACCATCCAGCCAGGGCATCTCTATGCCGCTGCGCAAAGCCGTTCTGCTTCCCCCTGAGGCTTCTCTTATCTGATCAAGCCGATCCATCACTTCGTCAGACACATTCCCGCTGAAACGGCTGCTGGAAGCCAGAGTAAAGGCGGCATCAAGATTGCGGTCTATCTCTATCTGATTAAGCAGCACCTTCAAGGTCCATTCGAAACTCTCTCTGCTGAAACCGGACTCCTTCAGAACTTCCATGGGGAAAGTGTAAAACTCTCTCTCCGAAGACAGTCCTCCTGGGAAAGCGCAGCCTGTATACGCGCACAGGTTGATGGTTGAAAGGTAAGTGTCCTGAAGACTTGAGGCGTCGGCTGCTTCCCGGTCTCCATTGTTCCACCAGCTGATAAGGCTGCCGGGCTGCCCGGCCTGAATAAGTTCCACAATGGGCGCCGCTGCTTCCGGGTCGAATTCCGATTCGGCTATGTCCGTTAGAACCGCCGCCAGTGAATCCCGTTGGTCCGGAATGGAAGAGTAGATGAAGGAAACATATGAGCCGATGTTGTGAAGCAGTTCCGCCTGCCTCTCTGCAGGCGCGTCAGGCTGGTACCCCTTTATGATGTAATGAAAAATCAGCGCGCACCCGGATACAGAACCATCAGAAATGGGAAGGAGGGAAACAGCCTGCTGGAAATAATCGCTCCTCCGGTGTCCGTGGAGCATGTATGCCCTGTAAAGTTCATCAAGTGCCAGATCCACCAGACCCATGTTCGAATATCCCAGGGCAAGGTTGTTGTGAACCTCTGCATAGTTCGGAGCCATTGAAACCAGAGTGGAGTAGGAATCCATTCCGCTTTCCAGCTCCGCCTGCAGCTCTTCCTCCGTGTATGGAACCGCTCTTCCTGAATATTCAAGGGCTTCCTGCATTGCAGGCGATGGAGGCTTCATTATCATGTATCTGGTGAGATGGGCGCTGCCAAGGGCATACCAGCTTCCCAGATCGTAGGGATACACCTCGGTACCCAGCCCTGAGTAGTAGACAGAGCTGTCAGCACAGGATGAGGCATAGCTCCAGTTGGAAAGCGCAGCATCCAGAGCTCCGGGATCACGTGTACTCCTCCACTGATCCGCAGCTGAGTATGCGGTCTGCATGGCGGATTCGGTTCTGTTCAGAAAGATATCCTTCCCCATGAATACCAGTCTCGATGATTCCATGGCAGGGAGATAATGGTTCACAAAACCAAAGGAGAGGAATACGGATGAAAGGATCAGAGCGGCGCCAAGGGGAATATTTCGGAGACCTGTTTTCTCCGGCCTCACATCGGATGCCATTGAAAGCATGGCGAAGAAGGAGAACAGCCAGGCAGTGGGAGGCCACCTCAGGTGCACGGATACGAACGCTTCCGCAAGCATGGCCGCAAGACCAGCGAATGCAGCCGCCTGAAGAGGACCTGCAGCCGGTAGTTTCCTGAAGGCGAAAAAAGCCACAGCTCCCCAGAGCAGAAGCCCGGTAATCCCCAGGTCAACGAGTATTTCCAGGTACTCGCAGTGTGCATGGAGGGTATTGTGACTCACTCCCAGGATATTGTAATAGGGGCTTCTGTGTTCAGGATAAAGGATTTGAAATGAGCCGGGTCCGTGACCGAACAGAGGATCGTCGGCGAAAACAGCCAATGCACCGGACCATATGAGTTTCCTTACCTGCAGAGTTCCCTGCTCCTCGGCTCCGGGATCGAGTTCAGACAGTCTGGATGACATTGGAAGGGCCGCAGCTGCCAGTACGGCGGCAAGTATAAGAAGAACCGGGAGGGTTGCCTTCGGTGATATCCTGTATTTCCTGATATACCAGAAAGCCATGAATCCGCACCCGGCTGTCAGTCCAAGAATGCTTCCCCGGGTACCGCTGGAAATCACCGCAAGAACCGCCAGAATGGTAAAGAGACCCGCTGATATGTATTTCAAGGGTCTTGAGGGTTTTTTCCACATGATGAAAACCGTGATACCTAGGGGAACCAGTGCAGAGGCAAAACCTCCAAGAAGATTGGGATTGCCCAGACTGCCGGTGCTTCTTCCGCTTCTGGTGAGAGCTGCGTCCCACTGGAAGATATTGACCCCCTGCCACTGCATTAAGGCATATACGAAAAGGATGGCCGATGATGCCAGAAGGATGCCCGAAAGAAGTCTGAGACCCTTGATCTCAACGAAAAGAAGCCCTGTAACCGCAAGAACGGAAAGGGATACAAGCATCATGAGAGTAAAGGGTCCGTTCACTGACCCCAGTCCGGTAACATGCCTCAGAGATGAGTAAAGAATAACTGCAGCCAGTGATGCCAGAAAGTAACCGGAAATTCTTCCCTTGAAGCAGAACGAGCCCCTGAGAACGAGAATACCGCCCAGAAGTGAAGCCAGAGCACCTCCGGCAACGTAGATCATTTCTTTGATAAGGATACTGTTGCGGCTGTCGGTTAGTATTCCGAAAACAACACCAATCATCACCAGTGCCAGAATGACAGTGTAAACCATGGAAAATGTTTTTGTCATCGGTTTTCACTCCTTTCTCCGTGGGCGATGAAAATGGCGAATACAGCTATGACACCCGCTGCATTGACGAAGGCAAGAATAGCCTGAAAAGGTCTTAGAGTAGGCAGAAGGAGCGCTGTGGTTCCCATGACCACGGAGATCAGATAGAGGATGATCACAGAGGTCCTGCGGGAATAGCCCATTCTGACCAGTCTGTGAGCCAGGTGGTTCTTGTCCCCCTGAAAAAGAGGGTTTCCGATCTTCCTCCGGTAAAGGAGCACCATCACGGTATCCACTATTGGAACTGCAAGGATAAGCACCGGAGACATCACCGCAAGGTATGGAATGGAATCACTGGAGGTATACACCCCGAGAACCGCTATCATAGCAAGGGTGAAGCCAAGGAAATTGGAACCGCTGTCGCCCATATAGGTTGAAGCCGGAGGAAAATTGTAGAACAGAAACCCCAGAGAAGCCCCTGCAGCCGCTATGCTTATGAATGCAATGTCCGGGTTGCCGTTGATGAAGTTGAGCGTGGCGAAAAAGAACGCCCCTATTGCAGCAGTACCGGCGGTTACGCCGTCTGCGTGATCCAGAAGGTTGATGGAATTGGTTATCCCGACGAGCCAGACAAGGGTGATCGGAGCTGCCAGCCAGTTGATTCCCCCTGTGTCGAGAAAAAGTCTGAGCTGAGCTCCCTTGATAACGAAGAACACTCCCGCCACCACAGCCACCAGAGAGTGGAGAATAAGTTTCATGGAAGGTTTGAGTTCGATCCTGTCATCGATGAACCCGGTTATGGTAATAAGGAAACCCGAGGCCAGCATAAGGGTGCAGAGAACCCGCCATGAGATGCTTGTATCCACCACGATCTGTCCCGGAAGGTTGGGGAAAATGATCAGTCCGGCGGAAATGGATGCGGCAAAACCCAGAAAGATAGCCAGACCACCCGTGTGGGGAATACGTGTACCCCCTGAACCGCCGTCCACCATTCCTAACCTCAGGGCCAGTCGGCTCGTAAGCGGAGTAAGTATCAGAGCAACGATCAGAGAGACGATAAAGGCCGTGAATAGGATCATACTCTGTTCTCCAGTTCATCCGCGGCAAAAAAGTGCATCTTATCCAGATCAAGCTGAAAAACAAATCTGCCGCCGGGTGCAACTTCCACGTCGGGACTAACCCTTGCAGTTAGCTGCTCCCCCTGGACATTTCCGATAATGACCTTTTCATTGCCCAGTGTCTCCACCACTTCCACCAGGGCGGTAAGGGCAGATGAGACCGAAGGCTTAACGTCTTCGGGCCTTACACCTATGGTATAGCTGCCGTCTTTCACCTGGACGGAACCCAGTGTAGAGCCAAGGGCATTCAGGGTACCATCCCTGACGGCTGCTGTGAAGAAATTCATGGCGGGACTTCCGATGAAACCCGCCACGAAACGGTTCACAGGTTTGTCGTAAACCTCGAGGGGAGGAGCAACCTGCTGAATGAAACCGTCTTTCAGAACCACTATCCGGTCACCCAGGGTCATTGCCTCAGCCTGATCATGGGTAACGTATATCATGGTTGCATTGAGCTTCGAGTGAAGTCTTGCCAGTTCGTTCCTCATCTGAACCCTGAGCTTGGCATCGAGATTCGAAAGCGGTTCATCGAAGAGGAACACCTTCGGCTGCCTAACAATGGCCCTTCCCACTGCAACCCTCTGCCTCTGACCCCCTGAAAGCTCGCGGGGTTTCCTTTGAAGATAATCGGAGATACCCAGTATTTCCGCCGCCCGGGCAACGGATTCAGCTATTTTCTCCCTGGGTGCCTTCTTCATCTTCAAAGAGAAGGCCATGTTGTCATAAACGGTCATGTGGGGATAAAGCGCGTAGTTCTGAAACACCATTGCGATATCACGTCTGGAGGGTTCCGTGTCGGTTATATCGGTTCCGTCTATGAACACCCTTCCGGCAGTGGGTTCTTCTAGCCCTGCCAGTATCCTGAGGGTAGTGGACTTGCCGCAGCCGCTGGGACCAACGAGGACAACGAATTCGCCGTCGTCGATATCCAGGGTAAAGTCCGAGAGAGCCCTGGAATTCGAATCGTATACCTTTCCTACGGAGTCAAATCTCACGGAAGCCAAATTCTACCCCTTTCAGCAGAGCGTCAGTCTATTATCAGCAGAGAAACAGGGTTTCCCCTGAATTCGGAAACCATGGGATTACCCGGGTCCCTCTGAAATTCATTACAGTTCACCAGAAACGCATACCTGTACCTGCCCCTGGAAAGTGTATCGGGAAGCGGGGCTCTCCAGGCTCCGTCTGAGTACTCCATTCGCCCGGCAAGGGGATCAAGTGTGCCGGAAGGTCCTGCAAGACCCCCCCAGAGATTCCAGTCGCCTATAAGCTGAACCGATGCCGCCGAAGGATCCTGCCAGACGAGCTGGCCGCCGTCTTCCCTCTCTGCCGGAACGAACACTGCACAGGAACAGAATATCAAAGATAATGCAATCAGTCTATCCATGCGGATACCCCCAGACCCAGTTCCGTTGTGCCTTCTTCCCATTTCACCGTAAAACCTGCACTTCCGGGGTTTCCCGCTGCGAATACGCCGAAGTTGCATGTGGGGTCAGGTGAACCGGTGCTCAGATCCGTGGAAACAGAAAGAGCGGAACTCACCCCGCGTACAGGAGAATAGAGAGCCGTTGCGGTTACTGCGAGGCTGTCATCTTCAATGCTCAAACCGCAGCCGCACCCGGCGGGTGATGCCCGGTAAAAGCCGGAAACGGTTCCGGAGAAATACTCCAGTTCCTCCAGTGATGCTGTTGCGGCCCAGTGTACTCCCGCCCGGGAAAGCATATCGAAGCCCCCCCTGATGTCCGCGGCTTCAGGCTTATCCACATTGGCTTCAGCGGAGATGAATCCGCTGAAGGAGGTTGACCTTCCCCTGAAATAACCGCTCAGTTCCAAAGAGGTGGAGTCTTCGGACCATCTTGCCGAAGGAACTATTTCCATCGTAAGCAGAGAAGAGCTGAAAGGCGAGAAACCCCTTATCTCTCCCTCTCCGGACCAGGAGTCATTTTCCGACACGAAACTGAACCACGGCTGAACCGCCCTGAGATCAGCAAATCCTCTTATCACATGGAATTCTGACGAATCACTTTCCATGGATTCCCATGAAACGTTCCCGAAGCCCAGCCATGGGGATCTCATTCCGTACCAGGAAAGGGTATCTCCGTACTGATTCCACCAGCCGTCGAAACCCAGTACCCCTCCGGCCTCTGCTGAAACCCCGTTGATCTCATCCATTCCAGCTGCATTCCATTCGGAAAGAGGGCTTGAAAGGCCGAAGATGAATGGGTCCCTGAGCCCCCTGAAAACGCCGGCTGATACCCAGGGAGAACCCGGCCACCGGCAGAAAGCCCCGGCGGACACCGGCCTGAAGGTTACATCCTGGGAATCTGGAGCATGGGCAACTGCGGCAGAAGCCTGCAGACTGAACATGTGATCTTCATAGCTGGCTTTGGGGAAAGCTGTCAGGGTATCTGTACCCAGTGTGGAAAGACCCTGTCTCAAATCTGCGGATGCAACTGCCCTGAGCAGAACTCCGAAGTGTGCGGTGTTTTCTTCCGCAGGCTGTCCCCCGGTCTGAAAAATAAGTGCGAGAATCAGCATGGACATCAGGGGAACCTCCCCGTGAGTCCTATGGAATGCTCTACGGATGTTTCCAGGAACCTGGCGCCGTATGAAGCTGTCCAACGTTCCAGTGAATAAGCAAAACCGCCGTTGAAACTGCTGCCGTCGGTTCCCGCCAGTATCCTGAAAAACGGTTTCACCGTCAGTTCACCGCCTCCCTGCCATTTATCCGAACCATAATTGACATGTATTCTGAGACTTCTGTTAAAAACATGACTGAACCCGGTTCTGAAGACGGCTTCCCCTGCCAGATCAGAGCAGTTCACCCCCAGGGCGAAAGAAGGAAACAGCGAAAGCTGAACACCGCAGTCGAAGGAAACTTCAGAGGATCGCGTACTGTCATCGTAACCGGCGGAAACTGATGCTCCTGCGGTGATACTGGGTCCGTAGAGGCCTTCCATGAAGCCGATGGGGTCACCGGTGATCACATAGCAGGATGAAAGCTGGAAAAGGCCTTTATCCCCGGCACCGTTCCATTCGGCACCGGCGCCTGCGGTGAAACCCTTTCCCAGGGGCGTCACAGCGGCTGCCGCTGCTGAAACGTCCTTCCCCGGGACGCCCAGTGAGACCTGGATACTGGTTTCGCCGAGCCTTCCCATACCTGCAGGGGCGGCCATGCATGAAAGCGGAGTATTGCTCCAGGAAGAGGGGTGAACTCCCAGGGCGGTCTCACCCGGACCCCGGACACTCCAGACTGAAGTCAAAGTCAGATAAAGAATAAGCAGACTCAGTAGGCTCCCCTTCCTTTCAGCACAGTAACCACGGTTCTGGCGAGAATTGCTATGTCCAGCATTAATGACTGGTTCTTCATGTAGTAGAAATCATACTCCAGATTCTCATGAAGGGGCAGGTCCTTTCTGCCCATGATCTGCCAGAGGCCGGTAATTCCCGGTTTCACTTCCAGTCTTCTCCGCTGCCAGGCATTGTAGTCCTTTACTATAAAGTCCATTTCCGGTCTGGGTCCCACCATGCTCATGTAACCGCGAAGAACGTTGAAAAGCTGCGGCAGTTCATCGAGGCTTGTCATTCTGAGGAACCTTCCCATGCGGGTTATCCTTGGATCATCACCGGCAACCGGAGCCACTTCGTACTCGTCTGCCTCCGGTTTCATGGTTCGGAACTTGTACAGAGTGAAAGGCACTCCGTGCCTGCCCACCCGGGTCTGCCTGAAAATGGGAGAACCTTTGCCGGAGAAGAAAAGGATCAGCCATATAAAAGCCATCACCGGTGCCAGAACAATGATAAGGATAAGAGAGGCAAATATATCCAGGGTTCTTTTCACGAAGGAATAGAAGATCCCCTTTTCCGCAGGTCCCAGCTCCATCAGCGGTATTCTTGAAAGACTGTTCAGATCTCCCATGCCCGTGGCTATTTCGAAGAGGTCGGTAACCAGCATGTAAACTATGTCATCCCTGTCCACTGAATTTACCAGTCTGAGCATTTCAGTTCTGCTCATGGAACCGCTGGCAAAAAAGATTTCGTCGACAGAATGGCTTTCCGCAAGTCTGGGAAGGTCGTTGGCGGTTCCAATGACCCTGACCCCTGCTATGGTTTCATTCTGGGAAACGGTTTCAGTTAGAACTCCCTTGATCCGATGTCTGGGTTCAGGCAGCCGCTGAAGGGATTTTATCACCCTCTCGGCGAACTCCCCTGATCCGATGATAAGAGTTGAGGGCGCTTCCTTGCACGGTGCGATCAAACCTGCGATCTTGCTCAGCAAAGCACGGAGAAGAATGTTAACCGGCAGCGAAACCAGGGTAAAGATAAGCAGCATAACCCTGGAATAGTCCATTTTTACCAGGTAGCTTGCCGCCATGATGGATACGGTCAGGTAGAACATGGCCTTTATCCTTCTGGTTATTCCGGAAAAAGGGCTGCTCTGTATGGAAACGGAGTAAAGACCGGCTGCCCACCATGAGGCAATGAATATCAGGCAGAGGGCGGGAATGGTCTCAAGATAGGTTTCCAGAGAATGGTAAAAGGAGGGAAGCACACTCCGCAGAGGCTGAGTTCTTATACACCATGTCAGCCACAGGGATATGGGAACGGTGAAAATGTCTGCGATCACCAGAAAAGAAATAAGGACCCTCTGCTGTTTCCTTATGGGTGCAAACACTTGCGCCTCCCGCTGAAATAGCCTGAAGCGGCCCCTGCAAGAAGGGCGGCACCCCTCCAGAAAGCGAACACGGGAACAAGAGGAAGAACCGAAGCGTCTTCCCTTAGGGCAACCAGGGCAAGAGGTGCGCAGGCAAGAAGGAAAAGAAGCGCTGGAAGCGCCGAATAAAGGGCAAATAATGGTATGAACAGAGGAGAAACCAGAACCGGGGGAACCAGAAGCATCTGAAGTTTCATGGTCTGGGGGGTATAGCCGTCTGACACCGCCATTCCCGGGAACTCCTTTAAAACCATAACCCTCCACTTGCCTCTGCTGAGCTTGAGCCTGAAATATCCTGTCCAGCTGCTCCTGTGTGTGTGGGCCACCCTGGCATCCGGAAGAAATCCGATGATGCCTCCTTCTCTGACCATTCGCCAGGATAGATCCACATCCTCGTGGTCGGGAAAGGGAAAATTCTCATCGAACCCATCCAGCTTATCCAGCCATTCCCTCCGGAAACCCGCAGAGTATGTGTCTGCCAGAAAAACCGATTTCCTCCCTGAAAGTATCCTGTACCTCTCCAGGAATTCAACCTGGGCAAGGCGCTGAATCACCGAAGAGCCTCCCCGGGAATATACTCCTTTGACCGCATGATATTTACCACGAAGGCCCCGGATCATCCTCTCGGCCCACTCAGGTTCGGGAACGCAGTCGGCATCGGTGAAGAGGATCAGAGGAACCTCGGTGCTTCTCCAGCCCCTGTTCCTTGCAGCTGCCGGGCCTGCTTCAGGACCGTTAACCACCATATCCACCATACTGCTGATTCTTTCCGGAGGTTCCCAGGCACCGTCAACGCTGAGGATCGTCTGCAGGTCCCGTCTGACGGTCTGACGGGCAAGAGCTTCCAGCAGGGGAACAAGCTGGTTCCAGTTTCCCCTGAAGGGCACGACAACTGCGGCTTCAGCCATTCCTGCGCCTGAAGAGATGTTTCCTGAAGGTTCTGAAGGCAAGCAGTGTACGATGTCTTTCCTCTCTGTCGAAAAGGCTGAGCCAGGCTTTCCTGAGCACATATGAAGGCCTGAGATAGAACTTTCTTCTTGCGTAGTTGCAGAACTCCACCAGTTCATCGGATGTCATGTCTTCAGTTTTTACCACGCATGCATGTGTGCCGTCTTCCTTCAGCCAGTCTCTCCAGCTTGAAGCGGTTAACAGCCCTGCTCTGGAAACCTCTGCGTATGCATCGGTTCCGGGATAGACCATAAGGGGATAAAACTGTGCCGTATCAGGTTTCAGCTCCATTGCGAACTTCAGGGTGGTTTCCGCCGTTTTCCTGGTTTCACCCGGAATTCCAAAGAGGAAACACCCGTGGACAAGGATACCCGCTTTCGCGGCATCACGGGCAAACTGCTTCATGCGGCTTGTGGAAAGGCCTTTTTTCATTGCAAGGAGTATTTCGTCAGAACCGCTTTCGAACCCCACGCAAACAGAACGGAGCCCTGCTGCCCGGCAGATGGCAAGGGTATCTCTGTCCACTGAAGCCCTCATGTTGCATGTCCAGGATATGGTTACCCCTCTTCTCTTCATTTCACCGGCCAGTGATCGAAGCCTTTCTGCATCTGCGGCAATGGTGTCATCCTCGAAAAATACAGCTTTGACCTCCGGCATGTTTTCCTGAACCCATATCATTTCCTCCACAACATTCTCCGGGGATCTGCTCCTGTAGGATCTGCCTGTGAGGGTCTGCGGGAAAACGCAGAAAGAGCAGCGGTTAGGGCAGCCCCTGCCGCCCATGATCATCACCTGGGGATGGAGGGCATTGGGATTGTTATACCTTTCCACTGGAAGATGTCTGGCATAGACGGAGCTCACGAAGGGCAGAGAATCCAGGTTCTGCAGATAGCCCTTCGGCGGAGTTACGGTAACTTCACCACCTGAATCACTTCTCACGGCGGTTCCCGGAATTCCTTCAAGGGGCTGAGAGGACCCCAGGGCATCTGCGATCATCAGCAGCGGGATCTCGTACTCGCCAAGAACCGCCCCTCTGAAAACGGAACCCAGGTTAACTGTATCTTCAGGAAGGGCTGAAGGATGGGTTCCTGCAATGAATACCGTGTATCCCTCCGAAGCAAGAAGGTCTGCGGTGCGGGTATCGCTTATTATGGAAGGGGTGGATGTTTCCATGACCAGTAGTTCCGGACGGAATTCACGGATCCGGGAGAAGGTATCCGATTCGTTCAGCCCCATAGCAGGTGAATCGATAAACTGAACGGTATGACCGGCCTGTTCCAGGGCGGCCACAGCGTAGGAAAGCCATATGGGGTAGTAAAGAGTCCCGCTTCGTGTAACCGCAGGACTTCTTTGTCCCCGGCTGAACTGGGGAAGGAAAGGCGGGTTAAGTGCTGTTATCCTCATTGAGCGAGCTTCCCCTCAATTGTTTCGAGTACTTTCTCCACGGTTATACTGCCCATACAGCTGAAACCGGTGGAACATCCGGGGAATGTGCTGTTCGAGTAGCAGGGGGCACATTCAGCTGAACTCCGAAGGGGTACAATACTGCCCCGGGGATAAAGAGCGAAGGGGTCCGTGGGACCGAAAAGAACCACAGCAGGAATATCCGCCGCAACTGCCAGGTGTGCTGCGCCGCTGTCATTTCCGCAGAAAAGCTCAGCACCGGCCACCAGAGCAGCCGTCTGACCCCAGGTCAGTTTCCCTGCAAGGGAAATTCCCGGAACGGTGGAAACCTCAGACACCTCGTCGGGTCCTCCCACCACGAAAACCCTTAATCCCCTGTTCAGGAGCATGGATGACACAGGAGTCCATCTTTCCATTGGCCACCTTTTTTCCGGAACATATTCCCTGGGATTTTTCCCCCCTCCGGGAGCCAGTATCACATAGGGCGCATCCCCTGTAATTCCCCTGACGAAGCTTTTTTCATGTTCAAAAACCGGAAATACCGGTTTCAGTTCACCGCAGGGCACACCTGCTATTCTGCAGTAGTCAGCTGCTGCGGGAACGATCCTGGAATAGCCTGTTCCCGGATCGGCTCCGCTTGTAACTTCACAGCGGGAAATGAAACCGGTCCATCTCTTCGCCAGCGGAGAAGAACCGAAATGAATTGCCCTGTCAAAACCCTTCTGCCTGTGAGACAGGGACCAGCGGAAAAGTTTCAGAGCACCGCAGGGCGCAGGAGAAACCACCACCCCGGAAAGCCCCGGAAACCTCTCCCACACAGGAAGTGAAGACGGCCCGGCAACCACCGTAACGCTGTGCCCCTGCTGAATGAGACCCCTTACCGCGGGAGTGGTCAGAAGGGCATCCCCGAAGGCATGTGTCTTCACTGCCAGGATTCTCATTAACTCTCTTTTCCCGATCTGAACCTGTCAACGGAGTACTTGAGCCCTGTAAGGGCCGCAATGAAAAGAGGTATGTCCAGAGCCACACGGTGAGGTGTACCGGATGCGGTGAGAAGATGCATCAGTATGTATCCTGCGATCACTCCCGCAAAGAAAACCCCCGGTGGACCCCTGTGAAGAAGAAGAACGGTACCGGCTGCGAAAAACACTCCCACCCAGAAGAACGAAAGCATACCGAGAACGGTGTAGGCAAGCGAGAAATCGTTCAAAGGAAAGGGCTTGAAGAATTCGGTGAAGCGACATGCGGAAAGCTGCAGAAAAAGACCTGGATTGGCCATGAGAAACTCGGTCTGTCTTGCATTCAGAATGCTGTCCCTCTCAAATTCGGTTTCGTCGGTGAAATCCGGAAATTCAGCAAGATGCGGCTTATTCAAATTACCGGCCCAACTCTCCCGAATAGAGCCGTAAAGAAGCCTGGCACCTTCCTGCTCATTCTCGAAGTGATCCGTGAACAGCCTCCCGTTGAACTCCCACAGCTGCACACCGCCCTGAAGGGGAAGAAGTTGATACCTGCCCATGGTATTCCTGTTGCGCACCATCCATGGTGTCAGAGAAACGAAGAAAGCAAAAAGGGCAAATCCGGCGGGTATAAGCTTTTTAAATGAGATCCTGCCTGAGAACAGAAAAACCGCAACCAGCCAGAGAACCATGGGAAGAGCGGCAGGACGAACCATGTAAGTGACCGCCCAGAAAATGCCTGCGATGATCCCCCTTTTGGAGCAGGGTTTCTCGAGAAAGCGCACGGAAAGAAGAAGTCCCGAAACGAAAAGCAGAGAGAAAAGAGCCTGGGTTGCCGGGATAGCCTGGAAATACATCTCGAAGGGATCCAGTGCCATAAAGAAACCCGCTGCCGTGTACCACCAGCCGGATAGGAACCGGGAAGCAAGCCTCATTCCAAGGTAGACGGTAAGGACTCCCAGGGCCAGCTGCACGGCAATGACCGCAAGAAGGTTACCCGGCGAAGTGAGCATGAATATGAAAGCCTCGAAAATGGCATATCCCGGAACCAGGAAAGAAGTGGGCCGCTCCGGGATCAGTGCTCCGTAGAAGCCTCCTGCCTCCCTGGAAAAGACCAGGGCTTCGTCGCGTCTTGGATCTGAATCATAAAGCATGGATTCAGAGAGCATGAAGCCCCTGCCGGCGAGGATGTTTTCAGCAAGATTTGCCTGAACCACTCCCTCACCCACCAGGAAAAATCCGTTCGCTGCCAGATAAAAAACGGCAAGTCTTGCCAGGAGTGCCGTGAATAGTACGGCCTTGTCTAACGCTTTTCTCTGCACCACTCACCGAACCAGTCGGATAGGATCAGCTCCAGTTCACCCGGCTGGTCCCTGGACCATACCTCTTCAGTTGCGGGGTGCATGACTATCTCCGTTGACCCCTGTTGACAAAGGTCAGTGTATTTACCGAGGTATTTTTCCGTGATCCTGCCGGACTTGCCGAAACCCAGCATTCTGTCCGTGGTTGATAATCCCTCATCCTTGAGCCTCTCCTTCAGAGTGCACCCGAGAGAATTGAGTTTGAGACCGGAGGGAAAACGCATAAGTTTGTCTGGAAGAACCGCCGTTCTAACTGTCCTGATGCTGTAATCTTTTGCAAGGGATATCATTACATCCTGCAGGGCTGGGATATGATGCAGATGCTTATGGCTGTCCAAAGCGGTAATCAGCCCTCCGGAAGAGAGAATTCTTTCTATCTGCGCCGACCATTCGTCCCTTACCTTATCCGCCAGGTCTCCAGCGTTTTTCAGCCAGCTGCCGAAGGATTCCGGAAATTCGCTTCCTTCAAGAAGGAAAGGACCCTGGCAGCAGTCCAGGTGTGCCGCCAGCTTTAACCCGCCTGCCATGGTGCTCACAACAGCCTCGGGGAAACATGGACCCGTTGCCATAATGCTGACACGGTTGACGTTTCCCGAAGGTATGCACTTCTCGATGGCTGCATTCACTGCGGGATGCATTCCCCCGTCGTCGATGGTAACCGTTATATCTCTCATACTCTCCTCACCTTGAGCATTGTTCTCCTGAAATTTCTGGGACCGAGAACAGTGCGTATCGTTCTCAGTATTCTGGCTGGATGTGCATAGAATTTCCAGAATGCGTTCTTCTTCAGTTTTTCTATCTCTTCCGGCGTTATGCCGTCGAGTCTGTAGACACTTTTGTGAAAACAGTCGAAATCAGAGTAGTCAGCATCGATGAGATCCTTCGACATTTCCCAAAGTCCAGTGTGGGGAAAGGGCGTTGTTATATCGAATAAAGCATCATCGAAGGGCTCAGAGGCGGCGAAGGAGATGGTTCTTTTCATTTCTTCCACTGTTTCTCCCGGTGCGCCGAGCATGAAATAACCCTGAACGAAGAGCCCTCTGGAACGGCACATGCGCAGGGCCTTCCTTACTCCCTCAACTGTGATGTCCTTGTGGTATATATCATCGAGAACACGCTGAGAAGCAGATTCCACCCCCATGTTAACCTTGGAGAGACCTGCTTCAACCATGCTGTCCAAAAGATCTTCGGTGAGGAGATCGGCCCTGACATTGCAGCACCATTTCAGATTCAGGTTCTCCTCTGTCATTCCCCTGCATATCTCCTTGACCCAGGGGTGATCCACGATAAAGGTGGAATCTTCGAACATGAAAGCATTGATGGAGTATTCCTCCACAAGACCCTTCAACTCGGCAATGATCGACTCGGGTGACCTTTTCCTCATCTTTTTTCCGAATATCTCAGAAAGGGTGGGCTGACAGAAGGTACATCTGTAAGGACATCCCCTGGTGGCCATTATAGTGGTGCCCTTCAGAGAGGGATCCACCCTGTCCATGGAATACCATGTACTGAAATACCTGTTCATGTCGAATATGGACCTGTCCGGAAGCGGAAGGCTATCAAGATCTTCCACAAGGAGTCTGCCGGGAACCAGAAACGGCTGGCCGTCCTTTAAGAAGCATGCTCCAGGAATTTCCGCGGGGTTTACGCCATTGATGATCATTTCCAGAGCCCGTTCACCCTCTCCGGCATAAACGAGATCGGCTCCTGTGGTTGTAAGGGTTTCAATGGGCAGTACCGTGGCGTGGGGCCCTCCTATCATCAGGAACACATGCGGGTCCGTCCGGCGGATCACTGAACATGAATCAAGAACAGCTCTTATCTGGGGAGTGACCACGGTGATGGAAACAGCATCTGGTCTGAATGACAGTATCATTTCTTCCAGATGCTTGAAGGGCCGGGATACGAAAGACATATCACAGAGTGCCGTTTCAGCCCCGGACTTCCGTGCAATGGCCGAAAGCATCGCAATTCCCAGGCTGGGCTGGCCCGAGGGATACCTGGTTTCCGGGAATACGAAGAGAATTCTTTTCAGACCTGACACTTGCTACCCTTTCCACACTCACTGCACATTGCTATTCCCAGAAGAAACACGGAATCAACGGGAAGTCTGTACCTTACTCCTCCATGGGCTGCTGTGTGAAGAAGAAGGTAAAAAACGAACACCGAAAAAAGAAAAACAGTTTCCGGTGATCTTCTGTTCCGCCAGATGCCCACCGCACCGAATAACATAATCCCATAGAACATCAGCCCGGCACTCCTGGCCCGGTCTCCCAGAGTATCACCTCCAGGGGAGAGAAAATCACATGCTCTCTGCCACGCAAGCCAGATGAGAAGCCTGGGGTTCTTCATCATGAACTCCCTGGCGGAGGACGCCAGGGCCGAACTTCTTTCCAGTTCTCCGGGAATGGAATCCGTAGAAGGATAAACGAGAAGTTCAGGGGAGTTCACCGGTATGTCCTCCGGCACATGAATTCCCTCCATGGCCAGTACCCCGGGGTGGTTTCGCATCCAGAGGTTCAGGGAACCCTTGGTGGGCATCAGCACCGGTGAGCCGAGCTCCACGGCATTGCGAATGACCCAGGGAGAAACTGCAACGGTAAAACCTGCAAGGATGAAGGCCAGCTGACGCCATTTCTTTCTCCATGCCAGGTATGCCATCTCCAGGGGAAGCAGAAACAAAGCGGTTGCACGAATAAGGAAGAAAACACCGGTGGCAAGCCCTGCCAGAAACCCCGTACCCTTACCCCTGCCGCATGAGAAGAGTAACATCAGTGAAATCATCAGAAGGGAAAAGTGGGCGGTTTCCGTCATGGCATAGGCAGAGTAGTACACATAAGGCGGGTAAAGTGCCCAAAGCAGGGAGGCGGTCATTCCCGACAAAGGCCCCCATGCGTCTCCCGCAAGTTTTCGAACAGCGAATGCACCCAGGAGGGAGAATATCATATTCAGAGCAAACACCGCTCCTGTGACACCTCCGAAAAGCCTGAAAAAAACAGCAAGCAAAACAGAGTATCCCGGTTCCATAACTGCCGTTGGAGTTTCAACCGGGGCAAGGCCGAATGCGTACTCCGGGTTCTCCGTCCATATTTGCTGGTAGCTGTCAGCAGTGTTCCTGTATCTTTTTGCGGTGGCAAGTACACTGGAGAAGGAGAGACCCTCTCCGGAAGCGATCCTTCCAGCCGTGTAAATGTACAGGGCCTGGTCTCTGCCGGGCTGAGGCAGTTCTCCATGAAGGTATGTAAACCAGAGAAGTCTTGGGAGAACCACTGCCGCGAACAGCAGAGGGGCTGAATAAGGAAGGAGCCTGTTCAGGTATTTCACCGGTGAACTGAAGGTCAACTGCTTCTGCCTTCCCTCTTTATGCCGCTGTATGCGTAAACTTCCCCCGGGTGCAGAAAAGCAGCAGTACACACCGGGTAAACAAGTGTTGCCCTCAAGAAAGACCCCTTCCGGAAAGAGCGGAATGTTCCTGCAATAATCGTCAATTTCACCCTTCAGGTCAAAGCCGTTCACAAACATGACGCATCCCTTCATAATAGACTTGATGAGAGGAGAAACCATGATCGTTTCCGT
Organism: uncultured bacterium; assembly: GCA_964571965.1. Taxonomy (GTDB): domain Bacteria; phylum Fermentibacterota; class Fermentibacteria; order Fermentibacterales; family JCC-6; genus Sabulitectum. The sequence continues at coordinate 326 of CAZNFQ010000035.1, read as the reverse complement.
TCTGACCACAGCAATTGCTTTTTCGATAGTATTTTGCCCTGAAAACCCCCTTATCTCATATGACAGACCTGATTCTTCGGCTACTGTTTTCGGGATCCTTCCGGCGAGTGAACCTGTTGACATCACAGTAAAGACCGAAAGCGGCTGGCTTGGTTTCGATCCCGGTACCGCACAGGCGGCCAACACAGGGAGTTTCCGATACAGGTGGCTTACCCCGGGAACCATATCTGACAGTACGGACACCCTGGAAACAATATGGGCGCCGGAACCAGGCATAACCTATGTCATGACTTACGATGAAGTCCCTGTGTTCACAGAACCGGATA
>CAZNFQ010000034.1:0-19354 GCA_964571965.1 uncultured bacterium | reverse complement strand
AACATCATGAACGGTTCACCCATAGCCGATCTGGCGGTTCTGTTCCTTGCCCTCAGGGCTGTGGTGTACACTGACAGCAAAGCTGTTCCCCTTAATGAATTGTACCTGGGCTACAAAAAATTCGCCGTTGATCCGGGGGAAATACTTCAGGAGCTTTCCTTCGCGATCCCCCACCCGGGATCCGTGCTCTCTGCACTGAAGGTATGCAAACGGGAGCACCTGGATATTGCCTCGGTGAATTCAGCGGCACTTGTCAGGATGGACAATGGCGTAATCGCTGAAGCCTCTTTGTCTGCGGGAGGTGTGTTCCCCTATCCGCTGTTCCTGGAGAAGACCTCAGATTTTCTGAAGGGAAGAAGGCTGAATGAGGAAACGGTCAAGCAGGCTGAAGGGTGCGCTGCGGCAGAGATCGCTCCCATAAGCGATATCAGGGGTTCGAAGGAGTACAAAACGGAACTTCTGAGGTCCCAGATAAGGGCACATCTCACAAGGAGCGTAACAGTGTGAAACACTTCGATGCCATACTCCATGTCAAGGGCAGTTCACAGTTTACCGCAGACATACCAGAACCGGACGGAACCCTTTACGCCCGGGTTTTCACCTCGCCCTGCGCCCATGGTGAGATAGTATCGGTGAACACGGAAGCAGCCGCAAAAACAGAAGGAGTGAAAGCAGTTCTAACCGCTTCAGACATCCCCGGAGAAAACCAGATCGGCAACATTCTCATGGATGAACCCCTTTTTGCTGAACAGGAAGTGCATTACATGGGCCAGCCTGTTGCCCTGGTCCTGGCAGACTCGCCGGCCAGCGCACGGGAAGCTGCATCCGGGATAATCATTGACGTAAAAAGAAAACCTGCAGTCTCCCGGCCGAGAGAAGCCCATAGAATGGGATCCCTTCTTGCTCCTCCAAGGACATTCTCCTGTGGAAATCCCGAGGATGTCAGAAAAGGATGCGCCCATGTGATAACAGGCACCGCCGAGACCGGAGGCCAGGAGCATCTGTATCTGGAAACACAGAGCGCTCTGGCAGTTCCAGGTGAAGACGGAACCGTAAGGATAAGCTCATCCACCCAGGGAGCTTCCTATGTTCAGAAGATTACAGCCAGGGTACTTGGGATTCCAATGCACAAGATCCAGGTGGACGTTCCAAGGCTGGGAGGAGCCTTTGGCGGGAAGGAAGACCAGGCTACGCCCTGGGCGGTGATGGCGGCACTGGGTGCCGTGCACACAGGGAGGCCTGTGAAGCTGGTTCTTCAAAGGCACCAGGACATGGTCTGCACCGGGAAAAGACACCCCTATGAAAGTGACTTCACCATGGGGCTCGACGATTCCGGAAAAATACTTTCCTGGGAGGTGGACTACTACCAGAACAGCGGGGCTTCCAGTGACCTTTCAACTGCAATAATGGAGAGAACACTTTTTCACAGCACAGGCAGTTATTTCATTCCCAACGTAAGGGCAACAGGTTACTGCTGCAGAACGAATCTTGCTCCAAACACCGCTTTCAGGGGTTTTGGAGCACCGCAGGCAATGTTCGTTATGGAAGCTGCGATCCATAAGGCTTCCGCTGTAACCGGGATACCGGTTTTCGAAATACAGGAAAGGAACCTGATGAAACCCGGGGACTCGTTCCCCTACGGAATGAAATACCATTCAGACGAGGTCAGGAACTCCTGGAATCTGTGCAGCGAGAAGTTCCAGCTGAAAAAGACCATTGCCGATGCTGCTGAATTCAACCGGCGGAATGTGTGGATAAAGAAGGGAGTGTCGATGATGCCGGTTTGTTTCGGCATCTCTTTCACAACCGGTTTTTTGAACCAGGCAAGCGCACTGGTCCATGTCTACACGGACGGTAGCGTTGGCATAAGCACCGGAGCTGTGGAAATGGGCCAGGGAGTGAATTCCAGAATAAGGCAGGTTGCTGCGGAAACCCTTGGAATCCCCGTGGAACTCACCCGGGTGGAATCAACGAACACGTCCAGGAACGCAAACACTTCACCAACAGCAGCCAGTTCAGGGGCAGACATGAACGGTAATGCAGCCATATTGGCCTGCAGGGAGATAAAGGGGCGAATAACCTCCCGGGCAGCGGAAAAGCTGAACTGCTCACAGGCTGACCTTGACATAAAGAACGGCGTTCTCACCGTTAAGGGAGAAACAACCGCAACCACATGGCGTGAACTGATAAAGGACACGTACGAAAACAGGATCAGTCTTTCCAGCCATGCCCACTACGCAACTCCGGGCCTCCACTTTGACAGGAGAACCGAAAAGGGCGAACCCTTCGCTTATCACGTCACCGGCACTGCTCTGACAGAGGTTACCGTTGATTGTCTTCTTGGTAAGTACACTGTGAATCGTGTACGGATGATCCACCATGGCGGGAAGCTTCTTAACCCCCTTTTAGACCGGGGACAGGTTGAAGGGGCACTGGTTCAGGGCATGGGCTGGGTAACCATGGAAGAGCTGGACTGGCATGTGGATTCGAAGCGGCTCCTGGCCGACACACTGGCAACCTATAAAGTACCTGATATAAATTTCATTCCGGAGATGGAAGTGATATTCGCAGAGGGGGAAACCCTTCCTGAAAACGTGGGACTCAAGGGCTCCAGGGCAATAGGAGAACCTCCATTCATGTATGGGATCGGCAGCTGGTTCGCCATAGTGAATGCAATGGGAAAAACAGGTGATTACAAGACCCCTATGACCCCGGAGAGGGTTCTCATGACCCTCAGGGCGGCAGAGAGGTGACTTTTCCCGGCAGCGTAAGAGCAGATATCATAAGGGGACTATTCATATACGCGGCTGGAGACACGGCTGCGGCTTTACTTACCTGCGGTTTCTCCATAACGAGACTTCTCGGGGTAATGGCAGTGGGCGGACTGATATACTCTTTTGAGATCCCCGCCTGGTTCAGCTGGCTGAACTTAAGATTCAGAGGGTGTAAAAGAACCCTGATGGCGGTTCTCTACTTCAATCCACTCTGGATCGCAAGGCACCTCTGCTTCATAAGCCTCTTCTCCGGTAAGACCGAAGACGTCTCCGTGAATCTGCTGGTTATCGTAATAAAGGGATTCGCAGTTAACATACCGGTGGTATTCGCCGCAAACTATCTCATTCAGAATCGTATATCTCTGAAATGGAGGTTTCTCTCCAGTGCGGTTTTCTCCTCCCTGATGGCGGTTTACTATCCTCTGTGCAGGGTAATATTCAAATGAAACACTTGGAGTACTTCTCCGGCAACAGATCCGTTCTGTGCATAATTGCGGAAACCACCGGAAGCTGCCCGGGAAAGACCGGGTTCAAAATGGTGGTTTCTCCCTCAGGTCCATCACTTGGTTCCGTAGGGGGCGGGGCTCTGGAGCATCAGGTGATACGAATGTGCAGGAAGATGATGGATGCCAGGGAATCTTTGCCGGTCATGCGAAGCTTCGATCACAGGGGGGATGCGGAACCCGGTGAGAGGTCCGGTATGATCTGTTCTGGAAGTCAGAAGCTCATTCTGATACCCTATCCGCCGCTGAATCTGTCTGACGGGGAAACAAAGTCCATCAGGGTAACTGAAAAGGGTCTCGAGTTCCTTTCCTCTCACCCGGAAAGGGAGGGATTCTTCCCGTCAGCCGGCGGATGGGTCTACACGGAAAGGATCGTACCGCCGCGGGTGGTTTACATGTTCGGAGGCGGTCACTGCAGCAGAGCCCTGACCCCTTTGATGAACGGCCTGGGCATGAAAACGGTGATAGTGGACGACAGGAAACATGTCTGGACAATGGAGGAGAACCGGGAGGCCTGGAGGAAAATACGAATGAACTACGAACTGGCCGGCACCCTGGTACCTGATAATGGAGAAGCGCTCGTGGTGATCATGACAGCCTCCCACAAAGGAGACGCACTGGTACTTGAAAAAATGCTTCAGAAAAACCTCAAGTACCTGGGTATGATGGCAAGCAGATCAACCGCTAAGCACATCCTGGCGCTTATGCGCAGCAGGGGTTTCAGCGAGGAAAAGCTCTCAACGGTTCATACACCGGTGGGAATACCCATCGGCAGCCACACTCCTGCTGAGATAGCTGTGAGCATTGCCGCTGAGATAATTACCGTATTGAACAAACAGTAACCCTCAGGCTCGGGTCATGGGGATTCCCAGGCGTTTTGCGAAAAGAAATAGAAGATTACGGAAGCCGTCTCGCCAGAGATTCAGTTTAGCTTTTCCCATTCGGCTTGAATAACTGAAGGGCACTCCGATCTCCCTTGCAGTGATGTTCCTGTTTCGCCAGACCTCTATTTTCAGTTCCTCGGAAAGGGGCATGCCGTTGCTGGTAAGAACTATTTCGTCAAGAACCCATCGGTGGAAAACCCACATCCCGGACTGGCTGTCAAGTATTCTTTTCCAGAACAGAAGCATGGTGACAGCTGTGAGAACCCAGTTTCCGGAGAACCTCATGACATTGTTAAGGGTGTGTGAATGGTCGTCGGGGATCCTTCTGGCAGATATAAAGTCTATGCCATTGCTCAAAAGGGATTCCACCAGCCGGGGTATCATGTTAACGGGATATGTCCCATCGGCGTCGGCGGTACACACTATGTCCGTATCCACAGCTTCGAATCCCGCCTTATAGGCGCTTCCATAACCCTTAAGCGGCTGTTCTATCACAGTGGCACCGAAACCCCTGGCCACCTCTGCAGTTTTGTCGGTGGAGCAGTTGTCGACCACGAACACACGGTCGATTATCCCCGGAACGTCTCCAAGTACGGCGGGAAGCCCCTCCTCTTCATTGTGGGCCGGAATCACCAGACCCACTGTTTTACCTTTGTACATCAGACCTCCCGGCGGTTTGCTGGAAACTAAGTGGGGAACCTGAGCCGGTCAAGAACTTCAGCTGCCGAAGAGGTATGCCGCGCTTCGTTTCAGGATCCTGAGAAAGGTGCTCTTATGGAAAAGGAGTCCCAGGGTTCTAGCCATGGGACCGGGCCTTGCATAGAACCTCAGAAAAGCCTTCCGTTGAAGTTTTTTCAACTGCCGGGGAGTGATCGATACAGGGGGAGCAGGGCAGGCGGTGTTGTGAAAAGCAGACCAGCCTGAGGCTGCCATGTCGTGGGTGCTTAGAAAGGCGTCTCCGTCCGGAGAACCGGGTATGGGCAGGAAACAGGCAAACTGAGCCCATTCCACGCCGCTTTCCCTGGAGAATCTGATGGTTTTCTCAATGTCTTCCTTCGTTTCCCCGGGAAGACCAAGGATGAAATATGCCGCAACGGGCAGGCCCCGGTTGTGTATCCTTTCAATATTAGCCTTGATCTTCTGCGTTGTGGTCGCCTTCCTGATCCTCTTCAGAACCCTGTCTGAACCTGATTCGATACCGCAATGGACCACGTACCATCCCGCCTGCTTCATCAGCTCCAGAAGCCTGTCGTCCAGGGCATCAAGTCTGACTCCGTTGGGTGTGGAGAAAAGAACGGGAAGGTCCTTCTCTATGGCAATGCGGCAGAACTCCACGGCGTACTCCTGGTCGAAGGTAAAATTGTCATCTTCTATGTGGATCTCCCTTACGCCGAACTGATTCACCAGAAGCTCAATTTCCTCCCAGACCTGATCAAGTGGACGATGTCTTATCTTCCTTCCGGTGATCCGGTAACCGGCGCAGAAAGTGCAATGGTAGGGACAGCCTCTGGTGGTGAGTATGGGGGCATAGGGAAGCCTCTTCAACACCACGCCGTTGGGAAGCCCCCTGTACGATTCAGGTGGAGCCAGATGCCATGCGGGAAGGGGCAGAGTGCTTAGATCAGCAACGTGCTGCGGTACTGCGGGTCTGAGAGGATCATTGAAATAGATAACCCCGTCGGGTGGCTCTTCAGGGAATTCCAGGGCTTCGAGAACGGTCTCCTCCGCCTCTCCGAGGAATACAGCGTGGATACCGGGGAAATCCCGGAATGCCTGCCCCCCCACGCAGGAAGCATGGGGTCCGCCAAGCCAGAATCGAGTATCCGGAAGGGAGTTCCTCAGTTCTTCCAGAATAGGTTTAAGAAGAAATACGTCTGAGGTAAAGGCCGATATCATAAGAACTTCAGGACGGGAAGCACAAACCGTTTCCCGGATTTCTTCAACGGTTCTGTTCATCAGGGTAAAATCCAGCAGTATCACCTGGTGACCTGCATTTTCAAGAACGGCTCCCAGATAAAGCAATCCGATTGGGGGAACGAGGTTCGTTCCGGCTCCGCCCGGCCGGGGCGGGTAAAACAGTGTGATTCTCATTCTGTGAGCACCCTGTAGATATTCACCCGGTTACTGCCGTCATCCCATTTCGGTTCATCCAGCATAACCAGCCGTGAACCCGGGGGAAGGAGCTCCTCGGTTATGTCTACATCTCCCTCGGATCTGTTTATGGAAGCGATCACAAGAGTGTACTCCGTTCCTCTGCTCAGCATTCCGCCGTCAAGTATGTTTCTTACGGGAACAGCTGTTTCCACCATCCCGCATTCCGGCATGGTGAAATACATTTCGTAAATCCCTGATACAAGAACGGTATCCCCCATGGAAACAGCGTAGCTGCAGGCATCCCTGTAGTCTTTGAGAATACCGGTGCATGCCAGGGAGGTATCCGGCTGGAGCGGACGGTGAACCACATGGTTTGAAATGGCGGTTGAAACAATGAAGACGGTTCCAAGGGTGATGGCGATTACCTTTGAATAGTACCTGAAAAGCATTGAAATCCCGCCGAGAATAACAAAGGGATATGCAGGAAGGATGTAGCGGAATAGGTCCAGGGCGGGATCCGGTGAGACCATTACGATGAGAACATGGAACATAACCATCAGAAGGGGAGTGAGAACGAAAACCCAGGTGAGTTTGGTTGTATAAAGTCTTTCCCTTATCATGAAAACAGCAACTCCCACCGAAACAAAAAGAATGAAAAGCAATCTTTCCGGTGGGTAGAAGAGAGCGGGGAAAAGAAGGGCAAGAACGAAGGGAAGAGAACGGATGTCCCTTCCCCTGTCCTTGAGAATTCCCGCAACCGCAGCGGTAACCAGCAGCCACCTGAAATCTTCAGCCAGAAGGTGAGCGGCAAAGTACCTGAGCCTCTGAAAGAACCAGCCCTGCTGAAGAGCGGATCCCCCGCCCACATATGTGGGAAAAAAGAAATAGCCGTTCACAGCCAAATTAATGATCCCGGTTACAACAATTACAAGCACCGGAGAAGCGAACAGCAAGAGCCTGCCCGGGCGCTTCAGGCCTGTCTCAGATATCTCGGCCATGAAAAAAGCGGCTGCAAGAAAGATCGCCTGTTCCCTGAACACTATTCCCAGTGCGCAGAGAACCGCCGCCTTTACATATCTGCCTTTGATGTAGAAGTAGAGGGACCACACCACCGAGGCCATCACGGCGCTTTCCGGCATGGGTCTCATGCTCTGTATCAGGAACAGCGGACTGGCAAGAAGGGCCATGGCGGAAAGCCACCCTGCAGTGTTGGACACCAGTTCCCTTCCCAGTCTGTACATTCCCCACACCGCCATGAAGGTTGCGGCAAAGGGGATGAGCCTGGCTGCGATCATGGTCTCGCCCAGCAGGAAAGACAGCAGAGCCCATAACCAGAAGAACAAAGTGGGATGTCCCATTGCCTGCTCACCCCTGTCTTCGCCGGATGCGAAGGGGGTCAGACCGTTGTTCCTTATCCAGTTAGTTGTCTGATAACCGTAACCCAGCGTATCGCCGAACAGGGGTACGGAAAGTGAAAACAGGAAAAGGGCCAGAACGGCCAATACGGCAAAAAAGAGAAAACCCGCTTCACTTTTCATTGCAGCTCCTGCCTTCGTTTATCCATGCCGCGGCAAAAAGACCATCTATGCCCGCTTCAGGTGGAAAATATGAAAAGAAACCGCTGGCGTTGACCAATCCGTCGGGGCCGGGAAAAGGAATTCTCCTGAAACCGCTGGAAGTTTCCTCGAAATGGTCCACCACCCCTGCGTTCTCCTCCGGCTCCAGACTGCAGGTGGAATACACCAGTATGCCGCCCGGGGCAACTGCCAGAGAAGCATCCCTCAGAATATCTTTCTGAATACGGACAAGAGACTTCATCATTTCCACAGACCAGTTCCATCTGGCATCGTATCTTCTTCGGTAAACACCGGTATTGGAGCAGGGCGCGTCGGCAATCACCTTGCCGAATTTTCTGCTGAAAGGAAGTAATGACGACAATGCGGCAACAGGTAAGCAGTTCACCCATTCCAGGCGTCTGCTGTTTTCCAGCCATCTTCTCATCCTTCGGGGCTTACCGTCCATGGAGAGCACGAGTTCATCCCCTGCAAGATGGGCGGTTTTGCCTCCGGGAGCGGCGCCGATCTCAAGAACGGGATCCCCTGGAAGATCAGCCATGCCTCTTCCCACAAGGGCAGATGATTCATCCTGCACGTAGAAGCCCGAGGGGGGCGAAAACCTTCCCTTTCTCTCGATGATCCTGTAATTCTCAAGGTATCTTCCACCGGTGGAACCGGATGGAAGTGAAGAAAAGGCGTATCCTCCAAGTTCCGGTGCCGAGTTGTTCCACCTGAGAAGCTGTTCTGTCTTCTCTTCACCGAAAAGGTGCAGCCATCTTCTTACCAGTTCCTCGGGATGGGAATACCTTATATGCATTGGAAGGGAAGGTTTCTCCCTGTGAGAAGCGACTTTTCTGAGAACGGCATTTACAAGACCCTTTGTTTTCCTTGCTGAATGGGCTTCCACTGTTGCAGAAACAGCCGCATGCGATGGTATCCTCATTATCAGAAGCTGAACAGCTCCAATTCTCAGACTGGTGAGAACGTCCAGATCAAGATCCTTAACCTGCGTTCTCGAATAAAGGCCGATCACATGATCCAGATACTTCTTCCAGATAACGGACTCTCTGAAAATCCTGGTTGCCAGCGCCGTGTCCTCAGAAGAAAGGGGGAGCCTTTCGGAACTCCCCCTCATCATGAGAGCCGCCTGCAGCCTTGAAGCGGTCCCCTTACTGGATGTTTTCAACACGCTCCATGTCGGGGAAATACTTTTTAAGAGTTTTCTCTACGCCGAACTGAAGTGTCATTGTAGCGAAGGCGCAGCCGGAACATGACCCCTGAAGCCTGACCTGAACTGTTTTGTCCCTGATGGCCACGAACTCTATATCGCCGCCATCCGCCTGAAGCATGGGTCTGACTTCCTCGAGTTTGGCTTTTACGTTTTCCTCGTTGAACTCCAGAGGTTCACTCATTTTAATTCCTTTCCCGGGTTCAGCCCAGCTGAACCTGTGCAAGAACAAGGGCAACCACCGTCATCAGCTTGATAAGGATGTTCAACGAAGGTCCGCTTGTATCCTTGAATGGATCACCAACGGTATCACCCATTACAGCTGCATCGTGAGAGGGGGAACCTTTGCCCCCCATATGTCCTTCTTCTATGTATTTTTTTGCGTTGTCCCAGGCTCCTCCGCTGTTGGACATGAAAATGGCGAGAAGCACTCCTGTAACTATTGCCCCGGCAAGAAGACCGCCAAGGGTCTCCGGCCCCCGTTCTCCGAAGGCAAAGAAAACTATAACAGGTACTGCAACCGCCATTACACCGGGAAGGATCATTTCGTGAAGAGCTCCCCTGGTGGCAATGTCGATGCATTTTTCCGTTTCCGGACTGGCTGTTCCCTCCATAAGTCCCTTTATCTGCTGGAACTGTCTTCTGACCTCCTGAACCATCTTCATTGCTGTTTTACCAACAGCCCGGAGGGTGATCGACGCAAAAATAAAGGGAAGAAGGCCGCCGACGAGAAGGCCTGCTACAACATTCGGGCTGAGTATGTTTATGGAGTCAAGATCAGTGACCTCGGCATAAGCACTGAAAAGAGCAAGGGCGGTCAAAGCTGCGGATCCTATTGCAAATCCCTTACCCATTGCCGCTGTGGTGTTTCCAAGTGCATCGAGTTTATCGGTCCTTCCCCGGACTTCTTTCGGCAGTCCGGCCATCTCGGCGATACCTCCGGCATTGTCCGCCACCGGGCCATAGGCATCCACCGACATGGTCATGCCAACGTTCATCAGCATTCCGAGAGCTGCCAGGGCAATGCCATAAAGTCCTGCAAAATGATAACTTATAAGAATAGCCGCTGCAATGAGAAGAATGGGTACCGCAGTTGATTCCATGCCCACTGCAATTCCCTCGATGATGGTGGTGGCTGGACCGGTTTTTGTGGATTCAGCTATCTTCCTTACGGGACCGGCACTGGTGTAATACTCTGTTACAAGACCAATTGCGGTTCCCGCAATGACCCCGGCGGTTATTGCCCAGAACACCCCGAGATGAATCCCGAGGAGATGAACCATCCAGAAAGCCGAGAGAATGGCAAGCAACGCGCTGGCAAAGGTACCGTTCCTTAAGACCTGGTCCGGTGATCCTTTTCTGAAAATCTTGACGTACAACGCACCGAAAAGACTTGCAAGGGTTCCAACCGCAGCAAGGACAAGCGGAAGAGCGATCAGGGATGTTCTTCCCAGGTGCTCGGCATCGCCGCCTGTGAAAATGGCGGAAATCGTGCTGACATCCATTCCGAAAGCCAGCACCATGGCAGCAATAACGCACCCCACGAAGGATTCGAACAGATCGGCTCCCATACCTGCAACGTCGCCAACGTTATCACCAACATTGTCGGCGATAACCGCTGGGTTCCTGGGGTCATCCTCGGGGATCCCGGCTTCAACCTTACCCACGAGGTCTGCACCCACGTCTGCGCTCTTGGTGAATATTCCGCCGCCGACCCTTGCAAAAAGGGCTATGCTGCTTGCTCCCATTCCAAACCCTGCTATGCTGGTAAGGTCCATGCTTTCCATACCGAGAAATCCCTGGAGAAAGTTCCTGACCGTTTCAGCCTCATGAAACACAAGATAGAATCCTGAAACACCGAGAAGCCCAAGGGATGCCACGGCAAAACCCATTACGCTTCCACTGCCGAAGGCTGCGGAAAGAGCTTCAGAAAGGCCTGTTCTTGCGGCGTTGGTGGTCCTTACGTTGCCCATGGTGGCGGCACGCATTCCAGCAAAACCGGCTATCATGCTGAAAAGAGCTCCTGCAATGAAAGCCAATGCCGTGGCCCTGTTTACACCGAAAAACAGCAGAAGTGCCACCAGGACCACGAAAATGGATAATATCCTGTACTGGGTTTTCAGGTATGTCATGGCACCGGACTGTATCATGGATGCCAGCTGTTTCATTCTATCGGTGCCCTCAGGTTTTCTCTGCACTGATTTGTATATCAGCCAGGCGGTTATTCCGGTTCCCACCGCAACCAGCGGCGCCAGGTATGTAATAAGAATGTTTAGATTCAAGACAGCCTCCACAGACTTCGTTATTCTATTTCACTTTTTGATTACGGCTTTTATTGTTTACTGCTGTCAACGGGTCAACCCCTGAAGAGCCTGTATCGCAGGGGTAAAACCCGGATCTCTTTCAAGGGCGAGTCTCCAGTAGGTTTCGGCCTCATGGGTTTCACCCCGTCTGAGAGCGATAACTCCCAGATTGAAAAGAGCGTCAGTTCCATTTAGGTCTATTCCGTCATTCCTTTCAAATGCCACGTTCACCGACTGAAGAAAAAGTGTTTCGCTTTCTTCCACATAACCCTTCTGATAGTGGGCAAGACCGTCATGAAAAGCCATGTTGACCCCGCCTGAATCCACGGTATGCTCTGTCAGCCTGGCAAGCCCCAGCCCGGCAGCAAGCCCCAGAGGTGCCAGAAAAAGAGACTTGACCGGCTTACTGAGGAATCTTGGGCCGAGTAATATAACCACAAAGGGCAGCGCCGGCAGAAGAAATCTGGCTGTGATGAAAAAGGGAAGAACCCCGAGGGCGATGACTGCTGCCCAGAGAAGGGCATTCCTTTCGCCCGGTTTTAGGGATCCCGCCGCAAGAGCTCCCGGAACCAGCAGCCACAGCATAAGACCCGTCACCGGAAACCCCGGAGTCCCCTCCAGTATTCCTGCAACAGGAGAGTATCTGGAGTAGTAATAGACGTCGTAATTGCTGGGAATGGCCACTGGTGAAACCAGATAAAGAAGCTTCCTCATGTACAGTGAAACCGTTGCGGAGGGATTGCGGCGAATGTATCCCAGTGTTCTCCCGGTCCATTCCCTTGAAATGCTCGAAGGAGTCATATCTCCGGAGAAGGGTCTTACGCTGGCAGCCCAGACATTGTCTTCATAGGGCAGTGAATCGGGAAGAGGGTTACTGCCCGGGGTAGCGGGAGCGAATGACGTATACCCGTCGGCTTCAGGACCGCTGCCGATATAGAAATTGATTCCCCCCTGACTTGAGATTACAGTTCCCGGATCTCCTGCGGACCAGTTAACCGCCCATACAAACACAACGGGAAGAAAAAAAAGCCAGCAGTATTTCCATGTTCTCCTGTAAAGAAAAACAGCCAGGGGAAAAAGAAGAACAGCGGAAGGCCTTGCCACTGCCGAAAGTCCCAGAAAGATCCACCCGTACCCGGACATGGATTTCCTCTGGAACATGAAAAATGAAAATATCAGAAGAAAAAGGTACAATGGAGTTATGAGAAGGGTTGTGGAATAGAAAAGAAAAACGCCGTTGACCCCTGTGAGTGCCACAGCGAAAAGTGCCTTGATTCTGCTTTGGTGCATATCCAGTACCGTTCGGTAGATCACAAGGAGAGAGGCAGCTGCCAGAAGGAAACTGAGAAGGGTTCCGGATACTGCGGAAGAACCTGTAAGAAGGTAGCAGAGCCCCAGAACTACCGGATAGAGAGGCGCTCTGAAATAGGGTGAATAAACATCAGGATTTCCCCCCGCTATCTCGGATGCCCAGGCGGAATGCCAGGCTGCATCGATCACGGGATAGCTGCCCAGGGGTGAAAGAAGTATCGGCACCGCAAAAGCAGCCCAAAGAACAGCAAAACAGAATGCAATTGTCAGCTGATCACGGAGATGCACTAATCCATTCCCCTGAGAATGCCTGTGGTTGAAAAACCTTCGATAAGAGGCACAATGCAGACAGTGCCGCCGTTTGAGGCAACTTCGTCAGCACCCACTACGGTTTCAGGGGTGTAGTCTCCCCCTTTAACGAGGATATCCGGAAGAAGAAGTCTTATGAGTTCCAGGGGGGTATCTTCTTCAAAGGGTACCACACAATCCACGAACCTGATGCATGACAGCACGGAAGCCCTGTTTTCAAGGGGCTGAACAGGTCTTCCCGGACCCTTCAGCCGCTTCACCGAGTCGTCGGAGTTCACTCCAACCACAAGAAGATCCCCCATGTTCGAAGCCTTTTCCAGTATCTCGAGGTGTCCCGGATGAAGAATGTCGAAACAGCCGTTGGTAAACACCACTGAAAGGCCTTCAGCCCTTCCGGACCTGATGAACTGAACCGCGGCGCGGGAAGTAAGAACGGGGGCCCTGTTACGGTTCCTATTCAAATCTGCAGGCCTCCCTGATTATGTCTTCAGGTTTCACCGCATAAACACCCGGTTCGGAACAGACAGCAGCTGCGGCAAGTCCTGCCAGTCTGGCTGCGTCGAAGATGTCCACCGGGCAGCAGGCGGCAAGTCCCATCACGGCAATAACTGAATCCCCCGCTCCGGAAACGTCGTAAACGTGCCTTGCCACCGCGGGGATGTGCCTTGGTGAGCTGCTGTGGGCGTCTGCAAGAACCGAACCTGCAGAACCAAGGGTAAGAAGAACTGCATCTGTTTTCAGCCGTTCCCTAATGATTTCTGCAGCGGATTCTGCTTCTTCCCTGCAGGAGATGACGGTTCCCAGTGCAGCACCGGCTTCATGCCTGTTGGGTTTGAAAAGAAAACTTCCCCCGTACTCCCAGAAGTTCCACAGTTTGGGATCCACGGATACAGGCAGCCGGCGGCTGTGGGCCTTATCCATGATCCACTCTATTACAGGTTTCGTCAGCACTCCCTTGTTGTAATCTTCTATTATCACCGAATCGGTGAATCGGAGAAGTCTTTCCAGGGAGTCGAACATCCTGCCGCTGATTTCTGCCGGAACCGCCCCGGTTTTTTCCCTGTCTATCCTTATAAGCTGGTGGTTCCTGCCCATTACCCTTGTTTTTACCGTGGTAGGTCTTGCGGGATCTTCCGTGACTGCGGAAACATCCACCCCTGCATCCGAAAGGAGTCTGATCAGTATCTCCCCCTCTTTGTCCGTTCCTATCACCCCTGAAAGAAAAGGCTTCCCTCCCAGTGAAAGAACGTTCAGGGCCACATTCGCCGCGCCACCGGGTATCCACTTTTCGGAATTATCCCCCAGAGAGACCACTGGAACCGGGGCCTCAGGGGATATGCGGGTAACCGAGCCCTCCAGATAATGGTCAAGGACAAGATCTCCCACAACGGATATTTTCTTCCCGTGGAACATCCGAAGAAGTTCAGCGGTATCCTTGTCGGGTATCAATTTCACCTCCGGGTTCAGTGGAATCGCTTTTTTCCGGTTCTAAAATAATGCAAAACACGTCAGGGGACATCATTCTCTCACAGCGCTGTATTAATCCCTTTGATTTTCTTATTATATGGCATCAGAAAAGGAAACGAGGAGCAGATGAAACAGAAACCCAGAATCAACGTTAAACCGGAAGACGTGGACGGAACCTACAGCAATATGGTTCTGGTTGCCTTTTCCAGAGCAGAGTTCGTTCTTGATTTCGCCAGGGTAATGCCCGGCTCAGTTGCTGCAAATCTAAAGTCCCGGGTTATCATGTCTCCCCATGCGGCAAAAAACTTTGCGAAACAGCTTACTGCCCAGGTCAAGTCCTGGGAGGCAAAAAATGGAGATCTGGCTGAAGATCTCAGGGACCAGAACGCAATTGGTTTCATCACACCGGGCAATGAAGACAAAACTGAAGGGAATTGAACGGGCAAGCCGGATCTTACTGGCTGTGCTTGCAGGATTCATCATTTGGGGAACCGCGGTAAACACCGAAATTTTCCAGGTTGAAGCAAAGCTTCCGGTGAGGCTGACCGCCAACGGCAACCTTGTGATACTTTCCATGTCTGCCGACTCGGTCACGGTGACATACTCAGGTTCGGGATGGGAAATGCTTTCCTTCCAGCTCAAGGGGATCCCGTCCTCAGTGGATGCTGAATACCAGATGGAATCGGGAAACGATTTCCCTGCCGTTCTTGAGATTGATGTTAATCCGGAAGCAATAAACCCGGAGGGAGCGGTTGCAATCGAACGTGTAACCCCCTCGCATATAACCTGTAATATTGACACGCTTGTTTCCGTCATGGTGCCGGTAGCACCGGTTTTCACCGACGGCATCCCCGGAAGATTCCGCTTTGCCGTTGTCGAGCCGGGCTTCATAACAATAAGCGGTCCAGGAAGTTCGGTGCTTGGAACAGACAGCGTATCAACTGAGCCGGTTCAGCCGGAATCTTCTCCCTACTTCTCATCACTTGCCCCTTGCGGAGATATGGTTGCATACTCAAGCGATTCGGTGAAGGTGCAGGTTTTTGACCCTGCTTTGCCTTTTTCGAATATGGCTGTCATGTCCGAAGGCTTATTGACACCGTAAGAGTTTCGGTCGTAAATTACGAGGACAGCCTTTTTGGCGGAAAACATAAACAATAGTTAAATACCTTTCGGAGGGGTTTAAATGGGTTCAAAGGTTCTTGTGAGAGTACTGATTGTGCTCCTTGCTGCGTTGCTCATCTTCAGAATTCACCAGCGGGTAGAAATGTACAGAATTCCTCGCGAGAACTGCCGAGTTCAGATGCTCTCTCTTGCGGAAGCCAACATTGACCACATGTACATGTTCAACGGATCACCCGCTCCAACGATTGATTCTCTGATCGTATACAGCGGTCTTCCCGAGACCACCGCTGTCTGCCCTTCTCTAGAGGCTGCGGGATATACCGATTCAACCTATCACTACGACCCCAAACTGGCCCTGGGCACACAATTCGCGATTTCCTGCCCCAATCTTGACAGGCACGGCGGCGTTGTAGGAGGTCTCGTTGACAAAGACTTCCCGGACTCTCTCTTCATGGAAGCCGACTGGCTTGAAACCTTCCAGCGGATTCCCTTCCCGGAATACGCGGTGAACAAGCGTTACGAAGTTTCTAGATCCGCCCTCATACGAGTTGCCGAAGAGCAGGCTTCATATCTTGCAAACAGATATCCGGTGGTTCTCAAACCCTCCGAACTGGAGAACCTCGACATAAACGTTTTCGAGCTTTCCGACCCGCTGGGCGGAGAGTACGTTTTCGAAACAGTGGAAGACACCCTTCTCACTTTCTGGGAAAACCCGGATCGCAGGGGTAATGCAAGAGGCGATTCGATAAACGTCCAGACCTGGCGGTTCATAGCCTACACCACTTCAGACCCTGACTCTTCCAGGATTGAAGTCTACTACCGCGAACCCCTTAACTTCCCCAGCAGAGCCGACGGGGCCATCGCCGGAGATAACGACAATATCGTCATGGTAAAATACTGGGACCTCACCGCCCTTGGATACCTGAAGACAGAACTCAGGGAAGTGGATCTGGTGGAAGAACCCAGATGGGAAATGCTCACTCAGTACTACTCTCCTGAAGCAGGCGGAGAAGGAGAATAGCGAAAGTCTGACGCAGTCAACCCCGGAAGAGGAACAATTCCCCTCTTCCGGGGTACGTTTTTATATATTTCCGGTTACGAATATTCCAAACCATACCCGATACATTTGTGGAGGCTTTTAATATGAAATCATTTGAAAAGGTGGAAGAGCTAGCTGCCGAAAGCAAGAACCAGTACAAGCTCGCCCTCGCCATGGCAAAAAGGGTAAAAGCCCTTCGCGACGGCGCTCCATGTCTGGTCCCAGAAATAAGGGACTCACAGCAGAATGCCGTAAGGGCAGCAATGGCAGAGTTCTCCCAGGGGCTTATTGCCTACGAAATTTCCGGAGATGACAATCAGGGGGTAAAAGAACAATGACAAGAAACATCCTTATAGCCGTTACATCCGTTTTTCTTATTATTTCCGCATGCGGTTCCGATCCGCTGAGCGCCGGAGAGGCGGCGATTGTAGGCGGCAACGTCATTACAATGGAAGATATAGACAACGAGATCAACAGAATACCGCCCTATCAGAGAGGCTCCTTCGAAAGCCTGAGGGGCAAAAGAGCACTTCTCGATCACATAATAGAGAGAGAACTGCTCATACTGGCAGCTGTGGACGCCGGTCTCGAAGAAGATTCGGTGGTTCTCGAAATGGTTGGGAACACCGAAAAGCAGATCGAAGAAGTAAGAACCAGGGCAATGGGCCAGGTTTTTTACCAGACAAGGATAATCGAAGGAGTTGAAATACCGGACTCTCTGGTGGAAGACTACTACCAGCGCAATATGCAGGTCTACTACAACTATCCCCAGGCACTTGTCTCCCAGATACTCGTCACCAGCGACTCTGCCCTTGCTGAAGCCCAGGGTATGCTGGATGACGGTGTTCCCTTCGACTCCGTTGCGGTGCTCATGAGCGAGCACTCTGCAACCGCTTCCCAGGGCGGCGACATGGGCTGGGCAGGAGACAATCTTGACATTCCCTTCATCAGTGAGGATCCGGTCCTTCTCGACCTTCTCCTGAATACTGAACCGGGAACTGTTCTGCCTCCTTATGAGACCAACATGGGAACACACATCTTCCTGGTCAGAGACCAGAAGCCGGAATCCTATGACTCCATCGATGACGTCCGTGCGGGCATCGAGGACATGCTCAGGCCGGCTCTTGTAAACGATTACTTCAGAAATACTTTCCTGCCTGAACTCCGCCAGGAGTTCCAGGTAACCGTAAATGAAGAACCTGTGGAAGGTGTTTATGCCACCATTGGTGATGAATCCATCACCGAAGATGACATAGCGGCGGAACTCGAGGCTATCCCGCCTTATCAGCGCGCCACCTATGAAACACCCGAGGGGAAAGCCCTTATCGTTAACAGCATGGTTGAGCGGGAACTCATGAGACTTGCATCTCTTGCAGAGGGTCTCGACACCGACAGCTCGGTTGTCGCCCAGGTGGAACAGGCTGAAAAACAGGCGGAGGAAACCCTGAAGGGCGCTCTGATACAGGCCTATTACGAAAGATATGTCGTGGATGCGGTGGATGTACCCGAAGAGAGGGTTTCAGCCTATTACCAGGAACACACCGGTGACATATACAGGCAGGACCCGCAGGTTAAGGTTTCCATTCTCGTAACCGACTCTGAAGAATCCATGGCTGAAGCCCGGGCCGCCCTGGATGAAATGTCCTTCGAGGATGCAGTGGCAGCTTTCTCCACACACCAGCCCACCGTTCAGACACAGGGAGATCTCGGCTGGATTCCCATGAACGCTCCTCTTCCCTACATCAGTGGTGAACTTGGTATTGAAGGAGACATATACACAGCTGAACCCGGTACTGTTTTCGGACCATCCAGAACCAATCTTGGATTCACACTGTTCAAGGTAACAGATTCCCTTGAAGAAGGAGTGAAACCACTTGAAGAGGTCAGGGAATCCATAGAGGCTGCGCTCAGACCCAATCTGGTCAATGAATACCTGTACGGTACCGTCTTCCCTGAGCTCAGAGAAAAGTATAAGGTGGAAATAAACGAAGATGCATTCCTTCCTTCGGAAAGCATCGGCGCAGACAGTCTGATGACCCTTGCCCAGGAAACCATGGGAATCGATCCTGAAACGGCCATTTCGTATTTCAGGCTCTTCATCAACAGATACCCCGACAACGAAAGATGCGATCAGGCCCAGTTCCTCATCGGTTTCACCTTCAGTGAACAGATGGGTGACTATGACTCCGCACGGGAATCTTTCCGTATCCTCGTGGATCAGTATCCCCAGTCGGAACTTGCAGATGATGCCCAGTGGATGATAGAGAACATGGAAGTTCCCATAGAGCAGTTCATTCCCGCAGACACTGACAGTCTATAGGATCCCGCAGGTGATCTTCAGGGGCTCTCCAACCGGAGAGCCCCTTTAATATTGCAGAAATTCCGGTTTGTAGAGATATTTCATGCTGATCTTTTTACGCAGACAGCTGGAGGATACGCCTTTTGAGAACTCAATACGTTATCTTTGTTTTGCTTGCCCTTCTATTCGTTTCTTCATGCAGACCGGATGTGGATGAGAATGCCACCGCGGCTGAGAAAGCTGCCCTGGCTCTTCGAATGCTCACGGAAGAAGACTTTCAGGAAGCATTCGACCTTTACGAATCTGCCCTTGATCAGCAGCCTGGCAGTCCTGATGCTCCTGTCTGGGAAATGGGCCGGGCAGAGGCTCTTCTTGCTCTGGGGAATCCCACCGACGCACACACCGTTTCAGCCAGGTATACTGCCTCTTCCAATCCTGCTCTCAGGTCGCAGGCTTTTCTTCTTG
>CAZNFQ010000033.1:0-20700 GCA_964571965.1 uncultured bacterium | reverse complement strand
AGATCCGCTGCTTCCTCCACGGCAATTTCAACCGGGTCTCCCTTAAGATTCCTGGCGAATGGAGCCGTTCCGGGGTTTCCGGGAACTGCAATTATCTCGTTTTTCCCGCTTCTGTTGAGAGCCCACGCAAGAGCGTGTTCTCTACCTCCGCTGCCCACCACAACTATCTTCAACTGGTTCCACCCCTCTCCCTGAACACGTTCCCCTCACCGGGAAATGTGCCCCGGGAAACCTCTTCAGCATATTCTCCTATTGCCTTTTCCATCACGGACTGGAGGTCGGCGTATTTCTTCAGGAATTTCGGATTGAAGTCCCCGTTCATACCAAGCATGTCGTTCACCACAAGTATCTGGCCGTCGGTATACCTTCCCGCGCCGATACCTATGGTGGGAATGGAAGACTCACGGGTGAGACACCGTGCAAGCTCCTCTTCCATCATTTCCAGTACAACGGCGAAGGCTCCGGCTTCCTCCAGTGCCTTGAGCTGTTCAAGGAGCAGATCAGCCGAATCTGCCCGGACGACCCTGTATGTCCCCTCGGTTTTTATGGACTGAGGCAGAAGGCCGATGTGACCCATTACTGGAATACCCGCGTCCACTATGGCCCTCACCCGACTCACCGCGGCGGCATTTCCTCCCTCGAGTTTCACGGCATCTGCCCCGGCGGAGGACACGAACCTCACAGCATTTGCCACTGCGGTTTCATCTGAAGGCTGGTAACTGCCGAAGGGCATGTCTCCAACCACAAGTGACGATGGAGCACCCTTCTTCACCGCCCTGCAGTGGGCTACCAGAACATTCATGTCTGCACCCAGGGTGGTATCTTCTCCCAGTACCGCCATCTGAAAAGAGTCCCCAACCAGGATCACATGAACACCGGCCTTTTCCTCCAGCTTTGCGGTGGAAAAGTCGTATGCCGTGAGAGCAACTATCTTTTCGCCCTTTTTCTTCATGCTCGAAAGCATTCTGATGGTCATTCTGCTATTGGACATAAACACCCTATCCCCTATTTCATGAAATGCAGGAACAGGGCTAAGATAATTGAAGGGAAGCTATGACCCAAACCGGGGAAGATATGCCGAAACATAAGCGGCAGCTGCAAAAAGAAATCCCACTGCAACATCGGTGAGGAAGTGTTCCGCTCCGTAGATTATCTCGAAGCAGATTGCCAGAAGTATCACCAGGGACCACCAGGAGCGCTTCGCGCCGAGTTCACGGAAAAGCACGAGCACCATGAGCAGGGTAACCCCGGCATGAAGACTGGGCATTGCGGCTCTGGGGGTATTGCTGGCACCTGCCACCAGAAAACCGGGTACGATCTGACCCAGGGCTTTGAAAATGCATCTGTGAAGAGGCTCGATAACCCCATCTGAAGCAAGGAGCCACGGAGGTGTCAGAGGCCACAGAATGTAGGTAAGGTAACCGGTGGTGACTATCACCGCAAAGGCAAGAATTGACCTCTTCATTGCATCGATGCCCCTGAATCTGTAAACGAGCCAGGGAGTGACAAATGGAAAAGAGAAGAAAAGACTGTGGGTAAAAGCAAGGGGGTAGTCGTACCAGTTCGGGCATCCTGAAGCAGGTACGAGAAGGCTCTGAAGCCACCTGGAGGGTAGAACGCCGAAAATGCCCTTTTCGAAGGCCAGCACATCAGGTCCGTGATAGGTGCCCGAAAAAGTGGATGCCACCTTTCCAAGCCCCAGGTAACAACCTGCCAGAAAAAGACCGTTCAAAAGGAACTTGTACTTTTCAGGAAGCGGTTCGTACCGGTAGAACAGGTAAAGCACCGCCCATAACGGTATCATGTATGGGAAAACGAAGCTTCCCCTGAAAACGGGTATGAGTGAAATGATAACCGTGAAGATTCCTGTAACGTACAGATACACAACATCGCAGTCCCGTGATCGGGACAGACTGTCCTGTGTGTTCAAGTAATTTCCCCCCTATATGGAAATGAAGGGGACCAACCCCTGAAGAATGCTCTTATTACAGGGTTAAAGGACTTAATACTGCCGCCGGAGTCTGTGAGGCTTCCCGAAAAGGGCGCCTTCGAAACCGGCGGGGGCCGCCTTCATGAGTAACTTATCCCACTCTCAGATCATTTGGTCCCCAACACTGATTATATTACGCTCTTCCGGGGCCTGCGTCAAACCCTGATGGAGAGACCACCTCGGATTTTATATTGTTCGATATAGTTAACATGCAGTCACAGAAAGGCATACTATGGCAAAAAACATCACTAATCCGAAGGAGGATTTCTCCAGATGGTATCTGGATGTCATTCGTGAAGCCGAGCTTTCAGACCCGGCTCCAGTCAGAGGCTGCATGGTTATTCGCCCCTACGGTTTTTCCATATGGGAGCTCATGCGCGACGACCTGGACAGAAGGTTCAAAGAGACCGGTCACTCCAATGCTTATTTCCCTCTTTTCATACCTGAGAGCTTCATAAAAAGAGAAGCGGAGCATGTGGAGGGATTCAGCCCGGAACTTGCAGTGGTAACCCATGCGGGAGGGAAAAAGCTTGAAGAGCCCCTTGTTGTGAGACCCACCTCGGAAACCATCATAAACCACATGTTCAGCAAGTGGATAAACAGCTATCGAGACCTGCCCATGCTCCTTAACCAGTGGGCAAACGTGGTAAGGTGGGAACTTCGCCCAAGACCCTTCCTGAGAACCACAGAGTTTCTCTGGCAGGAGGGGCACACGGCCCATGCAACGGAAGATGAGGCCAGGGAAGAAACAATGAGGATGCTCCAGGTATACACGGATTTCATGAAGGAGTATGCCGCAGTACCTGTGCTTCCAGGGAGAAAGACCGACAAAGAAAAGTTTGCCGGAGCAGTTGACACCTACACCATAGAGGCTTTGATGGCCAACGGCTGGGCTCTGCAGGGAGGCACCAGCCATTACCTGGGAACTAACTTCGCAAAGGTCTTCGAAACAATGTTCCTGGACTCGAACAATGAGCGTCAGCTGGTTCATCAGACCAGCTGGGGGGTAACAACGAGGCTTGTGGGTGCGGTGATAATGGTCCATGGCGATGAGCACGGTCTGAAACTCCCTCCCATGATAGCCCCTGTGCAGGTGGTGATCGTTCCCATCGCGAAAAAGGATGAAGAACGTGCAGCAGTGGCGGAAGCCGCCGCCAGAATAGCCGGAGAGCTCAGGAAAATGGGCATCAGAGTAAATGTCGATGACAGGGACTCCATGAGCCCGGGCTTCAAATTCAACCACTGGGAAGTGCGGGGGGTTCCGCTCAGGCTTGAACTTGGTCCCCGGGATATTGCCCAGGGACATGTTATGGCAAGCCCGCGAAACCGGCCGGGAAGAGAGGGTAAATTCACCATCCCCATGGACGGTATCGGGGAAACCGTGAAGAGCGCCCTCGCCAATATACAGACGGAAATGTATGAGTCTGCAGTGAAGTTCATGGAAGAAAACACCCACGATGTTGCCACCTATGACGAATTCAAAGAACTGCTGCCACACCAGCCGGGATTCTACAGGGTCTGGTGGGACGGAACTGCTGAAGACGAGGCCATGATCCAGGAAGAGACCAAGGCTACTGTCAGGTGCCTTCCCCTGGAACAGAGGAAGGGTACCGGCAAGTGCTTTCTCACAGGAAGAGAAACCGGTACAACAGCCATATTGGCAAGGGCCTACTGACGATTGGAAATGCGGGGAAGGATCAGTGCTGCCGGTTATCGGGGTCTGGTTTTTCCCCTTTTTCTTCTTCTTGCGCTATATGCCCTCTGGCCCCTTGGAACATCCCCCCACCCCCATGACCATGCGGATACCCTCTTCAATGCGTGGCTGATCAGGTGGAACATCCATTCCGCTTTGTCCGGAGAGAATCCCCTTGATCTACCCATATTCAGTGGATTCCCCGACGGGCAGGGCCGAAATGATCTCCTGGTAACACAGAGCCTCGTCTCTCTGCCTTTATACCTTGCAGGTGCAGACCCTGTCCGAAGCCACAACATCCTCATGGTTTTTTTCCTTCTGCTATCCGGTTGGGCGGCATCATTTCTTGCCACGCAAAGCGGTTCAGGTCATACAGGATCAGCTTTCACCGGTGCGGCGGTGATACTTCTGCCCTGGTTCCAGTCGCACCTGTGGCATCTGCAGCTTTTCAGCGGAGGCATCGGCCTTCTGGCAATCGCCTACGCAATAAGAACTGCCGGGGGAAAATCATCAGGATGGCAGATCGGTCTTTTCATACTTCTTCAGTGCCTGGCTTCCCTGTATATGTGGTACTTCCTTAACCTCGCCCTGATGGTTCTGCTGCCATTTCTTTTCTCCGCCGGAGGTAAAAAGGTCCCGTTACGCACAACAGGCTGGTTCCTGGCAGGGAACATCGCCTGCATACCCTTCCTGATGAAACACCTGTCCCACGCGGGGAAATGGTCAGTGGACACTGTTACCTCCACCGATCTTGCAGCCTTTCTGTCTCCCTGGGAAAGCAGCATTCTTCTGGGCTGGATGCGTCAGGGGGGAATACACCCGGAGGCCGCCCTCTGGCCGGGGCTTGCTGTAACCGCCGGTTTCCTCTGGTACCTTTTCAGGGGCAGGAAGAGCAGCACCGACTGGTACCTGATTGTCTGTATTCTCATGTTCTCGGTGCTGAGCCTGGGCCCAACCCTGGTGGTATTCGGCAGAGAACTGGCGCCGGCTCCGTTCAGGCTTCTTGCAGCCCTGCCCGGGGCATCCTCCATAAGGCTGCCAGCGCGGGGAGCCTTCTTTGCCCTTGTTCCCATGGCGATCCTTGCGGGTAGAATGCTCGAAAGAAAACCGGTTCTCGCCGCAGCTGGTATCTTCCTTGCTGCTGCCGCTCTTTTCCACGGCCCCATAGATACCATCCCCCTGGAGCCGCAGCCCTGGCATGACTGGCTGGCGGAGCAGCACTTCGAAAGAGTTCTTTATCTGCCCATCTCAGACGACATGACAAGACCTGAAACGGAAACCCTGCGGCTTATTGCCTCAACCTCACACTTCACCCCTTCCGTGAACGGCTACAGCACAACCCTTCCTGAGGATTACAGTCACTCTGCTGAAATACTGAACCAATGGCCCTCAGATAGTTCAATGAACATGGTTGAAGCTTTCGGAGTAGACTGCATTATTCTTGAAGATCAACTCTCCCTTCAGGCCGATACCATGTTCCGAAGCGGAAAGCGGACCGTAAGCATGGTTCTTACCCGGACGCTTCACTGATCTTCCCTATACGGTTACGAAGGAGACCACATTCGAATTACTGGAAGACATTTTCAACTGACACGCAAGTGGTTAAGGCATAACTCCGGTTTTATATTGATGGTTCCCTGCACCTGAAGAAACCGGCTGGAGGTTCCCATGATCTCTGTTCACCTGCTTCTCTTTCTACTGGGCGTAACCATACCCACGGGCATCACAGGGCTTACCCGTGAAACCTCGAATGTTTCACCAATTGAAGGCCGCCCGTGTTCTTTCACGGAGATTACCCTTCCTGCAGAAGCTCCTGCAGATGGGAATACCGTTCTCATAGTTACCGCGGACTACGTTACAGCCCCCCTGGCCCCGCAGATAGCACAGCTCCAGACAGACCTTGCAGCAGAGGGATGGAACACAACGGTGCAAAGCATGTCTGGCGGAACCGCGGAGGATCTTAAAACTCTGTTTCAGAACACTCCCGGCATAGACGGTGCTATCCTTATTGGGTTTCTGCCCTGTGCATGGTTCGAGGAAGACTACTGGGCCGCGGAGGAATTCCCATGCGAGCTGTTCCTCATGGACCTCGACGGAGTCTGGACCGACACTGACAATAACGGAATTTACGATTCACACACCGGTGATGTGGCTCCTGAAATATGGCTGGGCAGAATTGACGCCCACGCAATGGACTTCGGCTCGGAACTTCTAATGCTCTCGGAATACCTGCAGAAAAACCACCTTTACAGAACCGGCGCCATGGCCCCTCCATCCAGGGCCCTGGCTTACATAGACGATGACTGGAGCAGCTACACCGACTGCGGTCTCGACTACATATACGGTTCCTCCGGTGTAACAGTTGTCAACTCCCAGTCCCAGACCACCGCAGAGGGATACCTTGAAGAGCTGGAACAGGGTTACGAGTTCGTTCATCTCATGGCCCACTCCTGTCCCTGGGGACACACGTTCAAGGTCCCTTCGGGCATGTCAGGTACCGTAATGGCACCGGAGATAGCCCAGGTCAATCCGAATACCGCTTTCGCTCAGCTCTTCTCATGCTCCAATGCCAGGTGGATCGAAACAGGGTGTCTGGGAAACTGGTATCTCTTCGGAACCGATACAGGTCTTCTGGTATCAGGTGCTGCTAAAACCGGCTCCATGCTCGACTTCGAGTATTTCTACAGCCCTGTGGGGAACGGCTCCTGTTTCGGTGAAGCTTTCAGGGACTGGTGGGAATATGAAGCAACGGGAGGATTCTCTGCTGATGAAAGGGCATGGTTCTACGGGAATGCCCTTCTGGGAGATCCTACACTGAAACCGGTTTCATCTCTGCGTACAAACGGGGTTATCCAGCCTGCACAGGAGGGAACAGACGGCTTCCAGGTTTCCACAAGCATTCATTCAGACTGCTTTCCCGATGCTGATACCCGGGATGGGATAACAGCCGTTGCCTGGCTTACCGGTGAAAACGGAAGGCTGGACGTGGCGGCAAGGTTCCACGATGACGATGGAGACAGCTGGAGTCAGGTCTACATTGTTGACGCAGATGAATACTGGGACAACAAGGTTACCGTGTGTTTCGACAAATCGGGAACACCCTGGCTTGCATGGAGTGATTTCGAGTATTCAACGTATTCCTACAGGATAAAGACCGCGCATGGTATTCCCTTCGAAAACGTAACAGCAGAGGTTCCCCAGGAAGGTTATCAGGTCTCCCCGGACCTTGCCTGCACCGACAGAATGTGGCTGGCCTGGCAGGACTGGGAAAGCACCGGGGGAAGGATAATGGTAAAGGCTCTTGAAGGCACTCCATTCGAAACCCAGCTCAGCGAGCCAGGCACCTGGGCATCATCTCCGGCAGTTTCAGAGGGACCGGATGGAAGCCTCCATGCACTCTGGGTGGAAAGCTCTCCATCGGGAAGTTCCATTGTGTGGTGCCAGGGTGATGAAAACGGTTTCTCAACTCCGCAAACCATCTCTACGGGCAGTTTCTGTCACTCGCCCCACATTGCACTCTGTCAGAACACCCTTGTTGCAGTATGGCAGTCAGACGGTATTTCTTCATCGGTGACAGCCAGAATTTGGGACGGGACCCAGTGGACCTCGGAAACACAGCTGCAGAACACAACGGAGCACATAATGAATCCGATGGTTTCATCTGAACCGGGAACCGGTTCTCCTTTGGTCATCTGGCAGGAGAACAGAACCGGGGGAACTGCCCATTGCTCCATACTTTCAGGAGGAACATGGTCTGTTCCGTTCCAGCCTTTTTACTCATCCGGTCCTGTCTGGAGTCCTGTGGCATCAGGGGAAAGATACTTCTGGGCAGGCTCTGAAGGTGCCGACTGGAACATCTACAGCGAAATTCCCTCTGGAGTTCAGGAAGATCCATCTGCGCCTGCAGCACCAGTAATGCTGGGAAATCCTGTATATGGTGCTTTACTGCTCAGCCTGCCTGAAACCTCCTGCGGATTCTCGGGAACTATCAGTATCATGGACATTTCAGGCAGGATGGTACTTGAATCGGCTGAAACCATGAACCCCGGCGGCACATGCACCATCGACTGCGCTTCGCTTCCCGCAGGGGTATATTCTCTGATAATGGAGGGTTCTATGAAGCCTTCCAGGTTCACACTTCTCCACTGAAGGGAGAGTAGTCCTTGAACTGGGCGAACGTACCTGAAGCTGTTTTCCTGGGTCTTGCTGTGGGTCTCATGCTCTGGGTGCTGAAGAAGCACGAGGGACAGAACCGGCTGAAAGTATGGGTAATTGTAACAGGGGCTTCCCTGGGGCTCTATCTGATCTTAAGAATGGCCGGGGTTCCACCGGAAGTGCTGGGAGTCAGAATACTGCTCGCCCTGAGCATAATGATGGCTGCAAACACGGTTCTTAAGTTCATGACCCTTCTTCTGTGGGAGCACCTTGCAAGAAAACAGATGGAACTTCCCATTCCAAGGCTGGTGATAGACGTTCTCAATTTCATACTCATGGCCACCCTTGCCGTTGTTCTTCTCAATACTATTTTCGATGTTCAGCTCACTGCTTTCCTGGTTACCTCCACAGTTCTTTCCGCAGTAATAGGTCTTTCCCTTCAGGACATACTGGGAAACGTATTCGCAGGCCTGGCACTTCAGCTGGAGCGCCCCTATGAGATGGAGGACTGGGTTGAGATAAACGGCATCGAGGGAGCGGTGGAGGAGATGAACTGGCGGGTTCTTACGGTGAGAACCCGGAACAACGACGTAATGGCAATACCCAACGCCACTGTATCTAAAACCGTGGTTACCAACTACAGCAAGCCGACCAAGCTTCACCTGGCCCATGTGGAGGTAGGCGTGGCCTATGCCCATCCTCCGGAGAGGGTTAAAGAGGTTCTGCTCAGCGCAGTTGCAGATACCAGCGGCGTGAGTGCAAAGCCCTCACCAACGGTTTTTCTGCTGGACTTCGGCTCAAGCTCCATTCAGTATGACGTAAGATTCTGGATAAAGGATTTCGCCAGAAAACCTCACATAAGCGACGCGGTAAGATCACGGATCTGGTACTGTCTTCAGAGGGCCGAAATGGGTATCCCCTTCCCCATAAGAGATGTTTACCTGCACACCGTAACCCCGGACCATGAGGCTAAGCTCCGTGCAGACCTGAGAAGTGACATTCTCAGGGAACTGAGAAAGGTAGATCTTTTCTCACCTCTGGGTGACAACGAGATAAACCTTCTTGCTGAAAGGTCATCCATCTTCAGGTATACGAGAGGCGAACCCATAGTCCGCCAGGGCGATACGGGAGACAGCCTCTACATTATCAGGAACGGGTCGGTGGAGGTTACACTGGCCACAGGAAAGAATGAACCGGTTTCCGTTGCAACGCTGGGTCCCGGAAAGTTCTTCGGTGAAATGAGCCTCCTCACGGGAGAGCCCAGGTCTGCAACCGTTTCCGCCCTTGAAGAAACCCAGGTGGTTGTTGTAAGAAAAGATGGACTGAAGATCGTTCTGGAAAACAACCCGGGCCTTGTAGAACCTCTCTCAGAGATGCTCGACAACCGGCGCAGAGAACTGGAAGACACCATGACAAAGGCCTCGAAACAGAAGAAACAAGTGGAGATAAAGACCGGTCACAGCCAGAAGGAAGATCTTCTGGCCCGGGTAAGGGCATTCTTCAAGCTGTAGATCCCGGGGCCGGGCATGAGCCCGGCCCTCAGGTGAATACCTATTCTATCCTTGCAGTGGATCCCTCTATGGGCTGGAAGAGCTCGCATTCCACACCGGGAACGTTCAGGTAAAGGAACTCTTCGACCCTGCCGGAGAAATCCAGACGGTTCTCTTCGTGGGCGAATCCGTGTCCCTCATCGCCGTATACCACGTAAAGAACTTCGGTACCGATGGCCCTGAGGGCTTCGACCATCTGGTCACTCTCGGCTTTTACCACCCTGGGATCATTATCTCCCTGCACTATGAAAATAGGCATTGTGATGTTTTCAGGGTAGTTCAAAGGGCTGTATTCTTCAAGCATTGCAGCGTCCGTCTCGTCATCGGGGTTGCCTACCCTGATGTCCATGAGAGCCCTGAGGGGACGCCAGTAGGGAGGCACGGTCTCCATGAAGGTGATCAGGTTGGAGGGTCCGAAGAAGTCAACTGCGGCACAGTAGAGCTCAGGGGTGAAGGCTGCCCCCGCCAGGGTGGCGTAGCCGCCGTAGGAACCTCCGAGTATGACCACTCTTTCAGCGTCTGCAATTCCACTCTCAACCGCCCAGTTAACCCCATCTGAAATGTCGTTCTGCATGGCCCGGCCCCACTCTTTGTTGCCGGCTGTAACGAAGTCTTTACCGAAACCGGTTGAACCCCGGAAGTTGACCTGAAGAACCGCAAAACCCCTGTCTGCGAAGAGCTGGGCAAAGGGCTCGTAGCCGTAGTAGTCGCGTGCCCATGGACCGCCGTGGACGTACATGATCATTGGCCAGGGACCTTCACCGTAAAAAGCCGGATCAGGTTTCGTAAGGTAGCTGGGAAGGATCAGCCCGTCCCGGGAGGTTATCTCCACAGGTTCCACCTCTGCAAGGCTGTAATTCTCCAGGGCAGGTATGGCTGTGAACATCTCCGTAATTGATTTGTCGGTTCTGTCATAAAGGAAATAGACCGCGGGATTGTCCACTGTGTAGTAAACCACTATCCAGGTGCTGTCTGCTCTGTCCCTGGAGACGGTTCCGAAATCGCCCTCATGGAAATCGGTCAGAAAGTCTATGTCTTCCTGTATGGAGTCATCAAGCACTACCCTGTTCCTTCTCAGATAGTTGAAAGTAACCGACCTGGGCTCTCCCGTGTTGGGGTCGAAACCCACACTGCCCACGTCAGCCAGGGTATCGGAAATGATGTATGTCTCCTCCCCGGTGGAAAGGTCCATATAGTAAAGAGCGGAAAGATCAGAATCAAGATTGCTCGTGAGATAAATCCCCGTACCGTCTTCGGTAAATCTTCTTGGTCCCCACTCTTCATTGGAGGAGAAGGATTTGAGCTCTTCCCAAGGAGAGTCTTCGTCCCACCTGTGATAAACGGTTATCCAGCCGGTTTCAGGATCGATGGAGTAATACATCCTGATGTTCATGTCCTCATCGGGCATGAACCCCAGCACCATGTTCCCGAATTCATCCGTGCCCGGATTGTCGGCAACCATGGTCATTTCACCTGTTTCAAGGTCGCACCGGTAAACGTCGAAGAACATGGGATTCTGCTGGTTCGTCTCCACAAGAACCACATTCGGCTGATCCTTGTCGGTGGCGCTTACATAGGCCTTGACGTCTTCGAAGGGAGTGAGGTCCACCACTTCGCCCGTTTCCACGTCAAGCCTGTAAACGTGGGTGTTCTCTTCACCGGCTTCGTCCTGCATGTACAGAATGTGTCTTCCGTTCTCTGCCCAGAAGTAATTGGTAACACCCCTGTTCGTGTCGAAGGTAAGCTGTCTTTCATCTGTCATGTCGCGGTTCATCACCCATAGGTTAAGCACATTTTCCGCAGGTGCAATGTAGGCAATGAGCGAACCGTCGGGAGACAGCTGAGGCCCTATCTTTTCCGGATTCCCGAAGAGGATCTCCCTGGGTATAAGTCTATCAGCGTTTTCAGAACTTACATGCTCCGGTTCCACGAAGACTTCACTGGTATCTGCTGGACTGTCGCCCTCTCCGCATGCAAACAGCATGAGAAAAGGGATTACAAAGAGTTTTTTCATAACTGCTCCCTTTGAATGCGAGGATACTCTCAGCGCTGATTATAGCATGCGGTGCAAGACCCTGGGCTTATCAGGCAGAAAAGATATCACAGTGCCGAAAAGACCGATAATCACAGCAACGATGGAAACAGCCTTCCCGGAACTGATCCCGTCGAACATCCCTGTGAGGGTATCGATCCTGAAAAGGGAGCCGAAGTCCATGCTGGCAAGGTTCTGGCCTGCAAGCCACTGAACCGTGAAAAATCCTGCGATACAGGCTGCGGCAAGTATGTATGCAATTGTAAGCCATGGGAATGAAGGTTTTACGGGGGTCAGCTTAACATGAAAACCCGCCGGTTCCGAACCCCTGCTTACACTGGAGGTCAGGAGTTCGTCCATTCGCCCTTCCAGTTTGTCGTTACCCCAGGAGTTCATTTTCTCTTCCTTTCAGAATTTCATAGAGCTTCTTACGCGCTCTGTGAAGATATACTCTTACGGTTCCCGGGGGAATACCCATTACCTCTGCCACTTCCGCGGAATCAAGTTCCTGAAAATAGCAGAGGGTCACAAGTTCCCTGTCCTGAAGGGGAAGCTGAAGTATGGCCTCCTCAAGTATCCTTCTCGAAGGATCGTATGACTGGGGAAGAGTGGGATTGAGATTCACGAGAACCGCCTCCTCCTCTCCCAGCTCCATCTTCCGCTTTCTTTTCTCCAGGGCATTGAGACATGTGCGTCTGGCCATGGTAGATATCCATCCGGAGAAGGCGGAGGGATCTGTCAGTTTCTCGAGCTTCAGCCATCCCTTCAGGAATATTTCCTGGCACAGATCCTCCGCCATGTGATGGTCCCCTGTCATACGCAGAGCCATGGTGTAAACGAACCCCGTGTAATTCCTCACCAGTACTCCGTAGGAATCCCTGTTCCCTTTCATGGCAGACTCCACCAGTTTACGGGTTGTTTCGTTCACCGGTTCGGGGTGGTTTTGCCTACTATCAGGAAGGCGATCACAAGTTTGGCAAGACCCAGCATGGTAAGGATAGCCCCTGAAGCAGTAAGCCCGGTTACGTCATTCCCGCCGATAATGAAGCGAAGGGCGAAGAAGCTGATGCCAAGGGCAAGCAGTACGGTGGCGTGAATGAGATGTCTCTCTTTGGGAGGGGTCGTTCTCTTCTCTTCCTCTTCGCCGATGCTCTTCACAAGCTGCTCCACCACTTCAGGTGAAGTTTCGCTGTTCAGAGCCCTCTCGATAAGATTGTACCTGGCGATCTTTTTCTTGTGGTTGAAAGCAACGATAAGAACGATTACAAGCGCCGGAACTCCAATGGAAGTGGTTATTGCCACCAGTGGTACTAATGCTCCCATATCTGTCTCTCCTTTCAGTTGTGGTTCAGCTTCAGGACAGAAGGAACAGGAAAAACGTTACACTTCCCTTTTTGACTCCCGTTTAACATAACATGGTATGCGGACAATTACAGGATTCCTAGGCAGAATACTGATGCTTCTGGGGGCAATGCTTCTGGTTCCCCTTATCTTCGCCATGCTGTCAGGCGAGGAGGAATGCATCAGCCCCTTCCTTGCAACTGCAGCTGCATCAGCGGCAGCTGGTGCCCTGCTTCACTTCAGAAGGGGGAAAGGCTCACCGTCAACTGCACAGGCCATGGTTATCTGTTCCCTCTCCTGGATTGTGCTTTCCATTGCCGGAGCGGTTCCCTTCGTTCTTGTGATAGACGCTTCATGGATAGACGCTGTGTTCGAGACCATGAGCGGTTTCACCACGACCGGCATAACCATGTTCACAGGGCTTGATGAAATGCCCCGTTCACTGCTTCTCTGGCGAAGCATTACCCAGTGGGTGGGCGGTCTTGGAATTCTTACCTTCTTCATGGCCGTGGCCTCACAGATCCCCGGGGCACACAGGCTCATAGACGCGGAGAGCCACAAGATATTCTCGGGAAGACCGGTGCCCGGTCTTCTTCACACGGTTAAAATACTCTGGACCATATACATCTGTTTCACTGCGGTTGTCACCGCAGGATACCATCTTGCCGGGATGAATGCCTTCGATGCTGTGAACCATGCTCTCACAACGATATCCACCGGCGGTTTCAGTTCCCACGACATGTCCATGGGCTGGTTCGGGGGCCCGGGTCCGGGCAATTCAGCTCTCATACAGTACGTGGCTGTGGCAGGTATGCTTGCAGGTGGCATAAGCTTTCTAGTCCACTACCGCGTTTTCAGAGGAGACGGCTTGAAGGCCCTGTGGAGAAGTGCTGAAATGAAGCTCTGGTGGATCCTTATCCTGGCTTTCATCGGGGTGATCCTGGGGGAGCAGCTCATTGCAGGGAACATATCCCCCGGCGGTCTCGAGCAGAGCTTCAGGAAGGATCTGTTCCAGGTTGCATCCATACTTACCACCACAGGCTACGCAACCGAGGATCTCACAAGCACCTTCTTCGGAGCAGCGGCAAGGCAGCTTTTCCTGGTAATGATGGTGATAGGCGGGTGTGTGGGTTCAACCAGCGGGGGAATAAAAGTACTCAGGGTTTCCATTCTTGTCAGCGTTGCAGGGGAGGAGATAAAGAAACTGTTCAGGGCTGACAGATCCGTTTCCGGGGTCAGGTTCGAAGGAAGACTTATCGGAAGGGATGAACTGAGCCGTATCGCCGGTATCGTATTCATGTGGTTCTTTTTTCTCATGGCAGGCGGGGCAATAACCGCTCTGCTTTCACCGGGCATGGACGGATACACGGCTTTCAGCGGCATGTTCAGCGCTCTGGGCAACATTGGCCCCTGTTTCCTCTCACAATCACAGATGATGAACCTTCACTGGGGAGTGAAGATCACTTACATTATCGGTATGCTTGCCGGAAGGCTCGAGATCCTTCCCGTGATGCTCCTGTTCAGCAGGAAAGCCTGGAGGTAAAAATGTTCGTTGTAGTGGCCGGAGCGGGAACCGTTGGCAGGAAAGTCACTGCCCAGCTCATGGGAAACAATCATGACGTGGTCGTGATCGATACGGACCACGAGGTCTGCAGATCCCTGTACACCGAAACCGGAGTGGAAACGGTGGAGGGAAACGCTACCCGTCTTAATGTACTCATAGACGCCCGGCTGGAAAAAGCCGATGTACTTGTCTGCCTCATGCGAAACGATGCCGACAACATAGCCACAGCTATTCTTGCCAGGAGTCTGGGAGTGGAGAGGATACTGGCGCGTATGCGTGATGCAGGTTATGCCGATGCCTACAAGCTGAGTGGCGTGAAGTCGGTGTTAAGGGTTGCAGACCTTCTTATCAACCAGGTGATGACCGAGATAGAACAGCCCAGGGTCAAGAGGATCATACCTCTTGCCGGGGGTGCCGCTGAAATGTATGCGGTTGTTATAGAAGAGAAGGCGTGGGCGGCGGGAAAAACCGTAACCAAGCTTGCGGGCCACAAGAATTTTCCCCGTGAAGCCATTCTCGCGGGTATATACAGGGTTGCCACCGAAGCGTTTGTGGTTCCAAGGGGAGACACTGAGCTTGAAGAGGGAGACACGGTATACGTGGTAACACCTTCCAGACACATCAAACTTGTGGCCGATATTCTAACCAGCAGCTGATATCCGCCCGGACGTCAGCAGTTCCCTAATTGCATGCTGTACACCTGAGAGTCATTTATTTGCACTGCGTATTCTGTCCTCTATTTCATTTTATTTTGTCTTTTTATATAAGTAGTCATATTATTTATCATATTGACGTGGGATAATAGTTTAATATATTACAATGCTTATACCAGTACAGAAAGAAGTTAATACAATGATATCCATCGAAAAGATCAGCTCCATTACAGAACTGGAGAAGCTGGCAACGGCAGATGAGTTCGCAGAAAAACTCCATGAAATGCTTATTCCCTTCGAAGACGCTATTCCCGAGATCAAGAGCGGTATCCACTACGCACTGGACAAGAATCGCGGAGGGTTCATCCTTGCTGCTTTGGAAAACGGCGATATTGCAGGTGCTCTTGTAATGCTGAATACCAATATGTCCGGATATGTGCCTGAAAATCTTCTTCTTTACGTTGCCGTAGACAGCGGCAAGCGGGGAAAGGGCATAGGAACGAAACTGATCAAAAGGGCTCTGGATCTCTGCAGCGGAGATGTGAAGCTTCATGTTGAATACGACAACCCGGCAAAAAAGCTTTATGAACGCATAGGTTTCCAGTCTAAATACGCCGACATGCGGTATTCCAATGAATAGGCTCCTGATAAACACAGAAGCCATACTGCACAACTACGGCTACATACAAAGACTGGTGGGAATGCACGACAGCACCCTGACAGTGGTGACGAAAGCTCTCTGCGGCCATGCTGAAGCAGTGAAGGCACTTGTTGACGGCGGCATTAAATCCATTGCCGATTCACGGCTGGAAAACCTCATTGAAGTATCGAACTCAGGCGTGGAGGCGGAAAGGTGGTACCTGAAACCTCCCCATCCCGATGAGCTCAGCGAAGTGGTAAAGTACTCGGACGTGTCGCTTAACACCGAGCTGGACACCGTGAAGAAGATAAATAAAGTGGCCGAGAAGGCGGGAGTCAAGCACCGTATCCTCCTGATGATAGAGCTTGGAGATCTCCGCGAGGGAATTCTGCCCGGAACTCTTGTGGACATGTACAACGATGTCTTCAATCTGAAAAACATCGAGATCATAGGAATAGGAACTAACCTTGGATGCCTCTCCGGAACGGTTCCGGGAATGGATCAGCTTATGCAGCTGGTTCTCTACAAGGAACTCCTGGAGCTGAAATTCAACAGGAAGATACAGCTGCTTTCAGCCGGATCCAGCGCAAGCCTTCCCTTCCTGATCCAGGGTCTGGTACCCAGACAGGTGAACCACTTCAGGGTAGGCGAATCCATACTGCTGGGCAACGACCTGATCAACGGGGGTATTCTGGCCGGGCTACGGGATGACGGGTTCATTCTGGAAGCTGGCGTGGTGGAGATCAAAAAGAAGAATCTGGCTCCCACCGGTGAGATACACGATGAACTGCAGCCATTCAATTCCAAC
Organism: uncultured bacterium; assembly: GCA_964571965.1. GTDB lineage: Bacteria > Fermentibacterota > Fermentibacteria > Fermentibacterales > JCC-6 > Sabulitectum. The sequence continues at coordinate 4,274 of CAZNFQ010000033.1, read as the reverse complement.
TCCCCGGGGGAACCGAAGCAGTACGCTCCCGGCGAAAGGGGATTCAGGGCTGTTGTTACCATAGGAGAGCTGGACACCAACATAGCGGGACTTACCCCGGTGAACAGCGAATATGAGATTGCGGGAGCCAGCAGTGATCTTACGGTACTGAACGTTGGAAGTGCCGATTCGAACCTGAAGGTGGGTGATTTCATGAGATTCAAGGTAAGTTATTCCGCTCTTATCAGGCTCATGAACAACAAATACACCGAAAAGCTAGTGATCTGATCAGCTGAAGACGGTTTCCCTTATGGCATCTGACAGAACGGACAGACGCACGGGTTTCTGAAGAACTTTTCTTATACCCAGCTTCATCATCTCGCTTGAAGTGCTCTCTGCGCTGTGTCCGGAAACAATGATCACCCTGACTTCGGGGTCAATTTCCTGCATCCTGCTGAATGCCTCCATACCGTTCATTCTGGGCATGGTCATATCCATCAGAACCAGCTTGATATCGTCTTTGTTCTCCCTGAACACTTCAACTGCCCGCATACCATCCGCGGCAATAAGTACTTCAAATCCCAGGGAACAAATGAGTTTGGAAAGAACGGTGCGTACGACCTCCTCATCGTCCACTATGAGGACCGTGCCTTCCATGGGAGAGTCCATGAGTGTTTTCCGAACCTCCTGCTCTCCGGTGGGAGCGTCTGACAGTGGCAGCGATATTTTCACGGAGGTTCCCTCTCCGGGGCTTGAATCCATGAATATTACCCCATTGTGGGCCCTTACAGTACCGTAAACAGCTGCAAGGCCCATACCTGTCCCATCGCCAAGGGGCTTGGTGGTAAAGAAAGGTTCGAATGCCTTTTCCATTACTTCCCGGGTCATTCCCCTTCCGGTATCACTGATAACCAGGGTAATGACTCCGGGTTCGTTCTCACTGGTGGCAAAAGTCATTGTTCCATTGCCATCCATAGCGTCCCTGGCATTAAGAGCGAGGTTGAGCACTGCATTGTTCATCTCGGAAGCATCACCGAGGATAATGGAGTTTTCAGCCCTGAAATCCCTTCTTATCTCTATTCTTCTGTCTATGCTCCTCTTGAGGAGGGCAATAACCTCGTCGATAAGATGATGAAGATCGAAGGGTGAGATATTCGACAGACCCTTCCTGCTGAAGGCCAGAAGCTGCCGCACAAGGGATCCGGCCCTCTCGGAGGAACTCAGGATACCCTTTATGTACTCAACCTCTTCCGGGGTGTTCTTATCGTTCTTAAGGCACTCTGCAAATCCCACTATTCCCATGAGCTGATTGTTGAAGTCATGGGCAATACCCCCTGCCAGCTCTCCCACCGAACGCAGTCTTTCAGAATGTTTCAGCTCATTCTCCAACTGATGACGTCTGGTCACATCCATTATCACGATGTTCACCATACGGGGTCCTTCCGAGGAAAGCTTCCTTTTTGCGGTAAGCTGAATGAAAGCGTTCTCTCCGAGACCGTTTCTGATGGGAAGATCAATCGAGAACTCTGCGCCGTCTTTTGCGCATGCCCTGAGTTTGCGAAGAACTGATGCCGAAAGGTCATCTTCCAGGTGCTTCTGAAAAAACTCCTGCTGAACACCGTCGTCCAGTTTAAGTACCTTTATGGCTGAAGGGTGGAACTTCTCCCGGTGCAGGGTAAAGCCTTCGTTCCACTGCATTTCTATCACGCCAATACGTGCCATGGTCTGGGTCTCGGCCAGCTTGTCATTGGCTACTCTCAGTATTCTCTTGCCCTCGATTTCACCTGTAATATCCAGGGCATAGCCGTAAACAGTTCTTCCGGAAGTTGAACTGGTGCTGTAACAGCTTACTCTGAAGTATTTTCTTTCCGGTAGACCCTTGGGAGTTGCGGAAACGGTTCCTGTGTAGGTTTCGCCCTTTTCCAGCGCGGCTTCCACCTGCGAGAAGAAGGTTTCGTAGTCTTCTATAAAATCTCTGAAATCATCCACCGGGATCGGTGAATCAGCAGACATTCCGAATAGCTCCGCAGCCTCTGTGGACAGGGTCACGGTTTTCTTCCAGCCGTTCAACTCCCATATGCCCATTCCCGCAAGGATCAGCGCGTCATGAAGCCTCTTCTCGAGGGCGGTTCTTCGCTCCTCCGCCCTGTTCGAGTCGGTTACGTCCCTGACTGTTACGCAAAGGGTTTCGGCAAAATCAACAGGGCGGAATACCCTGCAGCGGAAGTCCCTGTCATTGGTGGTGAAATCGAAAACCCCTCTTTCAGACAGAATGGCTTCTCTGAATGCTGGGTCAGAAAGTATCTCCGGGTTGGTCTCTTTGATCTCCTTGAATGAAGGATTCATGTCCAGTACCGAGAATTCGCTGCATCCCTCGGAATGGTAGACAAGCAATGCAGCAATCGGCAACCCGTTGAAAAGCCCCCTGAATTTACGCTCACTGTTCGCAAGGGCGTTCTCTCTGTCTCTGAGAGCCGTTATCTCAACGAAGGTGATGACTGAACCCTCTATGGAGCCGGCTGAGGTACGGTAGGGAGATATCTTTGCCAGCCAATCCCCTGAGATATCCGCTTCAAGTGAAAGTTCAACTGTTTTACCGCTGTCAGTAACACTCTCCACTGCCTCTATCAGTTCGGCGAGACAGTCTGATTCAATGGAAGTGGTGAAGTCGGTGATTTCCCTGTTGGTGTCAGCTTCCGTTACTTTGAAAAATTTGCCCACCTTGGGATTGAATCTTCTTATCCTGAGGTTCCTGTCAAGGAAAATTGAACCCACATCCATGCTCTCCAGAAGATTACGCATGTCATCGGTGAGAACGGTAAGCCTTCTGTTCAGTCTCTGAAGTTCCTCGTTGGACGCGATTAATTCCTCATTGGAGGCTGTGAGTTCCTCATTGGCGCTTCTGATCTCTTCGTTGGTGGTCTGCAGCTCCTCGTTGGATGCCTGGAGCTCTCCAGTCCTGCTCCTGAGTTCTCTTCTGGCGGTTGCGAGATCACTTTCCAGAAGAGCGATCTGTTCCTCCAGTATGCTCACATCGGATTCAGTACATTCGATCCTTGCGGTTGCAGTACCGTTTTCAGGGTTTTCCCTTACGAACTCCAGAAGAAACACACCGCTCATCTCCAGTGGGGAAATGCAGCTTACGAAAATGGTAACATCCTCAGGGGTATCGCACTGTATCTTCCTGAAATTGCCCCTGGCCCTTCTCACACCTGCCCGGACTGCGGATTTGATGGGACCGGGCAGCATGGGCAGAAGGCTTCCCCCCGGAATTCCAGAAGGAATGGAGAGATAGGAATTCATGTCACCGTTTATGAAGAGTATCCTGTAATCCTCGTCTATGAAAACACAGTCAGGAAAAAACCTCTCCTCGAGGCATGAGGTAAAGGTCCTGCTTCTTGCTGACAGCTCATCCTCTTCAAGGGTGTAGCTGGAATTCCCGAAGGCTGAAAAACTGTCGGTATGCTGCTTCTCGAATGGGAACATGTCCACGGAGATCACAGTTTCGGATTTCTTCTGGAAGAGCCTCCATCTTGCATCGATGGTCTCCAGGTTCTCCTGTTTCGTTCCAGGGGTTTCTCCGCTGCCCAGGAAAAGGTACCCTCCGAGTGAAAGGCTGTAATTCAGCCTGCCCAGCACAATATCCTGGGCTCTGTTTTTCAGGTAGATCATCATGTTCCGGCAGCTTACGAGGTCCATGTGGGCAAAGGGAGGGTCTGCAAGAACGTCATGGTGACTGAATACCATGTGCCCGCGGATCTCTCTGTTTATTCTGTAGCCGTTTTCCTCACCCTTGAAATAACTCCTGAACTGCTCAGGTACGGTTTCGAACTGCTTGACCGTGTAAACTCCCTTTGAAGCCTTTGCCAGGGCGGAACGGCTTATATCCGTTGCGAAGATGGTGTAGCTTCCGCCATACTTCTCCGCTGCTTTCTGCATGAGCATGGCAATGGAATAGGCTTCCATGCCCGTGGAACACCCTGCAACCCAGCATCTGATATTCGAATTGTCTTCCCTGGAGAAAAGGGGCTCTATGGCGGATTCATCCAGCACCCTGAACGCAGCTCTGTCTCTGAAGAAGGAGGTAACGCCTATGAGCAGGTCGGTTACAAGCAGATCAAGCTGCTCCGGGTGATCTTCCAGAAGCTTTACGTAGCCACGGAGGTCAACGGCTTCAGTAGTATTCATGCGCTTCAGATACCGGCGGCGGAAGGTGGGCATCCGGTACATGCTGAAGTCTACACCGCTTCTGTCATTCACCATCTGAAGAAGGATGTATTCCCAGTCCTCAGGGG
>CAZNFQ010000032.1:0-20764 GCA_964571965.1 uncultured bacterium | reverse complement strand
TCTTCATAATATTAACCTCCATCATACAATGAGCTTAAGTATGATCCATGTCAATCAAATATAGAGACTTGAGAATGAAGGAGTGTGCTTCTCAGGTCTGTTTACCATTCATCATGGCAGGCTTCCGGATTCCTTTGCGGAAAGTTTCCATTTTGTAGTATATCTGCATATTACGAAAAGCACCCTAGGCAAACAGTTGGGAGAAAATATGCTTGAGAAGCTGAAGAAAATGATCTCCGGTTCAGATGCCGATTACATAGACATCCGCTACGAGGTGAAGAAGGAAACCTCTGCGGCTGTTGCAGGACCGGATCTGAAGAAGGCCGGAAGCAATTCCACCGATGGGTACGTGATAAGAGCGCTGAAGAGCGGTGGATTTTCGTCTGTTACCGTAACCCGTGAAGAGGACGTACCCGAGGCAGTGAAGCTGGCGGTTCAGGGCGCCACCGCCATGTCAGGGCAGGGCAAGAAGGTATCCCTTGCTCCGGTGGATCCTGTTCAGGACTGGGTGGAACCGGAGCTGGACGTGGATCCCGCCTCGCTTCCCCTGAAGGAAAAGCTCGTTCTTCTTAACAAGTACAACAACCTGATGTTTTCCTTTCCGGAAATTGTGAACACCAATCTTGCCTACACAGAGGTGGACCGGGAGAAGTTCTTCGTTTCTTCCGAAGGTGCTTCCATAAGGGAGAGGGTCTGCACTGTGAGCATAGCAGGAGAGGCAGTGGCAAGGAAGGGGGTTCACACACAGAACATCCGGGTTGCCATTGGCGGGGCCAACGGGTTCAAAGTACTTCTCAACAGGGATGATGTGTTCATTAAAAGAGCTCAATTATGTGAGGAACTTCTTGACGCAAAACCTGTTAAGGCTGGAACCTACGATGTGATAATCAATCCCGGACTCACCGGGGTGTTCATTCACGAGGCCTTCGGACACTTCAGCGAGGCTGACATAATCGAGGACAATCCGCCATTAAGGGCCAAGATGGCCCTGGGGGAAAAGATCGGCAGCGATGTTGTTAACATCATTGCCGATACCACCATTCCCCACCAGGTGGGCTTTTACAAGTATGACGACGAGGGAACCCCTGTTCGGCCTGTTACGCTTATGGAGAACGGTGTGCTCAAGGCAAGGCTGCATTCAAGAAGGACAGCAGCGGAATTCGGGGAACCTGTAACAGGCCACGCAGTGGCGGAAGACCACAGATTCGAACCGATAGTCAGAATGGGAACCATCTACATGCAGAAGGGAAAGAATTCCTTCGAGTGGCTTCTCAAGGAGCTTGGCGACGGTCTTTACATATGTGACGGAAAGGGTGGGCAGACTTCGGGAGAAAACTTCACCTTCGGTGCCCAGTACGGTTATGAAGTGAAAGACGGAGAAATAAAGAACATGATCCGCGACATAAACATCATGGGCAACATGTTCACCACCATGAAGAACATCGAAGCCATGGACAACGACATGAGGTTCAGCGAACGGGGCGGATGCGGAAAAGGTCAGCTGAATATCAAGAGCGGCTACGGAGGTCCCAGCGTGCTTATCCGTTCCATGGTCATAGGAGGTGCATAATGGATAAGCTCCTTGAAATGGCTAAGAACCGGGGCTGCAGGGCTGAAGTGTTTTCCGTTCGTAACAGAAACCTGAGCATGAGCAAAGTGAACGGTGCAGTGAGTGATGTTTCCGCATCCATTCAGTCCGGAGTTTCACTAAGGATACTGAAAGACGGCAAAACCGGCATGGCCTATACGAAGAACCTCATGGATCGCCAGGAGCTGCTGAACAATGCTCTGGCGTCCCTTGAAGCAGGAGTGGATGCCGAATACGACTTTCCGTACTCGGAAAGGGTTGAACACCTGGCAGAGTACGACCAGTCAGTCGAGGACAAGGGCTACGACTACCTGAGCGAACAGATTTCGGGTCTTGAGCCCCTTTACCGCAAGATACGAAACGGCATTCTGAATCTGCACTCGGGCACTTCGGTTTCTGAAATAAGGATAAAGAACACATCGGGAGCCGACCTGCTTCAGAAGGAGTCGGATGTTTACTGTATGGGAAACGTGATCTATCCTGGAACGGCAACTGGGCTTAGAAACGTTTTCCAGGGGAGATCAGGCGCCGTAATTCACATACCTGACACCGCGAGAACGGTAAAATTCTTCAATGATTCCCTTCCGGAAGTGGAGATCGGCGAGGGCAGAATGAAGGTCATGCTTGCCCCTGAGGTGATGTACGCCCTTACCTGGAGGCTGAGTTCCGCTTCAAGCGGCAAGGCGTTCCATGAAAAGGTTTCGCCCCTTCTGGAGAAAAAGGGCAAAAGGGTTGTTTCTCCTCTGATCTCCCTTGTAAGTGATCCCACGACCGGCAACGGCGGAACCAGACTCTTCGATGACGAAGGGGTTAGAACCTTCAGACTGCCGGTGTTCGAAAATGGAGTATTTACCAACGTTTACAACAACCTGGATTATGCTTCCAAACTCGGCGAAGAGCCCACTGGAACAGGTTTCCGTGGTGGAATGTGGGGCGGAGAGAAGGTCTCCATGACACCCTCTCCAAGTCTTTCCTATGCTAATTTCAGTACAGGAGAGTCTTCCTTCGAGGAAATGCTGGGAATGATGGACAGGGGAATTATCGTATTCGGAGCCCTTGGGGCGCACTCGGGCAACATCCTTAATGGAGACCTCTCCATAGGACTCAGTCCAGGTCTTTTCGTGGAGAACGGAAAAGTGAAAGGCAGGGTCAAAGACGGCATGATGGCAGGCAATGTCTATGAAATGCTCTCTAAGACCATAGCCGTGGAGAACCGTCCCCATTACACGGGAAGTGCCTATGAGAACCCTGCTGTTCTTATGGATGACATCAGTGTGGTAGGCTCCTAGCTGTTTTAACCCTTCATGTGCGTCAGAATGGTGCGCCATTCTGACGCTTTTTCTTTTGCGGTGAAAATTCCAGGTGAAGCTGATGAATGGTTAAATTATTATTCTGCAATAGTATAACTCCTGCTTTGAAAGTTTTGGCATGCTACTTGCATATTGATTAAGCGTGAAACGAAAAGAACCCGAGAGGGAGAAAGGAGCAGAAAATGATCTACAGAAAGAAAGCGGATCTGATGCCCTACGATATGGCCAGAACATTCAATAAGCTTGTTGACGGTCTCTGGCCCGAAGAGGGAGAGAACGGATTGAAATGGTTACCAGCGGTGGACATCTGCGAGAAGGGAGATTCCATAAGTTTCAAGGTCGAACTCCCCGGTGTTACCAGAGATGACATCGAGATAGAGGTTGCCAACGGCGTTCTTACCATCAAGGGCGAAAAGAAGATGGATGAAGAGAAGAAGGGTGATACCTGGCACAGAAGGGAAGTGAGCTACGGCTCCTTCGTGAGAAGCTTCAGCCTTCCCGGTGAGATGAAGGCAGATGAGGCAGATGCATCCTTCAAGGACGGTATTCTTACCATCAGCATTCCCAAGGAGGAAAAAGCCCTTCACAGAAAGATCGAGATCAAGGGCTGATCATCCGGATAACCGCGAGGGGTGTGACTTCGGTCACGCCCCTTTTCATATATTGAGGCTGTTATCACCTGCAATTCCACCCTGTGGATCTATTCATATTATCGAGGAGTCTCATGAACGTACACAAACTGGAAAAACTGCTTAACCCCACGCGGATTGCCCTGATCGGTGTTACAATCAATCCCAACAGTGTAGGCGGGAAGGTGCTTGGAAACCTTGTAGGCGGAGGTTTCAGGGGTGTGGTTTACCCTGTAAGCTCCACCGCGGAGGCTATACTTGGTGTTCCCTGTTATCCCGGTCTGAAAAACCTTCCCAGGAAGCCTGACATGGCCATTATATGCACTCCGGCGGATCAGGTTCCCGATATTGTGGAAGAGTGCGGGGAAGCAGGCATCAGGGGAATAATCATCATGTCCGCAGGTTTCAAGGAAACAGGCGAAGAGGGTCTTGTTCTGGAAAAACGGATCAGGGAGACCATTTCCAGGTACGAGGGGATGCGGATTCTCGGACCGAACTGCCTTGGTATCATAGTTCCCGGTCTCAGCCTTAACGCAAGTTTCGGCGAGGGTATGCCGGCTAAGGGGAATGTTGCTTTCATTTCGCAGTCAGGGGCCCTCTGCACCTCCGTTCTCGACTGGGCCATACAGGAAAAGATAGGTTTCTCCTATTTCGTTTCAGTGGGTAACATGCTTGACGTGGACTTCGCGGATCTGATCGACTATTTCGGCGAAGATCAGCAGACAGAATCCATTATTCTTTATGTGGAATCGATTTCACGGGCAAGGAAGTTCATTACTGCAGCCCGTGCCTTTGCCAGGACGAAACCCATACTGGTCTACAAGGCGGGAAGGTTCCCCGAATCCGCCGCTGTGGCCGCATCCCACACCGGCGCCATGGCTTCTGCAGATGCGGTGTTCGACGCGGTTTTCCAGCGAACCGGCATGGCAAGGGTCCTCAACATCGGAGAAATTTTCGACTGTGCAGAACTGGTTGGAAGGAACAAAATACCCCGGGGGCCAAGACTGGGCATTGTTACCAACGCAGGGGGTCCCGGTGTAATGGCAACGGATGCCCTTATTGCGCAGAATGGAGTTCTTGCAAAACTGTCCCCTGAGACCATTGGCGAGTGTGACTCATTCCTGCCGCCTTTCTGGTCAGGGGGAAATCCCGTGGATGTTCTGGGAGATGCCAAGGCCAAGAGGTTTGCAAGGGCCACTGAAGCAGTGGTCAAGGACAAGGGAGTGGACGCGGTTCTTGTTATTCTCACTCCCCAGGCCATGACCAAACCCGATTCGGTGGCAAAAGCTGTTGCAAGGATAGCCGGAGAGACACAGAAGCCGGTTCTTGCTGCCTGGCTTGGCGGTGAAAGGGTCCGGGAAGGGGCTGGGATACTGGCTTCGTCCGGCGTTCCCACCTATAGAACCCCTGAACAGGCCGTGGGAGCTTTCATGACCCTTGTTGACTATTCCAGGAACCTTGAAACTCTCTATGAGACCCCGAGAGACATTCCCGTGGAATTCAAATTCGACAGGAAAGCAATGAGGAGCAAGGTTAACGAATACATCTCCTCCGGTAAGACCGTTCTTTCCGAGGAAAACTCCAAGGAGCTTCTGGAGATCTACGGAATTCCCGTGACAAAACCACTTCCCGCAGGAACCCGGGATGAGGCCGTATCCGTTGCTGATTCCATTGGTTATCCCGTGGTGCTGAAGATCTGGAGTGATGACATAACCCACAAGACAGACGCAGGCGGTGTGAAACTGAACATCGAGACACCGGTTCAGGCAGGGGAAGCCTGGGATTCCATAATGAGAGCCGCAGAAGAGCGCTGTCCTCACGCAAGGATCCTGGGGGTTACCGTTCAGGAAATGGCAGTGGTAAAGAACGGCCTGGAGATGATACTGGGGATAAAGAAAGACCCGGTATTCGGAAGTGTGATAATGGCAGGCATGGGTGGAGTGGAAGCGGAACTGTGGGGTGACAGCTCCCTTGGATTCCCGCCATTGAACGAAAGACTGGCCAGAAGGATGCTTGAGACACTGAAGATCTGGCCTCTTCTGAAGGGCTACAGGGGAAGACCCCCTGTAAATATCGATGCCCTTCTGGAAGTGATAATGAGGCTCTCATACCTCACAGCGGATAATCCGGAAATCGCAGAGCTTGACATAAATCCCCTTGTGGTGGGTCCTGATAGAATGGTGGCCCTGGATGCCAGAGCCGTTGTGGAGCCTGTTGATCCCGGATTGAAAAGATACTCGCATCTGGCTTTGAGACCCTATCCTGAGGAGTACATCTCCTCCAGGAAACTCACCGACGGTACCGAAGTGCTTCTCCGGCCGATAAAGCCAGAAGACGAACCGCTTTGGCTTGAAATGCTGAGAAGCTGCTCAAAGGAATCCATTTACAACAGGTTCAGATTCTTCTTCAACTGGTCTACCCACGATGTGGCTACAAGGTACTGCTACATAGACTATGACAGAGAAATGGCCATTGTTTCCGAGATAGAGGAGAACGGAGAAAAGAAACTTACCGGTGTTGGCCGGCTTGTTGCCGACCCGGACCTTGAAACCGTTGAATACGCCGTTCTTGTTACTGATGAATGGCAGAACAGGGGGCTGGGAGGCCTTCTTACGGATATGTGCATGGATATTGCCGTGGACTGGGGAATGAAAACGGTTTACGCACAGACCACCACGGACAACCCGAGGATGGTACACCTGTTCGAGAACAGGGATTTCAGGGTGGATCATTCCACCGGGGGATCGGTGGTAGATGTGGAGAAGGAGCTTAAATGAAATTCCTTGAACTTGCAGAAAAAACAAGGAGCTACAGAAGGTTTCAGGAACACAGGCCGGTTTCCGGTGAGGACCTGGTCTCTATGATCCGGGCGGCATGTCTTGCCCCTTGTGCCTCCAATCTGCAGCGGCTCCGCTACAGCATTGTCACCGATGAAGGTGAAAGAAGGATACTCTTCAACTCCATAGCCTGGGCCGGCTACCTCAAGGACTGGAACGGACCGGGTGCCGGGGAACGGCCATCCGCTTACATTGTGATACATGCTCCGGAAGAGGAGAAGTTCTTCACAGGGATAGACATAGGTATAGCTGCTTCGTACATCGTTCTGGAAGCGTCTGAAAAGGGTATTGCCAGCTGTATGATACTCAGTTTCGGACATGACGCGGTTCAGACGGTGGCACCGGCACCGGGATATTCCTCAAGACTGGTGGTTGCCCTGGGCTATCCGGGGGAAAAGGTTACCCTTGAGAAAAATTCGGAGAACATACAGTACTGGCGAGACCGGAACGGAATTCATCATGTTCCCAAACACCCTGTGAACAAACTGATCCTGAAAGGAAACCAATGATTTCAGCTGAAAGATATGCGGAAAGGCGGAAAAGGCTGGCAGAGTCCATGGAGGGGGATTACTGTATCGTGGTGCAGGCTTCGTCCACCAAACCTGCAACCGCCGACGGAACACTGCCCTATGCTCCTTCAAGGAATCTCTACTATCTAACTGGAATAACCCAGGAGGGCACTGTTCTGGTAATGTGGAGATTGAAGGGCAGAGATCCAAAGGAATGCCTTTACATCTCCCCCTATGACGAAGAATTCGCCAAGTGGTTCGGAAGCGTTCTCACCAGAGAGCAGGCAAAGGAAAAGAGCGCCGTCGACAGCATTCTCTTCACAGGAGGGGAAACCAGGTTTTTAGACAAGCTCGTTTCCAGAGAAAGACTTGAAAACTTCTATTTCGACTGGCACAACTGCGGTATAGACGGTGTTCCGGGGAAACGTCTTTCATTTGTCAACAGGTTTAAAACTGCGTATCCGGGTCTGAATGTCCAGAGCATTGCCGGCAGGATCTTTGCCATGCGGATGATAAAGGACAGTGAAGAGATACAGGTGCTCAGGGACGCGATTTCCCTCACCGGGAAAGGCTTCGAAGCGGCTGCCATGAAGCTCTCTCCAGGGATGAATGAAGCTGAATTCGAAGCGGAAATGCTTTATGAATGGGCAAAGGCGGGGGAAAAGATTCCCGCGTTTCCCGCCATTGTCGCCGGAGGCAGCCGTGCAACCTGTCTGCATTACAACTCGAACGACACGGACCTGGCCGACGGCGAACTGCTTCTAGTGGACCACGGAGCCATGAAAGATCTTTACTGTTCCGACATAACCAGAACCATTCCGGTTAACGGCAGGTACACCCCCCGTCAGCGTGAGCTCATGGAGATGGTCCTCGAGGTACAGGACAGGGCCATAGAACTTCTCCGCCCGGGAAAACTGCACAGGGAATGGAACGACGAAGTTCTTGAGGCCTACAAGGAAATAATGGTCCGAAGAGGCGAGATAAAGGAGCCGGAAGAGATAGCGAACTTCTATTATCACGGCATCGGCCACCACCTGGGGCTGGATACCCACGACGAGAATGTTTCCGATGCACCCATCGCCCCGGGCATGGTCTTCACCGTTGAACCGGGTTTCTACAGTTCCGAAGAGGGAATCGGTATCCGTATAGAAGATGATGTTCTGGTGGGCGAGGAATCCAACATCATTCTTTCAGAGGGATTCCCGCGTACCCCGGATGAGATCGAAGCCCTGATGGCAGGCAAGTGACAGACAGAGACTGCATGAAAATAGCCCTGGAGGAGGCTGAAAAGGCCTTCTCCAGGGGTGAAGTTCCAGTTGGCGCAGTGCTGGTTACAGGCAGCGGGGAAATGTTTCGCGACTCGAACAGAACCGCTGAAAGGCACCTGCCCCAGTCCCACGCGGAATGTCTGGTGATAAATGCCGCATGCAGGGCCAGGAACGACTGGCGCCTTGAGGACTGCACCCTCTACTGTACACTGGAACCCTGTGTCATGTGCGCGGGGCTGATACTGGTAACCAGGGTACCCAGAGTTGTTTACGGAGCATGGGATAAGCGGTTCGGGGCCTTCGGTTCAGTGACGAACCTGCTTGAAATGCGCCACCTCAATCACTATCCTTCTGTTCAGGGAGGCGTTCTTGCCAGCGAGTCGTCAGTAATGCTGAAAAGGTTTTTCAGAAACAGGAGGAACGGGGAAGGTTCAGTCTGAAACCACCCTTGCCATTTCCATGAGGGATATTTTACCCTGCCGTGCCAGTTCCAGGCCATGATCCAGCAGGGTGACCATTCCCAGTGCTGCCGCCTCCCTGGCGAGGGTGTGTGCTGGAACCCCGCTTGAGATCATATCCCTGATGCCATCGGTTGGCAGGAGCATCTCGAAAATGGCAATTCTTCCCGTATATCCATGCCCCAGACATTCATCGCACCCTTCCGACTGGTAGAAGGGGCCCCGGGGAGGTTCCTGAAGTCCCAGGAGCTTAAGCTGATGGAGCTGGTCCTCATCCAGGGGGACCTCTTTCCTGCAGGCCTGGCAGAGCGTACGGCACAAACGCTGTGAGATCACCGTACGCACCGTTGCGGAAAGCTGAACCGGATCCACTCCCATCTGCGTAAGTCTGCTGAATACTCCGGAAGTGCTGTTCGCGTGAACGGTGGTTAGTATCAGATGGCCTGTCATTGCTGCTCTCACTGCTATTGAAGCGGTATCCTCATCACGGATCTCCCCCAGCATGATCACGTCGGGGTCCTGCCTCAATACGGATCTAAGCCCGGCGGAGAAAGTGAGAGTTGTGCCCTGTTCCACCTGTGTCTGCTGAACCCCGTGCAGTCTGGATTCGATAGGGTCTTCGAGAGTTACGATGTTTACGCTGTTTTTCCTCTGCTCCCTTATGCACAGAAGGCTTGAGAGGAGAGTGGTGGTCTTGCCGCTTCCAGTGGGACCCGTGATGATTATCATTCCCTGGTTCCTGTTCAGGAGGGCCTTGTAATCACCGAGCATGTCCACGGGCATTCCAATGTGTTCAAGCTGCATGATATTCGCTGAAGCACTTGCCAGTCTCAGTGCGATCCGTTCCCCGGCAACGGTGGGGAACACCGATACTCTAACTGCGAATGATCGGTCCTCCATATTGAGATGGCCGTCCTGGGGTACTCCCTGCTTGAATGTGGAGAGACCTGAGAGGATCTTGATCCTCCTTACGAAGTGGGGATACATCTCTCCGGGAATGTCCGCCATGGGGTAGAGGTTCCCGTTAATTCTGAAGCCTACCAGGGCGGAATCGGGACCGGGGCTGATGTGAATGTCGCTTGCTTCAAGGGAGAAAGCTGAACTTAGTATATCGTTGATGAGATCCACCACCCCCATGGATGAGGAGTCAACAGTTTCCTGAAGTTCCGTTCGGTAGATGGGTATTCCGCCAAGACCGCGGGTCCTGTTTATTCTTAGGTCGCTGCTCCTGATAACGGCGCTGTATTCCGTTCTGGTTTCAATTCGAAGCCAGAAGGATAAAAGAACTCTTATGAAAAGCTCGCTCAGGACAATGAAGACCACCGCCCAGAAAAGGAATGAAAGGATACCGGTTTCCATTCCAAGGCTGTCCTTGAACCGGGAGATAAAGGACTGGGAGGAAGAGAGAATCAGAACGGGGATCAGTGCCGCAAGCGCACAGCCCAGTCTTGCCAGGGCAATGTTTTTCCTTGTGGGTCGTGGTATCCGGTCCTTCATATCTCTCCATTTCCTTCAGTTAACTGATAATAACCATGGATACACGCCGGAGCAACGATCCTGACCCTGTTGGGCATTGCGGGATATTTGGTTATCCTTGTATCAGCAGTTTCATAATCAGTTTAATGAAAACCTTTCGGAAGAGGGCGTAATGAAATACAACACTCTGTACGTATCCAAATGGGCAGACGGTAACCCGGACGACACCAGGGTCATAGAGACTGAAACATATTCTCTTCACTCCATGGTGGCCGGAGATTCCGCCAATCGCGGCGAAACGATTTCCGCTTACTGCCGAAGTCATTCCATTCACTCCGTGGTATTGTGTCCGGGGTTCACCCATTCCATGGTGGCTGAGGTTGCGGCAGCCTTGGGAAGCCGTGTCTCTGTTGCCGTATCCCGTTCAGACGGGCCGGGAGCCGCGGTGACGAAACCATTGATGACAGAAGCAAAGAAAGGGCTTGCCAAATGAAACTTGCAATTCTTTTTGTTTCCATTGTTTCCCTGACAGCTTTTGCCCAGGACCTTCCCGGGCAGCCCTACGCTTCCTACTGGTTCCCTAACGAGCTTTTGTCCTGGACTCCCGACGGCGACCCCGATGCTCCCTACAACAGAAGCGGCATAGAACTGGGTACACGTTCCTATGGTGATACCCAGTGCAATGCCCACGCCACAATGGATCAGGGCGGAGTTGGCGCCCTTAGCATAATGAACCCCTCCACGAGCGGTAATCCTTCTCAGGGTGGAACGGGCATCGATGTGTATGCTTTCAACTACTGGCAGTACATCGATCATCTCACCTTCTGGGGAGGCAGTTCCGGGGAGGGTCTGATTCTTGCCCCCAATCCCGGAGTAATAGATGCCGGTCACAGGAACGGAGTGCCGGTATACGGCACCATTTTCCTGCCGCCAACAGCCTATGGAGGTCAGATACAGTGGGTCTGGGACCTGGTGCAGAAAGACGGCGCCACCTTTCCAGTCGCGGACAAGCTCATTGAAATGACCGATTACTACGGATTCGACGGATGGTTCATCAACCAGGAGACAGCGGGAGGAAACGTACAGCTGGCTCAGGACATGCGCGACTTCATGATATACATTCAGGAAAACTCGGATCTTCATATACAGTGGTATGACGCAATGACCGAGGGTGGAGGCGTAAGCTGGCAGAATGCCCTTAACGACAACAATGACTGGTACTTCCAGTATGGAAGCGATCTTGTCTCACAATGGATGTTCCTGAATTTTAACTGGAATTCAGCCAAGCTTACAAGTTCCGCCGCACATGCGGTTTCTCTGGGAAGAGATCCCTACGAGCTATATGCCGGGATCGACGTTCAGTCCAGCGGCTATAACACCGGCGGTATTGACTGGAATGCCCTCTTCCCCGAAGGAGCAGATCATGTGACCTCCGTTGGTTTTTACTGCCCGAACTGGACATACAGCAACGCCGCAAGCCATCAGGCATTCTACACAAGGGCTAACAGGTTCTGGTGCGGGGCAAACCGTGACCCTTCGTACACGGAAACGACGCATCCATGGAAGGGGCTTGCCCATTACTTCGCGGCAAGAACCCCGGTAACCTCGTTTCCATTCGTCACCAATTTCAACACAGGGCAGGGATACCTCTATGCCATAGAAGGTCAGGAACTCTCATCCCTGGACTGGCACAACAGGAGTCAGCAGGACGTTCTTCCAACCTGGAGGTGGATAGCTGAAAGCGGCGGAACCCCTCTTTATCCGGAGATATGCTGGGACACAGCCTACTACGGCGGCAGCTGTCTGAAGGTTACAGGTGATCTGAACAGCGCAAACGAAACCATGCTGTACCTTTATAAGGCAGATGCCGAAATAGCTGCGGATGACTCACTGGTTCTTGTCTGGTATGCCTTGAGCGAAGGTGATCCCTCCGGTATGGAGGCTGCCATGTCTCTGGCTTCCAGCCCGGAGGTTTTCCAGTACGTTGAGGTTCCCGCGGCAGAAACAGCAGGATGGAACGAATTCAAGGCTCCCCTGGGCAGTTTTTCCGGATCGAACCTGGCGGTTGCCGGTATTAATTTCACATCTTCCTCTCCTTTGAATGACTACACTGCCCTCATTGGAAGGCTCGGGGTCACAAGGGGTGCCGTTGACATTCCGGAACCTCCTTCGGGTCTTTACGTGGAGGAATTCAACCAGGTGAACGACACTACCGGAACAATCAGGCTCAGATGGGACCATTCGTCATCGGACGTTTACACCTATAACGTATACAGACTTAACGCGGATGACTCCAGAACCTTCCTCTGGGCGACGCCCAACAATGCCTGTTTCGTGCCTGAGGTAACTCGTTCCCCCTCTGAGGAACAGACCGTGATACTTGTGGAATCCGTAAGCCCGGAATTCGGCTTTTCAACTGCTGTGAGCACCACCATCAGCTGGGAGACCTCGGGCATTGAAAGCAGTTCCGGAGGCTTGTTCCTTACCCCTCCCCCTGAGAATCCCGTATCGGGCTCAGCGGTTCTTTCCTTTACACTCCCCTCTGCCGGTGATGTGAGCCTTATGGTGTACGATCTCTCCGGCAGGGTTGTTCAGCGTCTGCTTGATTCAGATATGCAGGCTGGAGAACATTCGGTGAACTGGAACACCCGGGAGCTTCCCAGCGGGGTTTACATGTACAGGCTTGAGTCTTCCGGAGGATCCGTTATCAGGAAGTGCATGGTTCTCCAGTGAGAAGTGTGCTTTTCCTTCTCGTTCTTGCGCACACGGCATACACCCAACAGGTATTTACCGAGGTTTCCGGGGAAATGGGTATTGCCGGGCAGACAGGGCTTGGTCACGCCGTGGGCTGGTGCGATATGGACAACGACGGTGACCTGGACCTGGCTTTCTCCAACCAGGACGGTTCCGGTTTCTGGCTCTACAGAAATGACATGGACCAGTTCACCGATATAACTGCTTCCGCCGGGCTTTCCGGTTTGGGCGCGGGAAGAATACTCTGGGGTGAAATGAATGGTGACGCCTTTCCCGAACTTATTCTTGCAAGGGGCTCCAGCCCTTCAATTTTCAGAAATAACGGAGACGGCACCTTCACCGACATTTCCTCTGGAAGCGGACTTTCCGGTACCCCGGCCTGTGTAGCCGACTTCGATCTCGATGGAAACCTTGACGTGTTCACCATGACTTCCCAGGGATGTGAGGTGCTTCACAACTCCGGTTCGGCTGTGTTTACATCGGGGCCATCAGCTGTGGGTGACTGGTGGTCGGCGGCGGTGATAGATTACGATCTGGATATGGACCCCGACGTATATCTGGGCTCATACAGCAGCGGAACCAGCACCCTTCTAAGGAACGATGGAGCATTTTTCGTTGATGTTACCGATGCGGCTGGAGTTCAGTTTTCAGGGTCTACCACGGGGATCACCACAGGCGACTACGACAATGACGGTAACCCCGACCTTTATCTTGCAAATTACAGCTCTCCCGGCTGCAAGCTGTTCCAAAACCAGGGAGACGGCACCTTCCTTGACGTGACAGCTGCCGCAGGAGTAACCGGATACACCGACACGAGAACCGCAGGCTTTACCGATTTCAATAACGATGGCTGGCTGGATATTTTTGTTTCTCACCACGACTTTTACGTGTATTCCAACCTTATGTGGAGAAATGCAGGCGACGGAACCTTTGACGAAGTTGGAGCCGAACTGGGTTTGTCCGGTGAATTCATGGGAGACTATTTCGGTACCGCCTGGGGTGATTACAACCTCGATGGAGATGTGGACCTTTTCGCAGTGGGACACATAGACAAGTACGTTCTGTTCAGGAACGATCAGAGTGAAACCATACCGGCAAACTATCTCACGGTGGAGCTTCAGGGAACCGAATCCAACCGGAATGCGGTGGGTGCTATGGTTTCAGTCCATGTTGGCTCCAGTTCTCTTTACAGGTGGGTGGGAGGCTGTGAAGGATACCACGATTTTCACAGTTTTCCGCTTGAATTCGGTTTGTATGATGCTGGAATGGTAGACGTTCTGGAGATACACTGGCCCTCGGGACTTGTGGAGACCTATTCCGACATACCGGCAAATCAGCAGATAACGGCGGTGGAAGGAGAGGGTTTTTCCTGCTTGGACGAAGGTTCCGTGCCGGTGGAAGAAAACATTGCCATAAGCCTTTTCCCCAACCCCTGCAGAGGAAGCGTTTCCGTGATCTGTTCCGGTGGGCCGGGAGAGGTTTCTGTGTTTGACTGTTCAGGAAGGCTGGTGGAAAATCTCGGAGCCATGGGAGGTGGCGGCTCAGACACCACATGCTGGGATACCCATGGATGTGCAGGGGTCTACCTTGTAAGGTATTCCACTCCCACAGCTGAAGCCGCCTGCAGGCTTGTGGTTCTGCCATGAAGTGTTTCACTGTAAACATCTTTCTGACACTATCCGCAACAGGTTTGGACCTCGATGACCCTGCTGGGAACTTCGAATCCTTCATGAGAACCAGGGGAGACAGCGCAGGAGAAGAAGTGCACCCGGAATCCGCCTCTGGCCCGATCCAGTGGGAAACTCCCAACGAAACAAGCTGGAACTATTTCAGAAAAACCGTTGAAGGAGCGAGATGAATAATAATTTTCAGGAGATCCTGGATGAATCCATTCAGCTTGAACTGAATGTGGCTGACCTGTACATGCTCTTTTTCGAGCAGTTTCCCGTGGACAGCGATTTCTGGTGGAAGCTGGTTATCGAAGAGAAGAACCATGCCGCACTGCTTAAGAGCATAAGGGACATCTTCATGGATGTTACGGGAATTCCCGAGGACATATTCGCTGAATCCGTCGAAGATGTCAGGAAAGCCAATTCCGCAGTGGGGGAACTCACCGAAAATTACAGAAAGAGCAGACCAACAAGAGAGGAGGCATTCAATGCAGCACTCTCTCTCGAGGAAACCGCCGGTGAGCTTCATTTCCAGGGGTTCATGACAGGCAATGCCCATGACAAAATTTCTCAGGTATTCAAGCAGCTTAACGGAGAAGACAAAGATCACGCCCGGCGCCTGAGGGAGTACATGGACGGAAGCGGGATCTCCATTACGGGCTGAGAGACCCTTTGTCTTGATCCGAAGTATTTACTGATTCAGTGCGATGGATCATGCCGGACCGTTAAGATCACCATCTTCGCAAAACGGTTTCTGGAAACGGGGTTGCTTATTCAGTACTGAATTAGTATGTATTTTTGTGTTCTTACATTTATTGTATTGTTTAATTCTGGAGAGTAGTATGTACAAGTTCATTCTGATGCTGGCGATTGGAATTGCCGTTGCCTCTGCCTCTGATGTGATTATCGGGCCTGCTGATGGTCCTCCTTCCAGTTATCCATTCTGCGGCTCTTGATTCGCCGCCATGCGCTACCAGGTGGTGGTGCTTGATTCTGAGATCGGTTCAGACTTCGAAATAAGCGAGATCGGGTGGCAGGTAAACCCGGCAGCAGATCCCTCTGCGGAATTCTCAGGACTGAAAGTTTACATGGGACTTTGTGCGGAAGACGACCTTGGTTCAGTTTTTGACGATAACTACATCGATGGTACAAGAACCCTTGTTTACGAAAGTTCTTCAAAGGTTATGGCCGGTTCTGCAGGAGACTGGTCGACCCTTCAGCTTGATACACCCTATACCTATTCCCAAAGTGATGGTAACCTGATTGTAGAGGTCACCTGGGACAGCTGCGTTGATCACCAGAGCTTCTACGTATACAGCTGGGATACCGGCGCCATCAGAGCTGTTTCAAGCACACAGGCCGGAGCACCTTCAATGCCTTCAGGAAGCCTTTCCAGTGCAATGGCCAGGCTTATCCTTACAGGTTCCTCAGGGGGGGGCCTATCTTCCATGACCTTCGGCTCGTTGAAGCACTCCTTCGAAGGAACTCGTTAGTATGTGGAAATTACTCTTTCTAACTGTGGCGAGTCTTTTTTCACTGGCTTTCTCAGCGGAGATAACAGTGGGAGATCCTGAAACCTCAGGATGCGCACCCATAGGAATAGGTTGAAGTTCTTCTCTCCACTATCAGGGGGTAGTGTTCAATGAAGAGTTCGAGGGCGCTATGGATATCTCCGCTCTTAGCTGTCAGCGGTTCACGCCCGGTGAGACCGTTGAGGGCACCTTTTACGACTTCGAGATCTATCTGGGGCTCACTGATCAGGAGATGCTGAGTTCAACCTTTGAAAACAACTGGCTACCGGAGACGAGACAGCTAGTGTTTCACAGGGATACCATGACCATATCAAACTCACCGGAAGAGTGGGTGAACTTTGCTTTCGATCAGGGATTCTGGTACAACGGAGAAGATCATCTCATAGTCGAAGTAATGTGGAGCAGCGCCGATACCGATGACAGTTGCATGTACACATGGCACTGGAATACCGGATCTATCAGGTCAATCAACGGGGAGTACTCAAATCCCACGGGAACCATGGGAAGTCTTCTTATCATGTTTAAATTCCAGGGTGAACTTTCATTTTCTCCGGACACCTTTGCTGGAATTAAATCCACCCTGGGTTCATGATCAAATGCCGGAGGTACATTGGACCTCCGGCATATCGATCGAATGCCTGACCCGACGCCTGGAAACTATTCGATCTCCGGCATGTCAACCACGTAGAGCCTTGGGTAGTCGGGGTCCTGCAGGGAGTATATCAGTATTCTGTTCTGCTGGATCTTTATGTTCAGATAATCCAGCACCTCCGGGTTGGTCACTCCCTGGAAACGCACCACGGCCAGGTGTTCACCGTCCCTGGAGTACACGTCCATCAGAACATCATCGGCGGTGCCGTTTCTAACCCATATTCTGCCTTCTCCGTCGGCTCCAATCCCCTGGGGCGGTATCATCCAGCGGAAGGGATCCGGTTCATACATGATGTGGTCCTCAGGGATCCCGCGCTCTTTCAGTATAGCAGTGATCATCGCGGTCTCATCCTCCAGTTCGCTCTGAGTCTTGGCCACAGCGGGAATTTCTCTCCGGATCGTTCCGTAGAGGCTGCCGTCGGGATTGAACACATCTATTCTGTATTCCTGTGAAGATGTGGGTGCCACGCAGACAGTACCGTCCGGAGCTGCGGCGAAGCTTGCAGAGAAGAATGAATTGCTGAGAAATTCATCCATCCGCTGGGGGTTGAAGGGAAAGCTGTTCCTGAAATACTCCACTGAAGGTTCAGGATCCTCATCCCATCTTCCAACGATGAAATGAACCATAAGTGCATCGTCGGTGGGTTCCATTGAGGTAACAGCCCCCACGTATCCCATGTTGTCCACACCCCAGGCCCACTGGGGAACGTCCTGTCCCCGGAAATCGGTCATGAACTCCATGAATTCACCATTCTCCGAAAAACGCTGCACCCCTGAGGCATGGTCAAGGATTGCCATTGAATTGTCAGAGAGCCTTACCATTCCACCTGGTAAGAGGACCTCCCCGGGTCCGCTGCCCCTTCTGGATACCTGAGAGATGAAGCCGCCCCGGGCGTCGTAGAGCCTTGCGCAGCATGCTGCCTCGTCGAGAACGGCGATATTCCCTCCATCAAGGACCACCGCATCTGCAATGGTTCCGAAGACATAGTTGGAATCTCCCATGAGAATGCCGATGGTGTCGCATGGTGACACGGTTATGGTGTCAGGTCCCGTTACAACCGCTTCACCACCGGGAGAGGGGGCGGGTTCACCGCAGCCCTGAATCATAAGGAAGGTAAGAAGGACAGTTAAAAAGGATTTCATAGTTCACCTTTCATGAGCGGGTGTTAGCTTAATTATATGACACCGGAAAGTCCCACTGTGTTACTGAAACCCGAGTCCCGCGCTCAGCCAGAGCGGGAGGGTGAAAAGCGCGATGAGATGGATGACAAGCTGAAGGGATGAAACCAGCTCCCATTCTCCGTGATATCGCCTGGCAATAAGGGCATGGTTGGTGGCGGGCGGCGCTGCGGCAACAAGAATCAGTGCGGTTGCCGAAAGGGGAGGAAGACCTGTACTCCCGGATCGGAGAAGCAGGAAAACCGCCGCAGGTACCAGACGCAGCCTTACCTCTGCCAGAGGCAGGAGATATCTCAGGGGAACGCGTCTTGATCCTGCAGCGGAAGCTATCATGCCGCCTAGTATTATCATGGCCATGGGTGAAAGCATCCTGCTTAAGTAATCCATGGCGGAGAAGATGGTTGCCAGGGGACCTATTCCCCCTGATTCGGCCCTGGCGGATTCTCTGACACCCGGGATAAGACTTATAAGTATCCCGATGAAAAAAGATACTATGGGAGGATTGAATACCTTTTTCAGCTTTTCCGATGGAGTCAGGCTCTTCGGGCCGCTGAGCAGTTTTACTCCCCATGTCCACATGAAAAGTATTGAAGGCAGTGATACGATGGAGATATAAACCACCGCCCGGTCATGAAGGTTCTCCGGTGTTACCGCCAGTATCACAGGCAGAGGGAGGTAAAGGCTGTTGGATATCATCATCATGGCGGTTACGGATCTGTCCTTCGCAGGTGATTCACCGGAGAAGAACCTGAAAAGTCCCCTGCCGAAAGACCAGGACAGAAGGATCCATCCTGTGGAGACAAGAGCCAGAACCATACCCTGCCTGAGAAGCTCCACTGTGAACGAACGGGTAAGAGCCAGTATGAATGCACAGGGTATGACTGCGTCAATCAGGAAACGGGTGAGGTCGGAAAGTGTCTGGTCCTTTATCCACTTTCGGCGAACCATCAGGAATCCGGCCAGAACCAGAAGTGCCATCTGACCGATTATGTCCAGAGATGTCCAGAGACCCTGAATGGTGGTTCCCGAAAAAGGCAAGGATCCTCCTCTGCTTTATCATGAACCGCATACTAATCAGGAACCGCACCATTGGCAATCGTGTATTCCGGTAAAGGAGGAATATGTCGAACAGACTCGCAGGGGAAAGCAGCCCCTATCTTCTGGCCCATTCCGAAAATCCCGTTGACTGGTACCCATGGGGAAGTGAGGCCCTTGAAAAAGCCAGACTGGAGGACAGACCCATATTCCTGAGCATAGGGTATTCAGCCTGCCACTGGTGCCATGTGATGGAAAGAGAAAGCTTTGAAGACCCAGAAACAGCCGGGATACTAAACGGTAATTTTGTTTCCATAAAAGTGGACAAAGAGGAACGCCCTGATCTTGACGATATCTATATGTCGTCCGTTCAGCTTATTACCGGCAGAGGCGGGTGGCCCCTGAGCGTGTTTCTGCTGCCGGATACCACTCCATTCTTCGGAGGAACCTATTTCCCCCCCGAAGGGAAGGCAGAGTTCTTCCAGATGCAGAGTTTCCCCCGGCTGCTTCGCAGGATCGCCCAGGTTTTTCAGGAGAACAGAGAAGAACTGGAAGACTCCGGAAGGGAGATAGTAAGAAGGCTGAAAATGCATGGCAGTGGGGTTGTTTCCTTAAAGGAGAACATCCCTGATGGGTCTGTTCTGAATTCTTCCGTGGATGCCATCGCGGCAATTCACGATCCGATCCACGGAGGTTTTAAGGGGGCACCTAAGTTTCCAGTGCCCATGGTTATTGAATTCCTTCTTCGCCATGGAAGCCGCAGGGCTCTGGAAATGGCGGTGTGCACCTTGGAGAATATGGCCCATGGAGGGATTTACGACCATCTGGCAGGGGGTTTTCACCGCTACAGCACAGATGAACACTGGCTGGTGCCCCACTTCGAGAAAATGCTCTATGACAACGCAATGCTTTCAAGGGTTTACACAGAGGCTTACCAGATAACGGGAAGAAGGCTGTTCGCGGAAACCGCCGGGAAAACCCTGGACTTCATGCTTCGGGACATGCGTCACCCGGAGGGAGGGTTCTACAGCTCTCTGGATGCGGACAGTCCCGACGAATGGGGCAGCATGGAGGAAGGTGCATTCTACACATGGAGTAAGGATGAAGTGGATAGACTGCTTGGCTTGAAAGCCGGGGAATTCTGCAGATTCTACCATGTGAGAGAAAAGGGATCCTTCCAGGGAAGGAACATTCTTCATACGAATAGCTCAGGGGTTCCTCCCGAGGGTTTGCCGGAACAGCGTGAAACACTGCTGGAAGCAAGGGAAAAAAGACCCGGGCCATTTTTGGACACCAAGATCATTTCAGCTTGGAACGGCATGGCTATCAGGGCTCTTGCCGCTGCTTCGAGGCCCCTGGGAAGAAGCGACTATCTTGATGCTGCCATCAAGGCTTCCCATTTCGTTTTGAACAGGCTGGGGAACTCGCCGGGGGAGCTTTTCCGCTCGTGGAGGGACGGTGAACTGTCAAATCCCGGATTTCTCCAGGACTACTCTCTGGTAGCGTCCGGTCTTCTTGAAGTACACGCCGCCACGGGAGAAGACCGGTTTTTTAACGAAGCAGCATGTCTGGTTGATTCAATGCTTCTGCGTTTCAGGGACAGGGAGACCGGGTTGCTCGGTAATTCGGGCAATGGGAATGAGGAATTGTTCCTGAAAACATCGAATCCAATGGACAGCGCTGTTCCCTCAGGGCTTTCCTCTGCCGCTGAAGTTCTCTTCAAGCTCTGGGCTGCCACCGGCGAAGACCGCTATATGGTCCAGGGAACCGCCATAGTATCAAGACACATTGAGATGATGAAGGCAACCCCCGCCGGTTTCGGACGGATGCTTTCAGCTCTGCTTTTCAGCACCTCGGATACCAGACGC